>DATJVE010000106.1:0-19875 GCA_035501975.1 Pseudolabrys sp.
CGCCCGTTTCACCGCCCGCTTCCGGCAGCACCGCGACGTCGCGCCAGCCCATCTGCCTGAGCCAGGAGGCGGTCATCACCGCGCGCACCTCGTTGTCGTCGCTGAGCACAATGCGCGCGCCGAGCGTGCCGGCATATTGATCGGTCGCCTGCACCAGCTGTCCGCCTGGCGCCGGGATCGCGCCGAAATAGTGGCCAGCTGCATATTCGCCCGGGTCGCGCACGTCGAACACGTAGGTCGTGCGGGCTTCGTCGGCGCGCCAGCGCTCCAGCGTTGCCGGAACGATCCAGTTGATGTCGAACCTGCGCGCGACTGCGGCGGCCGCGTGCTTTGCCCAGGCGAGGCCGTCGGGCGTCACCGCCGGAAAACGGCGCGACTTGCCCTTGTCGCAAGTCAAGCCGGCGAGATGCCAGCCCATGGTGCCATTGCGCAGCGCCACCACCTTGTTCGGCACGCCGGCATTGATCAGCGACTGCGCGCCGATGATGCTGCGCGTGCGCCCGGCGCAATTGACCACGATCAGCGTGTCGGGCGAGGGCGCGATGTCGTGCACGCGCAGCACCAGTTCGGCGCCCGGCACGTTGATGCCGCCCGGGATGGAGACGCGCGAATATTCGTCGAGCGGTCTCGAGTCGAGCACGACCATGTTGGTCTTGGCGCGCATCAGCGCGTTGAGCTCGTCGGCGCTGACGCTCGGCGTCCCGCTCGCGTGCTCGATGAATTCGCCGAAGGCCTTGCTCGGCACGTTGACGCCGGAGAACAATTCGAAGCCGGCCGCGGCCCAGGCGGCGTTGCCGCCGTCGAGATAATAAATGTCGCCATAGCCGGCGCGGGCGAGAACGGCGGCGGCGCGCCGGGCAAGCCCGTCATTGTCGTCGATCAGCACGATGCGCGTCGCCTTGCGCGGCACCAGCTGCGCAAAGCGCAGCTCCAACCGGCTGAGCGGGACGTTGCGCGCCCACAGCAGGTGACTGCGCGAGAAAATCAGCTCCTCGCGCAGGTCGATCAGCGCCAATTCGCCGCCGTCGCCGAGCGTGGCTTTGACGGAGGAAGCGGGGAGGGGGCGGGGAAGTTTCTCGGTGGCCATCGGATTGCTTTCTTCACCTCTCCCTGTGCGCGGGGAGGGGGATCGCGGCACACGCGGGGAGAGGTGAAGGAGAGAGCTACGACGCCTGGCGGGCGTGGATCTGCTCCACCGCGCCGGTTTTCAGATCGATCTTGATGCGGTTGATCTTTTCCAGATCGGTGCCGGTGACGCGCACGAAGCGGGCGTCGTCGGGATAGTCGATCGAGTGGATGGCGCCGTCCTGATAGATGCCGGCCTGGCCCGGATTGAGCCGGTATGACTTCGCCGGTTTGAGCTTGGCGCGATTGGGATTCCTGCCGTCGTCTTCCCGCGCCCATTCGGTCATGTCGGTGTATTTGGTGGCCTGGCCGTAGATCGCCCAGGAGGCGCCGTGATCGTGCGGCGGCGATTTGTGCGCCTTCGCGTTGATGTGCGCGAGCACCTGAAAGCCGAGCTTGGGGTCCTCGTACAACACCTTCACGCCGCGCGGCTGGTCGTCGCCGCAATAAGTTTTGACGAACGCGGGATTCGCCAGCAGGCGCTCGAGGTTGCCGCGCACCTGTTCGCGCCCGGCCGGTCCAGGGTCGCGGGCGAGCGTGGTTTTACAGTCGGCGATGAACTGGTCGAGGGCGTAAGCCATTGTCATCCTCCCTGACGATATTTTTGGCCAGTTTTGCGCAAACCCGCGCCCGACGCCAGCGCCCGTCTCAAGCTCTCCCCGCGTGCGGGGAGAGGGAAGCTCACATCACCTTCTTCGAGCGGCCCCAGGTCTTGAGCGCCGACCAGATGCCGCGTTCAAGGCGGAAGCGGTCGATCGGCGCCGAGGACTTGATCGAACTGATGCGATAGAGGCCGACTCCGGTCCACTGGAAGCCGCATTTCTCCAGCACGCGGCGCGAGGCCGGGTTGGTGACGCGGGCGCCGGCTTGCAGCGACTCGTGCGCGAGATCGGTGAAGGCAAAGTCGATCACCGCGTGCAACGCCTCGGTGGCGTAGCCTTTGCCCCAATGCTCGACGCCCAGCCAGTAGCCGAGCTCGGGCGCGGGCTCCTGCTGCAGCACGCCGCAGGCGCCGATGATCGTGCCGTCGCGCAGCGTGATGAGGAACACCGCCTCGCCGCCGGCCTGGTTGGCGCCGGCAATGAAACTCTCGGCATCCGCCATCTTGTACGGATGCGGAATGCGCGCCGTGTTCTCGGCAATGCGGCGGTCGTTGGCGAGAGCCGCTACCGTTTTAGCGTCCTCAAGACGCGGCGCGCGCAGCGCAAGCCGCTTGGTCTCGAGGACGGGGATACTGCCCTCGTGGAAGGTCTCTCTTGGGATGCGTTCCAGCAGTGTCATGGCACGGGCTCCTTTGTCTCAACGCGGGCTGCGTTGAAATGCGAAGAGGGGGAGCCGGTCACCCGTCTCCCCCTCTCAGAACCCATTGAGTTCCGCCGGTTCGACTGGATGTCCGGCAGACCTCGAATTTTGGTCTACCTTTACTCGGCCGCAGCCTCCGTCATCGGTACAATCGACACGTAGGTGCGGCCTTTGGTTTTGGTAGCGAACTGAACCTTTCCATCGACGAGCGCGAACAGCGTGTGATCCTTGCCACAGCCGACATTGCGGCCGGCATGCCATTTGGTACCGCGCTGACGCGCGAGAATATTGCCGGCGAGCACGATTTCGCCGCCGGTCGACTTCAAGCCGAGCCGCCGGCCCGCTGAATCGCGGCCGTTTCGCGAGGATCCGCCTGCTTTCTTATGCGCCATGACTGCTCTCTTTAACTCAGGACCTGTCTACACCGATTCCGTGAAGGAATCATCTCACTTTTTCTTGCTTTTGGCCGCAGGCTTTTTTGCGGCCGGCTTTTTGGCCTTCGCCTTTGGCTTGGCGGCCTTGGGCTCGGCCTCGCCGTCGCCCTCGGGTGGTTTCGCCTTGGGCTCGCGCTGGGGCCGCGGCGGCGGTTCCTTCGCGGGCTTGGCGCCATTGGTGAGGATTTCGGTGATGCGGATCACCGAAAACTCGTGGCGGTAGCCGCGCTTGCGGCGCGAATTCTTGCGCCGGCGCTTCTTGAAGGCGATCACCTTGTCGCCGCGCGTGTGCTGGAGCACCTCGCCGGCGACGGTGGCGCCCGCGACCGTCGGCGTGCCGATCTGCGGGGTTTCGCCGCCGAGCAGCAGCACTTCGCCGAACTCGACGACTTGGCCCGGCTCGCCGGTCACCCGGTCGACCTGGATCACGTCTTCGGCGGCCACCCGGTATTGTTTGCCGCCGGCTTTGATGACTGCGAACATCATTCTTCCTCTCGTGTTCGATCCCGGTGCTCGGAGGGTTCCGGACCGGCTTCTTTCAGTCGGTTTGTTGTGTGTTTTTAAGGGCTTAACCAGCCCCTGAAAAAGCACGCGGACCCAAGGGTCCGCGCCGGCCATGCTTATGAAGGGTCTCGCCGCAAAATGTCAAGAAAGCCGAGGGTTAACCGATCACGGAGCTCGCTCAGCCCTCGCTCTTGGCCGAAGCGCCGGCCATGGCGCCACCGCTGTTGTCGGCCTCGCTGTCCTGCGCCAGCCGGTAGCCGACACCGAGTTCGGTGACCAGGATCTTGGGCGAATCCGGGTGCGGCTCGATCTTCTGCCGCAGCTTGCGCACGAAGATGCGCAGGTAATGCGTGTCGTGCATGTGGATCGAGCCCCACACTTCTTTCAAGAGATGTTGGTGGGTCACCACATTGCCGGCGTGCTGCGCCAGCACCTGCAACAGCCGGTATTCCTTCGGCGTCAGCGTCAGGCGGGCGCCGTTGAGCGTTACCGCGCGGGCGGCGAGATCAATGGTGAGCGGCCCGACCTTGACGGTCGGCTCGCCGGAGACCGCGCGCATCTGCCGGCGCAGCGCCACGCGCACGCGCGCCAAGAGCTCGGCCATGCCGAACGGCTTGACCACGTAATCGTCGGCGCCGAGCTCGAGCAGGTGCACCTTCTGCGCTTCATTCGAGCGCACCGACAGCACGATGATCGGCACGATCGACCAGGCGCGGATGCGCTCGACGACTTCCGCGCCGTCCATGTCGGGCAGGCCGAGATCGACGATGACGAGGTCGATCGGCCGCAGCGTGGCCGAGCGGATCGCTTCGGCGCCGGTCGCAGCCTCGTGCACGACGAAGCCATTGAGCTCGAAACCGGTCCGCAAGAAGCGGCGGATTTGAATCTCGTCGTCGACGACGAGGACGATCGGGGACGGCTCATTCATCTGCTTCGCCTTCCAATTGCGAGACTGCGCCTTGCGTCAGCGGCAGTTCGATCGACACGGTGGCGCCAAGCCCGGGACCTTCGCTGACGGCGTTGATTTTGCCGTCATTGGCGGCGATGAAAGCCGAGGCGATCCACAGGCCGAGGCCGGACCCGCTGGTGGTTGCGGTGTGGCGGTCGCCGCGCGCGAAGCGGCCCCACATCTTCGCCTGCTCGTCGGTGGTCAAGCCGGCGCCCTGGTCGGCGACGCGCAGCATCATGCGGCCGTCGGCGGCGCTCGCGCCGACCGTGATTTGCGAGCCGGCTTTCGAATATTTCACCGCGTTGTCGAAGATCTGCACCAGCGCCTGCTGCACCAGCACCGGATCGACGTGCATGAGCGGCAGATCGGCCGGCAGATCGAGCACCAGGCGGCGCTCGGCTAGGCGGCGGCGGCAGCGTTCGATTGCCGAATTGACGATGTCGGCGGGATCGGCCCACTCGGTGTGCGGCTTGACGCCGTCGCTGGATATGCGGCTGGCATCGAGCAGGTTCTGGATGTCGTGGTTGAGGCGTTCGGCCTCGTCGCGCACGTCGTGCACCAGCGCCTTGAGCTTCTTTTCGTTGGCCAGCGCCGGCGCCGCGCTCAACACCGTGGCGGCGCCGAGGATCGAGGCGAGCGGCGTGCGCAATTCGTGGCTGACCGAGCCGATCAAGGCCTCGCGCAGGTCTTCGGTCTGCGAGCGCATGCGCGCCTCGCTGATCGCGTGCGCGACGCCCAGCCGCTCCAGCGTGGCGGTGGCGTCGGCCAGCACCGCGCCGACGCGGATGCGCATCTCGTTCGAACCGTCCTTGGATTCGCGCCCGAGATTGATGGCGATGACGCCGAATTCGGGACTCTTGGGCGATACCGCGCACACCAGCCAGACGTCGCCGCTCTCGGCGCTCACCATGACGCCGCTGTTGCCGTCGGGCCGGCCGGACGCGGCCCTGACGACCTCGGCGCGCACCGGCTCCGGCACGGCGACGCCGGCGTGCCGCCCGCTCGAGGCCGACGCGTCGCGCGCGCCGGCGAACAGAACGACCTTGCGTTGGGTGACGGCGGCGAGGTGATCTTCGATCGCCGCGTGGATGTCGGACACGTCGAAGGCCACGGCCAGCCGCCGGGAGAAGGCATAGAGGTCGCGCAGGTCGATTTCGCGCTGGCGCGCGGTCTCCAGCTGCTGCTTGAGCCGGGTCGCCAGTTGGCTCACCACCACCGCCACGAAGACGAACAGGATCAGGTTGATGACTTCGTGCGGATTGGTGATGCGGAAGCTGTAGATCGGCGGATAAAAGAAGAAGGCCGAGGCGAGCACGCCGCAGACGGCGGCGACGATCGCTGGCACGATGCCCCAGCGCACGGCGGCGACCACCACCGGTATCAGATAGACGACTGAGCCGTGTTCGAGCCCGGTTTCGCTGACGAGGGCGAGGACGAAGACGGTGATCGCCGCGACCATGCCGAGCGTCATGAGGACGCGGAGCAATTCCTTGTCGAGGCGGTCGCGTTTGTCGGCGGCGAGCATGGTTTCTGCGCGTTGCAGGCCGGGTTTCGGGGGCTGCCGACAATATACGCCGGCGAAGCCTTGTCTGTCTTGGCCCGCTTGGCTACATAGCAGCCGTCCAAATCGGCGTTTTTCGGGCGATTCCCGGGCGTACGGAGAGGTGGCAGAGCGGTTGAATGCACCGCACTCGAAATGCGGCATACTCGCAAGGGTATCGGGGGTTCGAATCCCTCCCTCTCCGCCAGTTCAAGCAAAAAGAGCTGAGTCTTCAGTATCTCCCGCCACATCAGCAGTTCCGTAACCGCCCATTGGTACAAAGGGGTGGTACAGAATGGTGTTCAAGCCGCCGATCGTCACGCCGTCACGCGTGACGGAAGATAGAGGCCGCCTGAGATCGCCTCCAACGAGTGCCGAACACTGAGACTGTCGGCATGATGGCGCCGGCACCGCCGCCGCCCGGGTCATGTGGGTGTATGCGCAGACACTTGACCCTTACGGAGTCAATTCCGAACTTCCGGACGAGCACCAGCAGGTTTGTCGTGAATACTTTGCCCGATCTGGTGACAGCGACGTGTGGGTATCGTCTGGCGATCTACCCGAGAAAACCAGAGATGCTCTGTGGGAGAGTGACGTTGCCCCCGCGGTTTAATCCAGATTGAACTGGAGTCTGGCCCTTACTGCAGTGAGGCCGAACTTTGGATCGCCGGAAGGTAGATTTTTCCGAGTCAAGAAGTTAGGGGAACGCCGCGAGCTGTAGCCATCTGCGTCAATTGCCGCAGGTATCCAATCTTTTCATCCACTGTGCGCTGGATGTGGGCGATCTGTTCCTCGCTTAGGTGCCGATACTTCCCGATCAGCTTGAGATAGTTCGCCACCGGCTCCGGCCGCTCGACCGGATGCGTGAAGCGCAGACCGTTCGTCGGATCGTACTCCCACAGCGCGATGAAATTGGTGCGAACCTGCATGCGGCAGACTTCTGTGGTCATCGACGACGGAAAGCGCCAGCCGGTCGGGCACGGCGCGTAGACGTGCAGGTAGGCCATGCCGGTCTTCGACACCTCGATCGCCTTGGCGAGCTTGGCGTAATAGTCCTCCAGGTACGCGGTCGAGGCCGTGGCGACGTAAGAGCAATTGTGCATAGTCATGATGACCGGCAGGTTCTTCGCCTCGGTGCGCTTGCCCTGCATGGCGCCGCCGACTGGCGTGGTCGATGTCCAGGAACCGTAGGGCGTCACGCCGGACGACTGCATGCCGGTGTTCATATAGCCTTCGTTGTCGACGCAGATGAATAGGATCGGATCGTTGCGCTCGGCCGCACCCGACACCGACTGGAAGCCGGCATCCGAGGTGCCGCCATCGCCGGCGAGCGCAATGGCGGTGACGTTCCGACCGACGCGGTTGTACTGCATCTTCACGCCGGCCAGCATGGTGGCGGTGTTGGTGAGCAGCGAATGAAAGATCGGTACCTTGGCGCCGGTCTGTCCGTTGTAGCCGACCGTGCCCATGCCTGGGATGCAGCCGGGCGGCGCCGCCACCACCGAGTCGGGACCGACCTTGCGCATGGTGTGGCGGATCAGGAGCTCGGAGTTGCAGCCGTGGCAGGCGGCAAGCCCGCGGCAGAACAAATCCTCCTTATCGGCATATTCGTTGAAGATGCCCGCCTCGGTGCGATATTCGAGCGCGCCCTTGGTGCATACCTTCACGCAGGCCGGCTCACCGTCGCAGCTGTCGCACTTCGTCACATGGCCCACCTCGGCATCGTAAACGATGCCGGCGTAAGAACAGCCGGCCGTGCACAGCAGGCAGTTGACGCATTTGCTGCCGGCCCAGTCAATCACCCCGGTGTCGGCGTTCTTGACCAGCGCACCTGACGGACAATTCGCTACGCAGATTGGATCGGCGCATTGCCGACAGAGCGCGAGCTCAGGGCCACCGCCGTTGGCGGCCGGCATGATGCGGATACGCGACTGCGCCAAGTTGGCTGTGCCCGACTTCGCCTGCGCGCAGGCGGTCATGCAGTCGTAGCAGCCGTCGCAGCGCTCGGCGTGGAATTGCAGCGTGGGGAAACAGCTCGCCATGCGCTACCGCCAATGCTGCGACATCAGCTGCCGCCCGGTGAGTTGCGGATTGGCGATGAACTGTTCCTTCACCGCCGAGAGATCGGTGCGGCGCAGGATCAGCTGCCACATGATGCCGGCGTCGACGAAATCGTTGATGGTCGAGATGCCGACCAGTCGCCCGTCCTTGAGCACAATGTGCCGGTAGCCCCCATCCGAGCCCGCCTCGGTCACCTCAGAGCCGGGTCCGCCAGAATGGCCGACTGAAATCGCCTGTTGGCCGAAGAAACTGTAGGTGTTAAGCGGCACCGCGCCCGGGAACGGCTGCACGCCGGCATCGTTTGCCATGTCGGCGCCGGCGGTGCGGCCCTGCTCGACGGCATTCGGCAATATGCCGTTGACGACTTTGTCGCCCCAGAAGCCGTGCGCCTGCGCGACATCGCCGGCCGCCCAGACGTTGGCGACGTTTGTGCGCATGCGATCGTCGACCAGAATGCCGGCATCCGTCTCGACGCCCGAGCCGTTGAGGAAGCCGATGTTCGGCCTGACGCCGGTGCAGACTAGCAGCAGATCGGCGTCGACGGTGGTGCCATCGTCGAGCTTGGCAGCGATACCCTCGCCCGCGCGCGCGATACTGGCGAACGTGCGGCCCATCAGCATGCGTACGCCGTGCTCGGTAAAGGCGCGTTCAATAATGGCCGAAGCCTTGGGCTGGAAATAGGCGGACAGCGCGAAGGGCTGCAACTCGACTACGCTGACCTTGATGCCCGCCTTGGCCATGTTCTCAGCCGCGTGCATGCCGATCAGCCCAGCGCCGAGTACCAGTGCCGACTTGGCGCGCTGCATGGCTTGGCGTAAGGCCACGGCATCATCGAGCGAACGCAACACGTGAAAGCGCACATCGTTGAGGCCGCGCACGGATGGAAGACTGGGCGCGGCTCCGGTGGCGATCAAAAGCCGCTCGTATTGCCAGATTTCACCTGACGCGAGGCGCACTGTTAACTGCGTCGGATCGACCGACGCGACGTCTGCGCCGGGCACGAAAACGATGGAGTTGGCGCGGAAATAACCCGCGTCGCGCAGCGTCACGTTGTCGGGCTGTGCGCGGCCGGACACCACATACGGCAGAATGGTCGGCGAATAGGGCAGATGCGCATCGCGCGTGAGCAGCGTGAGCGTGCCGCCAGTGTCGATAATGCGGATTGCGGTGGCCGCTTCGAGCGCCGTGTGGCTTGAGCCGATGATGAGGTATTTGCTCTGCATCTCAGTCGTTCTCGTTCAGCCAGACCGGTTCCTGCGCGCGGCCGAATTGCGCCTCGCGCGTCAGCGCGATGGCGCGGGCGAAATGCTCGGCGGTGATGTCGGCGCCGGCCAAACCGCCGATGAAGCTGATGGCGGAAATCTGCTTGCCAGTGCGATAGAGCGCACCCAGCGTCTCCTGGTAGACCGGGCCGGAATTCCAGCCGAAACTGACCGAGCGGTCGACCACGCCGACGCGTGTGACTTTGCCGAGGGCGGCGGTCATCGCCTCGAGCGGGAACGGGCGGAACGTCTTCACCTTAATCAACCCGACGCCCTCCCCCGCATCGCGCGCGGTGTCGACGGCGTCCTTGGCGGCACCGGTCATGCTGCCGATGGTGACCAGTGCGTAATCGGCATCGTCGAGGCGATACTCCTCGACCAGCGGCGCGTGGTAGCGGCCAAAGCGCTCGCCCCAGGCCGCGTGCACTTCGCGGATGACGCGCAACGCGTTCTGCATGCCGCGGCACTGACCTTTGCGGTAGCGCACGAAATTGCGCGGGCCCGGCCCGCCGGCGCCGCCGGTGAGCGGATCGACGCCCATTGGCCGTTCGGGATCAAGGGCGATGTGCCAGTTGATATTCGGCGGCCCGAGGAACTCGTCGACTGCCTGCTGCTCGGGCAGTTCGACGCGCGTCACGCCGAACGACAGATAATTGCCGTCGTGGCAGACGTTAACCGGCAGCATGACGTCGCGATGCTCGGCGATCTTGTAGGCCATCACCGTGGTGTCGAGAATCTCCTGCACGGTCTCGCAATACATCTGGATCCAGCCGGCCTCGCGCACCACCATAGCGTCCTGCTGGCCGCCCCAGACGCATTGCGGGCTCAAGAGATCGCGCGTGACCAGCGAGGCCACCATCGGCAAACGCAGGCCCGGCGTGCGTACGTAAGGCTCGAACATGAAGGCGAGGCCGGGCCCGCAGGTCGCGGTGAAGGTGCGGCCGCCGGCCAGCGCCACACCTTGCAGGCCGTTAAGCACCGCGTGCTCGCCTTCGACGTTCATCAGATCGGCGCGCAGCCGGCCGTCGGCAATCATCTGCGAAAGATGCTCGACCAGCGAGGATTGTGGCGTGATCGGATACACCGCGACCACATCCGGACGCGACAGACCGACGCCGATGGCCGCTGCCTCGTTGCCCTCGCATACGACATAGGCCGGCTTGTTGGACTTGGTCGCGGCAGCGGTGGCGCTCATCGCCCGGCCTCCTCGACCATGCTGATGGCGCGCTGCGGACATTCCTGCGCGCACACGCCGCAGCCTTTGCACACCGCCAGATCGAACTCGAACCAGCGCGGCTTCTCGGTCACGCACTGTACCGGACAATAGAGCCAGCAGAGCGAGCACATGACGCATTTGCGCCGGTCGATCACCGGCCGCTGGCTGCGCCAGTCGCCCGGCAGCATCTTGCTAAGCACGGTGGCGATCGGCGCGAGATCGTCGGGAATCGTCGACGCGTCGAAGTGGTCACGCGACTGCCGCTGCATGCGCCACCTTGCTGAGGTCGTAGACCCGCGTTTCGTTGTAACCGCGCTCGACCGCGTCGAGGTTCTGCGTCAGGCCGGCGTCGCGAAAATCCATCTGCTCGAGCGCCTCCTTGAGCGACGCGAGCGACAGCAGCCCGGTGGTGCGCGCGAAGGCGCCGAGCATGACCGCATTGGTCACCGGCTTGCGGTAGATCGGCAACGCGATGCCGACGGCGTCGCACAGACCGACGCGCTCGACCGCGTCGGGCAATTTCATCTCGTCCGGCTTCGCCGTGGTGGCGAGCACGACGGTGCCGCCCGGCTTCATGCCGGCATAGATGTCAACCGAGCGATGCACGGTCGGATCGATGCAGACCACGCAATCGGGGTGATAGACGTTGGTCATCGCCCGGATCGGCGCATCGGAAAAGCGCAGGAAGGCGGCCACTGGCGCGCCGCGCCGCTCAAACCCGAACGAAGGAATGGCGACCGCGTGCTTGCCGTCGTCGATCAGCGCTTGGGCAAGGATCGCACAGGCGAGCACGGCGCCCTGCCCGCCCCGCCCGTGAATGCGGACTTCGTGCATTTGGTGTACGGAATTGCTCCGAAATTCACCCAAAACCTGGCAGTCTCTTAAAGTCTGATTGGCCCATTACTTTCAGCCCGTTGTTCGTTGTGACGCCTTGACCTTAGTCAAATCTTTTGCGTGGGGAGCGATTGTGGAGGTTATGTGAGCTTTCCGCCCCAACGCGCTGGCGTCCCTGTGTGTACCGGAAACCTAAACTCGGACATATTGGTGATGAAGTCCGCCCAGGATCGCGTGTGAATTGATTGATCCGGTCCGCTGAACGGGGCGAGAGAGCGGTACATCGTTGTTCAACGACCGGTGCGTTCTTATGCCGTTGGAATCGCCAGCTTAGACTCGCAGAATCCGACGCAGATGGGCCTCGCCTAAAACGATGAAATCGTCTACGCACTCGCGCCGGATCAATCCGGTCAGCCGCTCGGCAAATGCAGTCTGCCAAGATGAGGGCGGTGTAGTAAGCTTGCCCCGGATGCCTGTGGCACCCATCCGGCGTGCGACAATGCTGGCGTAGATTCTATCCCGGTCGCGGCTGATGTAGTGTGGGGCGCCATTCCTGGGGAATGCCTCGGTTAACTGGCGTGCAATCCATTCAGCGGTTGGGTTCGTCGCGACATTGACCCAGACCAGCTCTCTACGGCCCGGACTAACGGTGACGAAGGCATAGAGCAGGTTAAAGCCAATGGTTGGAACAGGCAAATAAACGGTCCACCAAAATTGAGTACGCTCGGCGTTGCTAGGAACTGAAGAGGTCCTTTCGGCTTTCGGATTGACGAGGTGCACGGCAATTTGCCGCCTTATAGAGGGTCGGCAGCGTCGACGATCACTGTGACCCTTATTCGTTGCCGACGGCGCTGCAGGAGGATGATGCCACCAAGCAGCAGCAGCGCGGGAATAGCAAACCAATAGCGGGTCGGCCGGTGTGCAGGAACCAGCACCGCGATAACCTCGTCTCCAGGCGCAAGCCCGTATTTGGCGGCCTCACCGTCGAAGCTGACCAGTTGGACCGTGACCTTGTCCCGCTTGACGATAAGGACAGTCTGGCGTGTTGCATGCGTTCTATTTCGGTCTTGCCTGAGCGCATGGTCAGTCGCACGAGCTTTTCGACATCTTCACCAGCGCGCGATTGGCTCATTACGCGAAAACGCAGGGTTAGGCCACGCGGAATAGTATCGGCAACTTAAAAACTCTCCGCAGCCGGCTGGCATAAGAATGTACAAGCTCGAACTAGAACGCTGACATCTCGATACACAATCCTACTGCGTTACCCGACGCCTAGATAATACCGGCGGACGAGCTCGTTTTGCTGAAGCTCCTGTGGGTCGTCGGCCGAAAGTACGATTTGGCCGTGCACGAGCACGTAACCTCGGTCGGCGATTCGGATTGCCTGCCGGAAGTTCTGCTCCGCCATAAGGACGGTTAGGCCAAGCTGTCGTTTAAGATTCGCGATCGTTTCGATCGTCTTTGAAACCAGTATCGGAGCCAATCCAACTGACGGCTCATCGACGAGCAATATCTTCGGCAACGCCATCAAAGCACGTGCAATCGCCAGCATTTGTTGTTCACCGCCGCTCATGCTGCCTGCCAGTTGCCGCCGTCGTTCCTTCAGGCGCGGGAACGCCTCGAAACAAAAGTCCAGGCTGTTGGATATGCGTGTCCGTGCAAATTCTCGAAACGCGCCAAGCAAGAGGTTCTCTTCTACCGACAGCTTGGGAAACAGCCGTCGTCCCTCCGGGACCAACGAAATCCCAAGCCCAACGATATCCTCGGTGCTGCGTCCGATCAGATCGTGGGACGTTCCGTCAATATCCGCCACAATGCGTCCGGCCGTTGGGCGAACCTGCCCCATGATGCATTTGATCAATGTACTCTTGCCATTGCCGTTGGTGCCGAGAAGAACGACCGTCTCCCCGCCCTGCACATTCATGCTGATGCCAGAGAGCACGCGAACCTCTCCGTACCCGGCATGTAGCCCCTCGATGGCAATGCTATTCGCCAAGATAAGCCCTTTCGACTTCCTCCTGCTTCATGACATCGTCGGGCAGCCCGTCGGCGATTTTACAGCCGGCGACAATCACGACGATCCGTTGCGAGAACAACATGACGGCCCGCATGATGTGCTCGATCAGCAGAATCGAAATCCCTTCCGCATTGAGCCGGTTCAAGAGTTCGAGGATCTCATCGACTTCGCTTTCGGAAAGGCCCGCCATGACTTCGTCGGCAATCAGCACCTTTGGCTGCGCGGCGAGCGCTCGCCCAAGCTCAAGCTTACGCAACTCAACCTGTGTCAGCCCCCTCGGGCTGAACTCGGCCTTGTCGCCAAGTCCGACCTGCTCGAGGATCACCTGCGCCGATTCGGTGATGGCGCGTGCCGACGTGTGGCCGACCGCAAAGCGCAATGGTACCTCAATATTTTCCCGAACGGTGATCCCACGGAATGGCCGCGGGATCTGATAGGTCCGCGCCAGACCACGCCTAGCCCTGAGCCATGCCGGAGTTTTGGTGATGTCGTGAGCGTCGAACGTTATCGATCCTTCGTCGGGCGCCAGGATTCCCGTCAGGCAATTGACGAACGTGCTCTTGCCGGACCCGTTGGGGCCGATGAGCCCGACGCGCTCCCCTTTCAACAGCCTGAAGTCGACCGTGGTGAGCGCGGCGAAGCCGTCGAACCGCTTGGTGATGCGGGTCGCCTCGAGGATGGTCGGGATCATCGGCGTCCCCGCTTCCAGCCGCGCACGATGCCGACCACGCCTCTCGGGGCAAGGGTCAGGAAGCCGACGAGCAAGATTCCAACAATAAACAGATTTGCCGCCGACGAAATCGTGACCGTCAAGATCTGCTGCGCCGAACCGAGCAGGATGGCGCCAACGACCGGCCCCCACCAAGCGGCCGTTCCGCCGACCAGCGGCATGGCGATGGAATTAACCGCAATCGCAAGGCCGAAGGCGGTCGCCGGATCGACATAGGTAACGTAATAGGGAAACGGCGCGCCGGCCATACCCATCAAGGCGCCGCTCACGGTCGTTGCAATCAGCTTGAGCCGAAGGCTTGGCACGCCGGATGTCTCCGCCGCCGCCTCATCGTCCCTGATCGCCGCGAGGCCGATGCCGATCCACGATTTTTCAACTGCCCAAGCCACGAATATGGCGAACGTCGCCAGCCCCACCATAAGCACGACCAAGAACTGAACGTATGAAATAAAGATACCGGAGACTGCCGGCCTTATGACGTAGACGCCGCGCGCGCCGCCGACGAAACTCCAGTTGACGATGAGCGTTTGCAGCACGATGGCGAGCGCCAGCGTCGCAATCGAAAAGAAAACGCCGCGCAGGCGTAATGTCAAATATCCCGTCCCTAGTCCGATTAGCCCAGCAGTGACCGCCGCCACGAACATCTCAAAAAAAAGCGGCATCGGGAAAATCTTGTTGAGAACGATCGTGGTGTAGCAGCCGATCGCGAAGAAGCCGGCCGTACCGAAATTGACGTAGCCGCCGTAACCCCCGAGGATGTTCCACGCGGTGCCGAGAATGATGAATTGCAGGATCGTATAGGTCGCAAGATAATAGTATTCGCCGATGTGGGAGCCGAACAACATCGTCGCAACGATCAAGGCGACGCCGATCAGTATAATCGCCATGCCGGAGCGGGATCGGCCAGACACCGGCAGCGGCTTGCGCAACGGAGGCACAGAGGCGGCCTGGTTGCTCATCGCCCGAAGATCCCAGCAGGCCGAAAGATGAGCGTGAGCAGCAGAAGGCCGAACGATACGGCAGGCGACCATGATGGGCCATAAAACGTCGTCGTCAGGGCTTCCGCTACACCCAGTATCAGAGAAGCAACCAGGGTGCCTGGGATGCTCGCGATGCCGCCGAGAACGCAGATCGCAAACGCGCGCCCGATATATTCGCGCGTGATCGACGGTTCGACCGGTTGAATGATGATGAGTAGAACGCCGGCAATGATTGCGGTCGCAACGGCGATGCCGAATGCCACTTCCTTCGCGTGGATTGGATTGGCGCCGACCAGGCGCAGCGCTTCCACGTCTTGCGAAACGGCTAAGATTGTTCGTCCGGTGAACGTACGCGAGAGGTAAAGATTGATGCTACCGAGCATGCCGAGACCGACAAGAAACGGCACCAGCATCCGCCAAGGAACCGAGACAAATCCTACGCCGATCGTGGATTCGAGATAGGGCTCGCTAATGGAGCGATAGTCCACGCCGAATATCAGAACGACGCCGATCTCAACGATGAAGAGAATGCCGAAAAAGAAAGCAAGCCCTTGAAGTGACTCGTCACCGCGGCGTTCGAAGAAAAAATGATAGGCCCGATAGAACGCCCGCCCGAAAAGATAGCCGCAAGGCGCGAAAACGGCCATTGAGACGAACGGGTCGAAGCCACATTTTTCGCTGCCCCAAAACGCAAGATACGCGCCGGCAATCATGAACGCGGGGTGCGCGATGTTGACGATGTCGAGCATCCCGAAGGCGATGGTCACCCCGATCGCCACCGACGCGTAGAAACCGCCCAAGATGACCCCGGTGACGATCGCGTTGATGACGAGGTCCCAGCTGAATTCCATCAGCCGTCTCCATCTCGCTCATCGGCGGCCGGCGCAGTCACATTTTTTGACTGATATAACGATGGCTCGACGGCGTTAGACGTCCGTCGCACGATGCACGTAATAAGCGCGCTGCGCCTCTTCCACACGCTCCATCCTCCCAGGAGAACTAACCGCCGAGCCTCCCTGGAAGCCACGGTCGTTTGCGCAGCAATCCCACTATTACCCACTGAACGAAAAATCATACTCGAAGCAGAAATCCTTTGATTTAAGTCAAGCGCGCGTCGCTGTGCGTTGTTCGATGATGTGCGCGAAGGAATGTCGCGGCCTCAGCGCGATCATGCGACCATTCTCGATGGCCGCGTGAACAACCGGCAGCTCAGACATTCAACAACGCGCAGCACCCTCGTCAAACAAAACGCATCCGCCGAACGGTTGCGCCAATGTCAACGGCAAGGTCACCGACCTATGGAGGAAATCACTATGAGCGGAATCACCCGACGCGAATCGACCGCGCTGATCGGCTCAGCGCTGCTGAGTTCGACATTTCCCGCGCTGGCTCAGAACCAGCCGCCGATCAAAATCGGATTCAGCATGGCGCTGAGCGGCGGCCTCGCCGGCGGCGGCAAAGCCGCGCTTCTGACCTATCAAATCTGGGCCGAGGAAATGAATGCAAAAGGCGGGCTGCTCGGCCGCAAGATCGAGTTGGTCTATTACGATGATCAGAGCAGCCCGGCGACAGTCCCCGCCATCTATTCCAAACTGCTCGACATCGACAAAGTCGACTTGGTGATCTCGGGCTATGCTACGGTGCCGACCGCCGCAGCGATGCCCACCGTAATCCAGCACAAGAAGGTGTTCTTGTCGCTGTTTGCTTTGGCCTTGAACGATCAATTCAAATACGACCGCTATTTCCAACTGCAACCGAACGGTCCTACAGCGAAGACCGAAATCTCGCGCGGATTCTATGAAATTGCCAGCGCGATGACTCCGAAGCCGAAGACAATCGCCTTCACCGGCGCCGACGCGGAATATTCGCAGCTTGCGTTGGAAGGCGCCCGCATCAATGCCAAGAAGTACGGAATGAAGATTGTCTACGATCGGACGTATCCATCGAACACCGTCGACTTCGCTTCCATCATGCGGCCGATCAAGGCGGCCAGCCCGGACCTCATATTCCTCGCCTCCTACCCGCCCGATTCGGCAGGCTTGGTGCGTGCGGCTTACGACGTCGGCATCAAGGCACAGCTGTTTGGCGGCGGGACCATCGGACTGCAATTCGCGACGTTTAAGCAACAGCTGAATACAATGTTGAACAACGTCGTCAGCTACGACCTGTACGTGCCCGAAAAAACGATGAACTTCCCCGGCATCGAGCAACTGCTGGTGCGCTACCGCGAACGGGCCAAGGCCGCCGGCGTCGATCCACTCGGCATCTATATCCCGCCGTTTGCCTACGCGGAAATGCAGGTCCTCGAGCAGGCGATCAAAGCGACCAACAGCATCGACGACGGCAAACTTGCCGAATACATGCACAAGTCAACGTTCAAGACCGTCGTCGGCGACATCCGCTTCTCGCCGGAGGGCGAATGGGCCAAGCCACGTATACTGCTGGTGCAATACCAGAATATCGTCGGCTCGGATGTCGAACAATTCAAACAAGCCGGCAAGCAGGTCATTATCTACCCGCCTGAATTGAAATCGGGCACCGTAAGAACACCTTTCGACGCCACCCATCGTTGATCGGCTGCCGATCGAGATAGGCCGCGGCCATGAAGGCCGCCCGGGACTTGTTCGCAGTCGCTCCGACTGCAAGCATGTCCCGGGCGGTTTCGTAAACGAAAGGCCGATCCGATGAAGGCCGTGCGTTTTTTGCGATTTGGTGCTGCTTCGCAAGTGGCCGAACTCGTTGAGGTTCCCGAGCCTGGGCCGCCCGGATCGGGAGAAGTCCTAATCGAGGTCGAAGTCGCGCCCATCAATACTTCCGGCCTGCTTCATTTCGAGGGCCGCTACGCCCAAGCGGCTTCCTTCCCCGCGTTCGGCGGCGCTGGCGTCTTCGGCCGGGTCGCCGAATTAGGCTCCGGTGTGTATCACCTGAAGCCGAGCGACCGCGTGATCGCCGTGAACACGCAGCGTCGCGCCTGGTGCGGCCGCTTCATCTGGCCCGCCGCGCGGCTCATTCCATTGCCGGACGCCGATCCCATCGAGCTAGCCCTTCTTGCCGCAAACCCGCCCACGGCGCTTCTTATGCTGGAGGGCTTCGTCAATCTGCAACCTGGCGATTGGGTGATCCAGAACGCCGCGAACTCCTCCGTCGGCGTGAGTCTGATTCAGATCGCGAGGACGATGAACCTGCAAATCGTCAATATCGTGCGGCGCCCGCAGCTGATCGACCACCTCGCTGCATTCGGCGCCGACGTAACGCTCGTTGACGGCCCCGACCTTCGCGCGCGGGTGGCCGAAGCAACAAATGCGCGCGGATCAAACTCGGCATCGACGCGATTGCCGGTGACGCCATACGCCGACTAGTGAGCTGTCTCGCGGACGGCGGCACCGTCGTCAATTACGGCCTGCTTTCGGGCAAGCCCTGCGAAGTGGATGCCGCCGACATTGTGTTTCGCGACATCAGTCTGCGCGGTTTCTGGTATTCGCGCTGGTTTGCAAGCGCGAATCCGGCCGCGATCAAGTCCGTGTTCGATCGACTCGTCGGCATGCTGCATGCCGAGACACTGCGGGTCCCGGTCGAAGCCAGCTATCCGATCGAAAAGCTCACCGAAGCGCTGGCTCATGCGCAGCGTGAGGGGCGCCTCGGCAAGGTGGTGCTGCAGTGGACGCGATGAGCGCGTCTGCCTATTTGACGGCCTGCGGATTGATCGGCGAGCCCGAGCCACCGGTAATGATGAGCGGCGGCGCGGTAAAGAGAAACTCGTAGACGCCGTCAGCCGAGCAGTCTTCCGCAAGCTCCTTCAGGTCGAAGATCTCGCCCATGGTCAGCCCCATGGCCGGGATCACGACCCAGTGCCACGGTTGCTGGGCTTCGTTTGTCTCGTTTGGACGCACCTCAACGCCCCAGGTATCCGAACAGATGGCTGCGATCTCCTTTTCGTGACACCAGTAGCAGTTCTCAAACTTCACGCCCGGGCCGTCGCCACCGGCATAACCACCCCACGTCCCCGCCTTCCGGCAGGCTTCCATCTGGCCGGTTCGGATGATGACGAAGTCGCCGCGTCGGATCGCCACGGCTTGTTTTCTGGCGCAGGCGTCTAGCTCGGCGTTGGAGATTCCATAGCCGTCGGGCAGCACGTCCATGCCCTTGAAGCGCGCGACGTCGAGCAGCACACCGCGTCCGATCATCTTATTGCGGGTGTGCTGAATGCCGTTCTTCTGGATGCCCGCGCTATTCGCGAGCGCGGCGTCGTAGCCATTATACATCTTGTTCTTGTAGAAGACGTGGCCGAGCGAATCCCAATGCGTCGCGCCTTGCACGCACAACATCAGGACGTCGTCGGCATAGCTGGCCGTGCTCGTCCCTTCGTATTTGAGCGCGATGCCGTCGACGCCGCTGTGCAGCATCATGTGGATGGGGTTAAAGCGGCGGCCGAACAATCCGGTTTGCGGGCCGCCGCTGTCGAGCGGAATGCCGAGCGAAAACGCCTTTCCCTTGCGCACCAGCTTGGTCGCGTCGACGATATCCTGTGGCGTTACGAAATTGAGAGTTCCGATTTCGTCGTCCGCCCCCCAGCGCGCCCAATTCGAAAGCTTCTTGCTCGCTTCGGCGATTGCTTCGAGCCCAACTTTAATATCCATAGGTTTCCTCTCGCATTTCGAAAATGAAGTTGAGATGGCTACAATATCAAGCCGCGTGAGCACGCTCCATTGACCGATATCAAACCTACCGCTTAGCTCGGCCGAGTTGCGGCTTAATGCGGCTGTGTGCGGGCCAATAGCTCAGAAATTCACCTTGTCGCCGCCCTTGAGCGAAAGAATCTCGCGCGCCTCGTCGGGCGAGGCGATTTCCAGGCCCATGCCTTCGAGGATCTTGCGTACGGTGGTGACCTGCTGAGCGTTCGACTCGGCGAGCTTGCCGGCGC
>DATJVE010000107.1:0-8040 GCA_035501975.1 Pseudolabrys sp.
GCGCGCGCCACGCCATTGGCGAACGCATCGAGTGCGGCATAGGAGAATTCGCGCGGCGCCGTCTCGCCGCCGAGATCGATGATCGCGATTTTCGTGAGATCGCGATCGCGCCGGATCAGATCGCCGAGATTGGTAAAGCCCGACATGCGCTCACGCCGGCTTCGGCGGTGCCGTGAGATAAGTGCCGCGGCCGCTGGCGATCAGCTTGCCGTCGAGGTCGAAGATTTGCGCCTCGGCGGTCGAGAATTGCGAGCCGGAGCGGACGACTTTGCCGCGCATGATCAGATCGCCGGGCATCGCCACGCGATGGTAATCGACGCGCATGTCGATGGTCGGCACGCCGCGGCCGGTCTGCTTCACCAGGGCAAAATCCGCGGCGAGATCGATCAGCGCCGCCAGAATGCCGCCGTGGGTGTAGCGGCGTTCGACATTGACCACCCATTCCTCGCGCCACGTCGCCTTGATCTCGATGCTGTCGTCGCCGACCGCCAGCACGGTCAAGCCCAGCCACCGATGAAACGGCGCGCGGGTGACGAGGGCCTGGATGTGCTCCAACGTCAATTGTTCGTTCATGATTGCACCTGACGACGGACGACAGACGACAGAGGACGGATGAAGAGCAGACGAATCGCATTGAATCCGTCGTCCGTCTTCCGTCGTCTGTCCTCCGTCACGGCTTCACCACCACTTTGCCGATGACCTCGCGGTCCTGGATCAGGCGCAAGCCTTCGCGGGCTTGCTCGAGCGGCAGCACCTTGTCGATCACCGGCTTGATCTTGCCGGCGCCGATCAGGTCCATCAGCGCGGCGAGGTTGTCGTCGTAAAAGCTGTTGGAGCCGATGATTTGCAGCTCGAAGCTCCAGACATAGCGCAAATCTTCCTTCGGGTCGTAGCCCGCGGTGGCGCCGCAGACCAACAGCTTGCCGCCGCGCTTGAGGCAGCGCAGCGACGGCACCCAGGTGTCGCCGCCGGTGAAATTGATCACCACATCGACACCGCCCTCGTAGGAGCGCCGCTGCGGCTTGCCGTATCTCTCCACCGCCCATTTCGACCAGTCGACCTTAGTGTAGTCGACCACCTCGTCGGCGCCGATTTGCTTGAGCCGCCGCATCTTGTCTTCGCTTGATGCACAAGCGATCACCTCCGCGCCGAGCAGCTTCGCCAGCATTACGCATCCCGTGCCGACGCCGCCGCTCGCGCCCAGCACCAGCACGCGCTCGCCTTTCTTCACCGTGCCGTGCGTGATCAGCATGCGATGGGCCGTTCCATAGGCGACCGGCAGCGACGCCGCCTGCTCGAACGTCACACCCGCCGGCATGGCGACGAGCTGATCCGCGGCCACCTGGCAATATTCCGCCATGCCGCCGTCGAGCATCTCGCCCATCAACCCCTTCTTCTTGTTGACCGGATTGACCAGCACGCGGTCGCCCACCTTCCAGCGCGCGGCGCCTGCGCCCACCTCGGTGATCTCGCCTGCCATGTCGAGCCCGATGACCACCGGCAGCGGCACCTTGATCCCCGGCATGCCCCTCACCGTGAACACGTCATGGTAGTTGAACGAGGATGCGCGCACACGGATCACCACATGGCCCTCGGCGGCCTTTGGCATCGGATAGTCCGCGACCACCGCGAGGTCATCGAGCCCGCCGTGCTTCTTGAGAACCAGCGCCTTCATGGTTGCGCTCACGCCGCCACCTCCTCGCCGCCTGGATTGCTGTGCGTTTCCGGTCTAAGTAGCTTAAGGCCAGCCCGCCAACAACCCGGCGGCCAAGGACGGGGATGAAAGAGAACTTCCGCCAATTTCTCGACCGGCTGCGGCAGGCGGGCGAGCTTGTCGACCTGCACCAGGCCGTCGACATCCGCCACATTGCGACGCTCGTCGATCAGGCCAAGACCGCGCTCTTTTTTCACAAGGTGATCGGCTACGACTTACCCGTCGTCTCCGGCATCATCCGCACCAAGGAACGCGCCACCATGGCGCTCGGCTGCGAGAATTTCGGCGAGATCGAGGAGAAGCTCAGCAACGCGATCGCCAAGCCGATTCCGCCCAAGCACGTGAAGACCTCGCCCACGCGCGAAGTCGTGCTGCTCGGCGACGATGTCGATCTCTACAAATTGCCGATCCCGATGTCGTCGATCTACGACGGCGGTCCGATGATCACCGCCGGCGTCGTGATCGCCCGCGATCCCGAGCTCGGCATGAACTCCGGCATGTATCGCTTCATCGTCAAGGAGAAGGCACTCACCGGCATCGACATCGTCACCCCCAACAACATGCGGCTGTTCGCGCAACGCGCCTACGAGCGCAAGGAACCGTTGCCGATATCCATTTCGATCGGCACGCATCCGTTCGAGATCACCGGCTCGGGCTATCGCGCCCCGCTCGGCATCGACGAGATGGCGATCGCCGGCGGCCTGCGCGGCGCGCCCGTGGAGTTGGCGCCCTGCCAGACCATCGACATGCCCTACATCGCGGACGCCGAGATCGTGCTCGAAGCGGAGATTCTCCCGACCGGCTGGACCTGGCCGGAAGGCCGCTTCGGCGAGTTCACGCGGCTGATGGGCGGGCTGCACTGGAACCCGCTCGTGCGCATCAAGGCGATCGCCATGCGCAAGGACGCGATCTACTACAACCTGCATATGCCGTGGGAGAACACCTGGCTGGCCGCGCCCACGCGCTACACCGCGATCCGCCAGGCGCTGAAAACCGCGGGCGTGACCGTGAAGGACATCAACGTCACGCTCGGCGGCTGCGCCTTCTGGCACGCCGTCATTTCGATCAAGAAGCAGCCGGGCGAGGCCAAGAACGCGCTGCTCGCCGCGCTCTCGGTGATGGATTTGAAGCACGTGGTCGTGGTCGACGACGACATCGACGTGAACAATCCCATGGACGTGGAATGGGCCATCGCCACGCGCGTGCAGGGCGACCGCGACATCGTGATCGTGCCGAACGCGCGCGCCAAGCCGCTCGACCCGAGCCTGCCGCAGGGCGCCGGCGTGGTGCCGACCGGAACGAAAGTCGGCATCGACGCCACCATCCCCGAAGGCATTCCGAAGGAGCACTACGAGCGCATCACCTACGCCTATGCCGACAGCGCGAAGATCGACGAGTACGTGAAGGGCAAGAAGGACAAGCCGGGCGAGGCCGGCGACGAGCGTGCGGTCGTGGCGCTCGCCGAGCAGATCCTCAAGGTCATCGAAAAAGAGCCGCTCTACTACACCGACATCGCCGAGCGCTTCGCGTCCTACGATTTCCGCACCGTCGCGCGTGCGCTCGGCCACTTGCACGCGACCGAGAAACTCTGGCAGGACGCGCGCGGCCGCATGTGCCTGCGCGGCTCGAAATTCGCGGCCGTGCTGCCGGCGAAGAAGTAGCCTCAATGAAGATTTGCGCCGTCACCCTGAGGTGCGAGCGAAGCGAGCCTCGAAGGGCGAGGCCCCGGCGCCTGAGCAGCATCCTTCGAGGGCCGCGCGTTGCGCGGCCGCCTCAGGATGACGGTCAACAGGACACGGACGCACGGTGGCGAAGAAGATAAAGGCTACAAAGCCAAACCCAGCGACGCCGACGACATCCTTATCAGCTTGCAGGAGGCGCTGAAATATGCCCGGGGCGAGAAGGCCGACGTGATCGTTCATCGCGTCGTGCCGCGCGCCAGCGTCGCACGCAAAGCACGTATGAAGCTCGGCCTGTCGCAACGCCTGAAACGGCCGTGAGTTCTATCCTGTCGCCATCAAACCCCATCACCCTCTACGTCGACGCCGACGCGTGCCCGGTGAAACAGGATGCCCGTGACAAGCGTAAGCATGACGCCCGCTAGGCTGGGGGTATCAGACTGCTTTCGAGGCGCGCTCGAAGTGGCGCCGCGGCGAGCATGAGCACCGCAGCGCCGATGCGAGTGCAGTCCTGATTGAGATCCCGGATTTCGCTGACGCTCAATTCGGTCTACGGCTGCCGACGCTGCGAATGCTGATGCGCCTTGGCTGCCTCGCGAAGCATTGATCGCCGAATTTTACGGCCTCGGGGCCATAGTTCTCCAGGGCGTGCTGCCTCGCGGCGGCATATCCATATTGAGCCACGGCGCTTTTTATTTGCTGACACTGCGCTTCGCTTGGGCCATTCCCCAGGTCTTGAGCAAAAGCACAGGTCGGCATCAGCAAAACAGCGGTTGTTAGAAGCAAGAACTTGGTCATGGATGATCCCCGACACTGCTTGACTGCGGTCGCGACACGATGTTTGCCGAAGCCCGCGCCAGCAAAACGCACCAACGATGCTTTCGTTCCACCGGATCCTGCGCTGCAATGAGCGTCGCCATCGTGGTTAACGCGGCGGCCGACGACGATAGGTGGCTGGGGCGCCAAGCGAGCGTGAGCAAGCGTGGCCGGGTCAGGCTGGTGATCGGATGGTTATCTCAGCTCAATTGCTTCAACAGCCAGAATCGTCGGCAGGTGACGCGCAATCTCCTGCCAGGTCTCGCCTTCGTCGACACTGCCGAACACCGAGCCGCTGTTGGTGCCGAAATAAATTCCCGCCGGATCGCGGCCGTCGCCCGCCATGGCCTGGCGCAGGACGGTGAAGAAGCAGCCCTGCTGCGGCAGGCCTTGCCGCATCGCCTGCCAGCTTTGGCCGCCGTCGCGCGAGCGCCACACCGCCGCGGCGGCATCCGGCGGGAAGCGTCCGGCGGTGTCGCCGTTCAGCGGCAGCGTCCAGATCGTGTCCGGATCGCGCGGATGAACGCGGATCGGAAAGCCGAAGGTCGACGGCAAGCCTTTGGTGCAGTCGTTCCAGCTGCGGCCGCCGTCGGCCGAGCGCCAGACGCCATAATGGTTCTGCTGATAGAGCACGTCGCTATTGCCCGGCGCGCGGATCATGTTGTGAACGCAGTGTCCGATCTCGCCGTCGCGCGGCGCGGCGGGATGCTCGGCGGCGCCGATGGTTTCGGCGTTCGAGAGGCGGTTGCGGCGCTCCCATGTCGCGCCGCCGTCCTCGGTCGCGAACACGCCGGCCGCCGAGATGCCGACCCAGAGCTTTTTAGGGTTGTCCGGATCGGGGATGATGGTGTGCAGCGTCAGCCCGACACCGCCGGGAGTCCAGCTGCCGGCGGACGGGTGATCGGTCAGGCCGTGCACCTTCGCCCAGTCCTTGCCGCCGTTGGCGCTGGCCAGCAGGCTCGCCGGCTTGGTGCCGGCATACAGCGTGCCGTGCGCGTAGCTGAGCGACCAGATTTGCGCGAACGTGTCGGCGAACGGCAGCGGCGTTTCGGTCCAGCCGACCATCTTGGCGAGATTGGGGTCCTTGGCGGCCCAATCGTCCATCGTTCCCTTGGTGAGACGGGCGAGAGTCCAGCTCGCACCGCCGTCCTCGCTGCGCCAGACGCCGGCGCCATGCCAGTCGCCGCCGCCCCCGGCCCAGATGGTGCCGGTCTCCGGGTCGCCGATCACGTGATTGATCGGCCAGCCGTTGCAGTAAGGCCCTCCGATCGTCCAGCCGCTGCGGTCGCTGCCGCCGGAAAGCAAAAAGGCGCCCTTGGTGGTTCCGATCAGCAGCGTCGTGCGGGTTGCGGACATCGTTTTCGCTCTCTTTTGCAGGCAACGGTCCACTATAAGACGAAGGGACCTTCATGATACCGACAGACCTGTCGAAAAAATGATCGCGATTTACGTCGACGCGGACGCCTGCCCGGTGAAGCAGGAGATTTATCGCGTCGCCGAGCGTCACGCAGGCAAGGGTACGGCGCTGAAGGTGCTCGTCGTCAGCAACAGCCCGATTGCGGTGCCGCGCGACAGGGGAGATTTGATCGAGCGCGTCGTCGTCGGCGCCGGCATGGACGAGGCCGACAACTGGATCGCCGCGCGCGCCCGCGCCGGCGATATCGTCGTCACCGCCGACGTGCCGCTGGCGAGCCGGGCCGTCAAGGCCGGCGCCGAAGCGATCGCGCCGAACGGCAAGCCGTTCACCGCGGATTCCATCGGCATGACGCTCGCCACCCGCAACCTGATGGATTCGCTGCGCAGCTCCGGCGCGATCACCGGCGGGCCGAAGCCGTTCGCGCCGCGCGACCGCTCCGAATTTCTCGCCGCGCTCGACCGCGCCATCGTGCGGCTCACCCGCGCCGGGTTTGGCACAAGTAGGACGGATTAGCCGAAAGGCATAATCCGCCGTTGGGGGCGCAGACAATGGCGGATTACGCTTCGCTAATCCGCCCTACCGCGGCGTTTCTGTATGAGACAGATGGCGCCGCCGATCGCCAACCCGACGAGGATGCCGAGGCCGTAGCTGTGCGTGGCGGCACCGATGATGAGGCCGAACGCGAGGCCGATGCCGATGCATTTGGATTTGGTCACGCCGCAACCTCTTTTGGCTGCGCCGCACGTCGTCGCTCGCGAGCGGAACCGAGGACACGGGCGCGACATTCATCAGTCAGGTGCGAACGCGACCCGGAAGGAATCCGTCCATGATCCGCAAGCTGTCGTCCGGCAAATACCGGCTCTACTCGCGCAAGGTCAATCCGAAGACCGGCAAGCGCCGCAATCTCGGCACCTTCGGCTCGCGCGCCGCCGCCGAGAAGCACGAACGCGCGGTGCAGTATTTCAAGCGGCATTGAGCTGATGCCGTCACCCTGAGGTGTTCGACGCGTCAGCGTCGAGCCTCGAAGGGCGACGGCCGCTGCGCCGGGGCCGATCATCCTTCGAGGCGCCCCTCTGGGGCGCACCTTAAGGATGACGGGCCTGAGGCGCGCGATCCCTCTCCCCCTCGCTTATGCTAGCCTCCGCGCACAAGCGGGCGGGCCAACAACAATGACACAGCAACGCGAGGTCGATCTGCTGGTCGCCGGCGCCGGACCGGCCGGCATGACGGCGGCGTTGGTGGCGAGCCTGCAGGGGCTCTCCGTGCTGGTCTGCGAGAAATCGGGCCAGGCCGGCGGCACCGGATCGACGTCGGCCGGCACGCTGTGGATTCCCGGCAATCATCAGAGCAAGCGCGCCGGCTACGACGACAGCGCAGCCAAGGCGCAAGACTATCTGGACGCGCTGATCGGCAGCGCCTCGGGCCGCACGCTGCGCACGGCGTTTCTCAAAACCGCACCCGCCGCGATCGATTACCTGGAACGCAACAGTGCGCTGAAATTCGTCCCGTGCGGGCGGCATCCCGACTATCGCAGCAACATGAAGGGCGCCGCGGTCGCCGGCCGCGCCATCATTCCGGAGCCGTTCGACGGCCGGCTGCTTGGCGGCGACTTCGCGCGGCTGCGGCCGCCGATCCCCGAATACATGCTGTTCGGCGGCATGATGATCGCCAAGGCCGATATTCCGCCGCTGGTCGGCCGCTTCAAATCGCTGAAAAATTTCGCCCACGCGGCGCGGCTGATGGCGCGTTATCTGCTCGACCGGCTGCGCTATCCGCGCGGCACGCGGCTGACCATGGGCAACGCGCTCACCGCGCGGCTGTTCTACAGCCTGAAAGAACGCGGCATCGAGATTCTGTTCGACGCGCCGATCGCCGCGGTCGATTGCCATGACGGCCGCGTCGTGGGCGCGACGGTTACGACCGCCGACGGCGAGATTTCCGTCACGGCCCGCAAGGGCGTGGTGCTGGCAACCGGCGGCTACGGACACAACGCGCGCTATCGCGACGCCTTCATGGCGCGGCCGACGCCGGCCCATTCGATGGCGAGCGAATTCAATCGGGGCGACGGTCTCGCCATCGGCGAGAAGCTCGGCGCGCGCATCGCGCCGGAGGAGCATCGCCGCAGCGGTCTATGGACGCCGGCCTCGGTGACGCCGCGCGCCGACGGCGGCAACGGGCTTTACCCGCATCTGCTGCTCGATCGCGCCAAGCCCGGTCTGATCGCAGTCAACAAAAGCGGCGAGCGCTTCGTCAACGAAGCCGTGTCATATCATGATTTTGTCGAAGGCATGTTCGACGCCAACGCGCGTTCGCCGTCGATCCCGTGTTATCTGATCTGCGACGCGCCGTTCATCAAAAAGTACGGGCTGGGTCTGGTCTATCCGGGCGCCGGCAACCTGTCGCGCCTGCTGAAG
>DATJVE010000108.1:0-4326 GCA_035501975.1 Pseudolabrys sp.
CGCCCGAACTAGCTCTAGTCGCACCGTGCAAATTTTTGGGTTGACGGGCAGGCCGCGCCGGCGTGGGTTGACGCCGTTGACGCGCCTGACAACCATCGTTGACGGTTGGACACCGCGGACAGCGATGGAAGGCGCGCTCGATTGCGACACAGTGCCGATGTTTATTGAGTTTTGGACAGCGCGGACACCGAGTCGGGCGCCCCTTTTCTAGTTCGGGAAAATATAGATTTGAGGCGCGCCGCGCCATGCGGCAGCGGCATAGCGGACGCCGCTGGCGTCCGGCGTTTCGCCAGCAGAGATAAGGGGAAGGAATTGCGCGCGGGTCGGTGTCCACGCCTTCCAAGGCCCCGCATCGTTTGGCGATGCCTAGCGAAAACCCGGACGGCGCCAAAATTCGGTCGGTGTCCGGCGGTGACCGCCTAGCCGGGGCTCAAGGCCCGAATTTCGGCATGGTGGCGCCACGGTGGCGACAGCGGCTCACCGGCTCCTTGCATCGAATCGCAAAAAATGCTTGATTTCTTGGTGGAGCCAGGCGGGATCGAACCGCCGACCTCGTGAATGCCATTCACGCGCTCTCCCATCTGAGCTATGGCCCCAATTCGCAAATTATCGTGCCGCAAGTGTGGGAATGCGCGTGCGGCGCGCGCTCGTCAAGGCTCCTCTTCCTTCTCGATGCTTTCGCCGATGATGTCGGTCACGTCGGCATCGCCTTCTTCTTCTTCCTCGATGAAGGCGGCATCGTCGAGGCTCTCGTCGATCTCGACGTCTTCGGCCTCGCCGGCGACGGCCTCCTCCGGCACGGGCTTCTTGCCCTGCTGTTCGGCCTCGGCGTCCTCAAGCGATACGAATTCGGCATCCGCCGTCTCCGGCGCGACGACCTCGGGCTCCGCCACCGGCGCTGGACGCGCAACCGGCGCCGGCGCCGCCGGCTCGGGGCGCGCGCGCGAGGGCGCCGGCGCGGCGATCGGGACGACCTTGCCGGTGTAGGGAGAGATCACCGGCGTCTTGCCGAGATCGTAGAACTTGCGGCCGGTTTCCGGACAGATGCGTTTAGTGCCGAGTTCAGCTTTCGCCACGGTCGGGTTCCTCGAAATGGTCGATAAATCGGTGTTTCACTTGGCTAGTCGCAAGGCCCCTGTCAATAGCTCAGACGCGCGGCGCGGCAGGATGACGGGCCGCGCGGGCGCGTGGTAGGACGGCGCCATCGTTAAGGATGACGCCCGTGGATTGCGCCGTTTTAACCCCGTTAACCGCCCGCCGCGGCGGCCCCTTGCAGGGCCGTATCCGGGTGCCGGGCGACAAATCGATCTCGAATCGCGCCTTGATTCTAGGCGCGTTGACGGTCGGCGAGACGACCGTCGCCGGACTGCTGGAAGGCGAGGACGTCCTGCATACCGCCGACGCCATGCGCGCGCTCGGCGCAAGGCTTGAGCGCGGGGCCGATGGGCTGTGGCGGATTCATGGCGTCGGCGTCGGCGGTTTCGCGCAGCCGGCGGGCCCGCTCGATTTCGGCAATTCCGGCACCGGCTGCCGGCTGACGATCGGCGCGGTCGCCGGTAACGCGGTGACCGCGACCTTTATCGGCGATGCTTCATTGAGCAGCCGGCCGATGCGGCGCGTGCTCGATCCATTGGAGAAGATGGGCGCGCGCGTGATCGATGCGGTCCAGGGCGACCGCCTGCCGCTGACGCTGCAGGGCGCCGCCGATCCGGTGCCGATCGTTTACGAACCGCCGGTCGCATCGGCGCAGCTCAAGTCGGCGGTGCTGCTGGCCGGACTTTCTGCGCCAGGCGAAACCACGGTGATCGAAGCGGAAGCCACGCGCGATCATACCGAACGCATGCTCAAGCATTTTGGCGCCAAGCTCACCAGCAAGCCGTTCGGCGAGCACGGCCGCCGCATCACGCTGCAAGGTCAGCCCGAGCTCGAGCCGGCGAACGTCGTGGTGCCGGCAGATCCGTCGTCTGCGGCGTTCCCAATGGTGGCGGCGCTGCTGGTGCCTGGCTCCGATCTCATCCTCGATGCAGTGATGACCAATCCGCTGCGCACTGGTCTCATCACCACGCTGCGCGAGATGGGTGCGTCGATCGAAGCGGTTGCCAAACGCGACGACGGCGGCGAGGAGGTTGCCGATCTGCGCGTGCGCGCTTCGGCGCTCAAGGGCGTCGACGTGCCGGCCGAGCGCGCGCCGTCGATGATCGACGAATATCCGATCCTCGCGGTCGCAGCTTCCTTCGCGCAAGGCGAAACGCGTATGCGCGGCTTGAAGGAACTGCGCGTCAAGGAGAGCGACCGCTTGGAAGCGACCGCCGCCATGTTGCGCGGCAACGGCGTGACCGTCGAGATCGAGGGCGACGATCTGATCGTGCAGGGCAAGGGCAATGTGGCCGGCGGCGGCGACGTGGCGACGCACATGGACCACCGCATCGCCATGTCGGCGGTGGTGATGGGCTTAGCGGCCGACAATCCGGTGCGCATCGACGACTCGGCCTTCATCGCCACCAGCTTTCCCGGCTTCGTCGAATTGATGCGGTCGCTGGGGGCGGATCTCGCATGATTATCGCCATCGACGGTCCGGCCGCCTCAGGCAAGGGCACGCTCGGCAAGAAACTCGCCGCACATTATGGGCTGCGCCATCTCGACACCGGACTGCTCTACCGCGCGGTGGCGAAAAGCGTGCTCGATGCCGGCCGCCGTCCCGATGACGAGGCCGCCGCGATTGCCGCGGCACAAGCGCTCGACCCAGGCGGCTTCGATGAGGCGGTGCTGAAAAGCCATGCGGTGGGCGAGGCGGCCTCGCTGGTGTCCGCCGTTCCGGAAGTGCGCGCGGCTCTGGTCGCCTTCCAGCGCGATTTCGCCGCCAAGCCGCCTGGCGCCGTCATGGACGGCCGCGACATCGGCACGGTGATCTGCCCCAATGCCGACGTGAAGATCTTCGTCACCGCCACACCGGAGGTGCGCGCCCACCGCCGCGCGCTCGAATACAGGGCCGCCGGGCGCGCCATCGATACGGCCACGGTCTTGGCCGACATCCTGCGCCGCGACGAGCGCGACACCCAAAGGGCCATTTCGCCGCTTAAACAGGCCCCCGACGCGCACTTGCTCGATACGACTAATATGGATATATCCACGGCCATCCGGGCCGCCATCGACATCGTCGAGGCCACCCGAGCGGGCCGAGGGCGCGATTAACGCCCCTCGTGTTGGAGGACAAAGCCCCGCTCGAGCCTCTGCGTTGGGCGACCTGACCGAACCAATCGTTCCAAAAGCACGGTTTTAGCGCCGGCCAACCGGGGATTCCGGTTGGCTGTCGAAGGTCTTGCGGGGCCTTCGGCCCGCGCCTTTGCAACGCCATTCCAACCCGCCGGCGCGCCGCTTACAGGAGAACTCATGGCCACCGCTCAAGCATCGCCCACGCGTGAAGACTTCGCCAAACTGCTCGATGAAACTTTCGGCGGCGGAAACCTGCAGGAAGGGTCCGTCATCAAGGGCAAAATCGTCGGCATCGAAAAGGATATGGCCGTCATCGACGTCGGCCTGAAAACCGAAGGACGTGTGGCGCTGCGCGAATTCGCCGGGCCGGGCCGGCAGGCCGATCTCAAGGTCGGCGATACGGTCGAAGTTTACCTGGAGCGCGTCGAGAACGCGCTCGGCGAAGCGGTGCTCTCGCGCGACAAGGCGCGGCGCGAGGAAAGCTGGGGCAAGCTGGAGACCGCGTTCAAGAACAACGAAAAGGTCACCGGCGTCATCTTCAACCAGGTCAAGGGCGGCTTCACCGTCGATCTCGACGGCGCCGTGGCCTTCCTGCCGCGCAGCCAAGTGGACATCCGTCCGATCCGCGACGTCACGCCGCTGATGAACGTCAACCAGCCGTTCCAGATCCTGAAGATGGATCGCCGCCGCGGCAACATCGTCGTCTCCCGCCGCACCGTGCTGGAAGAAACCCGCGCCGAACAGCGCCAGGAGCTGGTGCAGAACCTCGAAGAGGGTCAGGTCATCGACGGCGTGGTCAAGAACATTACCGACTACGGCGCCTTCGTCGATCTTGGCGGCATCGACGGCCTGTTGCACGTCACCGACATCGCCTGGCGGCGGGTCAATCATCCGTCCGAGGTGCTCAACATCGGCCAGCAGGTGAAGGTCAAGATCATCAAGATCAACCACGAGGCCCACCGCATCTCTCTGGGCATGAAGCAACTGCTCGACGATCCGTGGCAGGGCATCGAGGCCAAGTTCCCGGTCGGCGCCCGCTTCAAGGGCCGCGTCACCAACATCACCGACTACGGCGCCTTCGTCGAGCTGGAGCCGGGCATCGAAGGCCTCATC
>DATJVE010000109.1:0-13297 GCA_035501975.1 Pseudolabrys sp.
CCTCAAGGTGCGCTGCATGCTCCTGCCCGACGTCTTCATCGACCAGGACACCCCCGCCGCGATGTACGCCAAGGCCGGCCTCGACACCCGCGGCATCGTCGCCAAGGCCTTCGAGGCCCTCGGCAAAGATGCCGCCGCCGAATTGCCCAAGCTCGGCTTCGCGTAACGCCTTCGATTTGCCGGAGACGCCGATGAGTGAAACGAATCCGTTACGGATCATTTTGGCGCAGCCGCGCGGCTTTTGCGCCGGCGTGGTGCGCGCAATCGAGATCGTCGAGCGCGCGCTGCAGAAATACGGCGCGCCGGTCTATGTGCGCCACGAGATCGTGCACAACAAGCACGTCGTCGACAGCCTCAAGGCCAAGGGCGCGCGCTTCGTCGAAACGCTTTCCGAGATTCCGGAAAATGCGGTGACCATCTTCAGCGCGCACGGCGTCGCAAAGAGCGTCGAGGAGGAGGCGGCAGGCCGCAAGCTTCCGGTGCTCAACGCCACCTGTCCGTTGGTCACCAAAGTGCACAACCAGGGCAAACGTTATGTTGCGCAAGGGCGCACGCTCATTCTGATCGGCCACGCCGGCCATCCCGAGGTCGAGGGCACGATTGGGCAGATCGCCGGTCCGGTGGTGCTGGTGCAGACCGAGGAGGAGGTCGACAAGCTCGATATCCCCGCCGACAAGCCGGTCGCCTACATCACGCAGACCACGCTCAGCGTCGACGACACCCGCGGCATCATCGCCGCGCTTGAACGCCGCTTCAGCGACATCGTCGGTCCCGAGATGCGGGACATCTGCTACGCCACGCAGAATCGCCAGGCGGCGGTGCGTGAACTGAGTCGCCAAGTCGACGTTATTCTGGTGGTCGGCGCTAAAAACAGCTCGAACTCCAATCGCTTGCGCGAAATCGGGCTGGAGACCGGCATTCCGAGCTATCTGATCGCCGACAGCAGCGAACTCAAGCCGGAATGGGTCAAGGACGCGCGCACCGTCGGCCTCACCGCCGGCGCGTCGGCGCCGGAAGTTCTGGTGGACGGCGTGATCGATGCGCTGGGACGCCTTGGTCCGGTCGAAGTTTCCGTGCTAGCTGGCCGGGAAGAAACCATCGAGTTCCGGCTGCCGGCCGAGCTGGCAACCGTTTAGCCCAATCAGTCATTCCCTCCGTTGTGCGGGGCGCGACAGTTCGAACGAGAATAACCGGCTAATGAACATTCCCTTCTTCAAAGAAATTCACATCGCATCCTATCTGCTCAAGCAGAAGGTGATGGGCCGCAAGCGCTATCCACTCGTGCTGATGCTGGAACCGTTGTTCCGCTGCAATCTTGCCTGCGTCGGCTGCGGCAAGATCGACTATCCCGATCCGATCCTCAATCAGCGTCTCTCGGTGAAGGACTGCCTCGACGCAGTCGACGAATGCGGCGCGCCGATGGTGGCGATCCCCGGCGGCGAGCCGCTCATCCATCGCGAAATCGGCGAGATCGTCAAAGGCATCGTCGCGCGCAAGAAGTTTGTCTCGCTCTGCACCAACGCGCTGCTGCTGGAGAAGAAGCTGCACCTGTTCGAGCCATCGCCCTATCTGTTCTTCTCCGTCCATCTCGACGGACTCGAGGCGCACCACGACAAGTCGGTGTCGCAGAAGGGCGTCTACGAGAAGGCAGTGCGCGCCATCAAGGCCGCGCAGGACAAGGGCTTCACCGTCAACGTCAACGCGACAATCTTCGACGGGCATTCCGCCGAGGACATCGCCGCGTTCCTCGACATGACCAAGGAGCTCGGCGTCGGCGTGTCGATCTCGCCCGGCTACGCCTATGAGCGCGCGCCGGACCAGGAGCACTTCCTCAATCGCCGCAAGACCAAGGAGCTGTTCCGCCGCGTCTTCGCGCTGGGCAAGGGCAAGCAGTGGAAGTTGATGCACTCGGGCCTGTTCCTCGATTTCCTCGCCGGCAACCGCGAATATCACTGCACGCCCTGGGGGATGCCGACGCGCAATCTGTTCGGCTGGCAGAAGCCCTGCTATCTGCTCGGCGAAGGTTATGCCAAAACCTTCAAGGAGCTGATGGAGACGACCGACTGGGATTCCTACGGTACCGGCCGCTACGAGAAGTGCGCGAACTGCATGGCACATTGCGGCTACGAGCCGACTGCGGCCGACGCATCGATCCGCAATCCATTGAGCGCGATTTGGACCGCGCTGCGCGGTGTGCGCACGTCGGGAGCCATGGCGCCGGAGATCTCGCTGGCGCAGCAGCGGCCGGCGCAATATGTCTTCTCTCGTCACGTCGAGAAAATGTTGCACGAGATCCAAACGGCGAAGCCCGACGCGGATACCGATACGTCGGGGACCAAGCCCGCCGAGCCCAAGGTGTCGGCAGCAGCCGGGTAGGTTACCGCGCTCGATCCACGGCAGGCTGCCCGCGAGTGCAAGGTGCGCGGCCGCTCGTGTTCCCATAAACTTCGTCCGGGCGACTGGATAAATCCCACCGCATGCTGACCTCCGTCATTGTCCGCGTCATCGACTTCTGCACGCGCTATGCGTGGCAGGTGGTCGTCGTCGGAATAGTGCTGGCAGGGGCGTCGGGGGTCTATGCCGCACGGCATTTCGCTATCAATTCGGACATCAGCACGCTGCTGTCGAACGATATCGGCTGGCGCCAGCGCGAGCTTGCGTTCGAGCATGCATTCCACCTTTTCAAGCGGATCTTCGTGGTCGTCGAGGCGCCGACGCCGGAATTGGCAAGTGAGGCGACGGCCGCGCTCACGCGGGAGCTCGCGAAGAACAAGCAGCGTTTCCAGTCGGTCACGCAACTTGGCGGCGGCGAATTCTTCGCCACTAACGGTCTTCTGTTCCAATCGCTCGAGGATCTTACGCGCACCGCCGCGCTGATGGTCCAGGCCGAGCCGCTCGTTCACGATATGGCGACCGATCCAAGCCTGCGCGGGCTCATCGCCGGGCTCGAAGACGGGCTGCTCGGCCTGCAGTCGGGCAAGCTCAAGCTCGACGACTTCACGCGTACTTTCAACGCGGCGTCCGATACCGTGGAGACGGTGATCAAGGGCAAGCCGGCGAGTTTTTCCTGGCGTGTCCTGATCGCCGGACATCCGGCGAAACCGAGCGAATTGCGCGGCTTCATCGACGTGCGGCCGGTGCTCGACTACTCGGCGATCGAGGCCGGCCATGCGGCAACCGCCGCGATCCGTGAGGTGGCGGCCCACATCGCCCCGAAATATCAGGCGACGGTGCGGCTCACCGGGCCGGTGGCGATGGCGGACGAGGAGTTTGCCACCATCAAGGAAGGCGCCCTGCGCAACGGCATCATCACCATTGTGATCGTGCTGATCATTTTGTGGCTGGCGTTACGCTCGAAGCGGCTGATCGTCGCCGTGTTCGTCAATTTGTTTATCGGGCTGGCACTGACGGCGGCGCTCGGCCTCGCCATGGTCGGCAGCCTCAATCTGATCTCGGTCTATTTCGCCGTGCTGTTCGTCGGCATCGGCGTCGATTTCGGCATCCAATACAGCGTGCGCTACCGCGCCGAGCGCCATGAGGTCGACGACATCAAGGCCGCGGTGCTCGTTGCCGGCAAACATGTCGGCGCACCGCTCACGCTCGCCGCTGGCGCGACGGCCGCAGGCTTTCTGTCATTTCTACCGACCGACTACCGCGGCGTCTCCGAACTAGGTCTGATCGCTGGTTTCGGCATGCTGATCGCGTTCGCCACCAGCATTACGGTGCTGCCGGCACTGATCCGGCTGTTCAATCCCCCGGGCGAGCCGGACGAACTCGGCTTTTCCTCCCTGGCCCCAGTCGACCGCTTCCTCGAGCGGCAACGCATCCCGATCATCGTCGGCACGGCGCTGGTGGTGATCGCCGGCCTGCCGCTGCTCTATTGGCTGCGCTTCGACTTCAATCCGATCAACTTGCGCGACCCGAAAACGGAATCGATCGCGACCTATCTCAACCTCGCGCGCGATCCGGACACCAATAGCAACGCGGCCGAGGTGCTGGCGCCCTCGCTTGGTGAGGCGAACACTATTGCCGCGCGGCTGTCGAAGGTGCCCGAAGTGGCGCGCGTCATGACGTTGACAACCTTCATTCCGGGCGATCAGCAGGCGAAGCTGCCGCTCATTCATAACGCGGCGGCGAAGCTCTCGAGCGCCTTCGATCCGAAGAATGCCGAGACGCCGCCAAGTGATGCTGACAATGTCGACGCACTGAAGGAGGGCGCGAGCCGCCTCATCGAGGCCGCCGGCAACCAGAAGGGTCCGGGCGCCGATGCCGCCAAGCGGCTCGCTGCCGCGCTGACGGCGGTTGCGCAAGGCAGCCCAGACTTGCGCGGCAAGGTCGAGGCGGCGTTCATTCCGCCGTTGCAGACCGTCTTGGCGAGCCTGCATTCTTCGTTGCGGGCGCAGCCGGTGACGCAAGCCTCGTTGCCGCAAGATCTCGCGCGCGACTGGATGACAGCGGATGGCCACGCGCGTGTCGAGGTCGCGCCCAAGGGCAATGCCAACGACAACGAGGAGATGCGCCAGTTCGCCCGCGCCGTGCTCGCGGTCGAGCCGGGCGCGGTCGAGGGGCCGATCTCGATCCTCGATGCCGGCGAAACCATCGTGCGCGCCTTCATCGAGGCCGGCCTGTGGGCGATGCTGTCGATCGGCATTTTACTGTGGCTGGTGCTGCGCCGGATCGGCGACGTGCTGCTGACGCTCATCCCGCTATTGACGGCGGGCGTGGTGACGCTGGAACTGTGCGTCCTCATCGGGCTGCCGCTCAATTTCGCCAATATTATCGCGCTGCCGCTGCTGCTCGGCGTCGGCGTCGCCTTCAAGATTTATTACATCATGGCCTGGCGCGAGGGGCAGACGAACCTGTTGCAGACCAGCCTTACTCGCGCCGTGTTTTTCAGCGCACTGACCACGGCGACGGCCTTCGGCAGCCTCTGGTTCTCGAGCCATCCGGGCACGGCCAGCATGGGTAAGCTGCTGGCGTTGTCACTGATGTGTACGTTGGCGGCGGCGGTCTTGTTCCAGCCGGTGCTCATGGGCAAGCCGCGCGAGGACTGAGCGGCAGGCGCAGCGCGCGGCGGCGTGCTAAGCGAACGATCAAAGCAAACGAATCGGAATCGACACCGCAACAAGCGAACAAATGCCGAGTTGATTGGGGAGCGCCCGTCACGTTGCAAAATGCGCGTGGCCAAAACCAAGGAGAGCCGATGATGATCCGCAAACTGGTGCTGGCAGCAGTCTTGACCGCCGCCTCGGCCGCGATGGCCCAGGCCGGCGGCACGCCCGAAGAGGACGCCGCGTGCCGTCCCGACGTGCGCCGCTTCTGTCATTCCATCCCGGCGGGTTCGGCCGATGGCGTGTTTCTTGCCTGCCTGCAGCAGCATCGCGAGAAGCTGCGCCGCGCCTGCCGCGAAGTTCTGGAAAGTCACGGGCAGTGACGGCAAACGGTTCCCCGCCGCGGTCAATGAGGTGCAACAAAACCGTGCAAGAAAAGTTGTCGGTGCGGGAATACTGCGCGCGAGATACGCAGGCCGAAAGCGGACAAGTTCCGTTTGATTCCGTCAAAAGACCACATTGCCGGATGATCTACCGGCCCGACGTCGCCTGCGGCGACCTGGATGCTGCCTGATGAAATTGAAATTCCTGACGCTCATCGTTGCCGGCCTGATGACCGGGTTCGCCTGGGGCGCTACCGCCCCGGCGGCCGGGCCGACGGCGGCCGGCATGTGGGCGCAGGTCTATCCGGACGGCAGGGTCGGCGGCTGGTTTCTCATTTTCGAGAACAACGGCGTCTTCGAAGGCGCCATCGCCAAGATGTTTCTCAAGCCGGGCGAGGATCCCAACCCGATTTGCACCCATTGCAGTGGCGACCAGAAAAATCAGCCCTCGCTCGGGCTCACGATCATCAAGGGCATGCAGCGCAACGGCCTCGTCTACGAGAACGGCAGCATTCTCGATCCGCGCGACGGCCACGTTTATCAGGCGAAGCTGACGCTGAGCCCGGACGGCCAGGAGCTCACTGTGCGCGGCTATCTCGGAATCGAGTTGTTCGGGCAAAACCAGGTCTGGAAGCGGCTGCCCAACGACGTGCTGCCGCCGGACCAGATGCCGCCAAACCTGTTGCCCTATTGGTTGAGCCTATCAAAGCCGCGGGATGGGATGATGACCGGAAGCGAGCCGGCGCAAACTGGCAGCATCAAGTCCTGGCAGTTACGTCATTGATGGATCGCCGGAACGTAAATCGCTACATTCCAAACTTGGCGCAGCCACCCTGGGTTAAATTCCGGTAGCGCGCGAGCGCCCAGAGCGGAAAGAATTTCGCATAGCCGTGGTAGCGTAAATAGAACACGCGCGGGAAACCGGTCGCCGTGTAGCGCTCTTCCGCCCACAGACCATCGCTGCCTTGCGTGCGCAGGAGAAAGTCGATGCCGCGCCTAACTGCCGGAGAATCGGCCGCGCCGGCCGCCATCAGCCCGATCAGCGCCCAGGCGGTTTGCGAGGCGGTACTCGGCGCCGGCTCGTAGCCGCGGTAGTCGAGCTTGTAGCTCGCGCCGTCCTCGCCCCAACCGCCGTCCGGATTCTGGATGGAGACGAGCCAGACGGCCGCCTTGCGCATCATCGGCTCGCCGGGCTCGAGCCCGGCGGCGTTGAGGGCGCAGAGCACTGACCAGGTGCCGTAGATGTAATTCATGCCCCAGCGGCCGTACCAGCTGCCGTCGGCAACCTGTGTGCGGCGCAGATAGTCGAGTCCGCGCGCGACCGCCGCACTGTTCGCGGCGGTCTCCCCCAACTGCGCGAGCATGGACAGGCAGCGCGCGGTGACGTCCTCGGTCGGCGGATCGAGCAGCGCGCCATGGTCGGCGAACGGGATGTTGTTGAGATAGAAATATTCGTTGTCGGCATCGAAGGCGCCCCAGGCGCCGTTCTCGCTCTGCATGCCGATGATCCACTCGCGCGCGCGTTCGAGCGTGGTGCGAAAATCCTGACCTCCCGCCTCTTTTTGCACGCGATCCATGGCCATGGCGACAACGGCGGTATCGTCGACGTCGGGGTAATGCGGATTGGCGTATTGGAACGCCCAGCCGCCGGGACGCAGGTTGGGCCGCCGCGCCATCCAGTCGCCGCGCACGTCGAGGATCTGCTTCGGCACCAGCCAGTCGAGGCATTTCTTGGCCTGGGCCACCGCGCGCTCGCCGCCGGCTTCGAGCACAGCGTGGCAAGCGAGGCCGGTGTCCCAGATCGGCGAGACGCAGGGCTGGCAATAGGCTTCGTGCTCGTGCACGGCGAGCAGCTTCTCCACCGACTTGCGCGCGATGGCGCGCTGCGGATGGCTTTCCGGATAGCCGAGGACATCGTACATCATCACACTGTTCGCCATCGCTGGGAAAATCGCGCCGAGTCCGTCCTCGCCGTTGAGGCGTTCGCCGACCCAGGCCACGGCGCGGTCGATCGCGCGCTGATGCGAGGCGAGCCGCCGCAGCAGCAACGGCTCAAGCACGCGCAGCAGGTTGTCGATGCCGCGGAAGAACCAGAACCACGACGCTTTCTGCTGCGGCGCCTTCGGCGTTGGACCGAGATCCGCCGGCGATCCGAGGAACAACTCGTCGATGCGCACGCCTTTGGCGTTGCGCGCGACCGGCCGCTTCGCCATCAGCACCAGGAGCGGCACGATGACCGTGCGGCTCCAGTAGGAAATCTTGTCGAGATGGAAGGGAAACCACGTCGGCAGCAGCATGATCTCGACCGGCATCACCGGAACGGCGCGCCACGGAATGAACCCGAACAGCGCGAGCATGATGCGCGTGAACACGTTCGCGCGTTCGGCGCCGCCGCGCGCCCGCAAAGCCTCGCGCGCACGGCGCATGTGCTCGGCTTGCGGATCGTCGCCGATCATCTTCAGCGCGAAGTAGGCCTTCACGGTCGCGCTGACGTCGAGATCGCCGTCGCGAAACAACGGCCAGCCGCCATGCGCGCCCTGAATACGGCGCAGATAGGCGGCGATCTTCGCTTCGAGCGCGGCGCCGACCGGCTCGCCGAGATAATGCCGCAGCAGCACGTATTCGGCCGGAATGGTGGCGTCGGCTTCGAGCTCGAATACCCAATGCCCGTCGCTCCGCTGGCGCGCGAGCAAGGTGTCGGTCGCCGCAGCGATCGCCCGCTCCAGCGCGGAGGCTTCTGTTCTGCTTTCGATTACCGTGTCTGACATTACGCCTATGGCTCATTCATTGTTGCAATCAACTCGGCGGCCCGGTTGCCCGAGCGGATCGAGCCCTCGATGGTTGCCGGCAAGCCGGTCGCCGTCCAATCGCCGGCGAGCAGCAAGTTGTTCCAGCGCGTGACCGGGCCCGGACGCTTGGCGTTTTCGGCGGGCAATGCGGCAAAAGTGGCGCGCCGCTCGCGCACGATTTGCCATGCAGGCGGCGGGCCTGCAATCCCCGCGACTGCGGCGACCTCGCGCCAGATCAGGGGCGCAAGCTCCTCGCGCGGCGCGTCGAGCAGGCGATCGCCGGCGCTGATGGTGACCGACAGGCGATCGGGGAAAGCGAACAGCCATTCCGCCGTGCCGTTGATGATGCCGGTCATCGGCGGTAGCCCGGCGGGCGGCGCGATGCGGAAATGCGCATTGACGATGGCGCGGAATTCGGTTGGCACCGTCAGGTCGGGGATGAGCGAAGCCGCCACCACCGGCGGCACCGCCAGCACGGCCGCGTCGCCTGCGCGCAGCGGCACCGAGAGATCGCCGAAATCGAGCGCGCTCACCCGGGCTCCTTCGAACGTGAAGGCGCGCAGCCGCTCGCCGAAGACAACGCCGCCGCCGTTGGCTTCGAGGAAGTGCAAGGCCGGCTCGACGAAGGCTACCGACAGGCCGTCGCGCGCGAACAGCGGATGATAATTACGCCCGCCGGCGAACAGCGTCTCGCGGATAACCGCCGCGGCGAGATTGGCGGCGCTTGGCGGCGGCTCGGTGTTGAGCGCCGCCAGGAGCAGCGGCCCAAGCAAGCGGTCATAGAGCGGCCCCTTGCAATCGAGGACGCTGCCAATCGTCGCGCCCGACGGCGCGCGCAGCAGACGCAGGATCGACAGATAATCGACGGCGCGCGTTCCCGGCACGCGGCGGCTCGCAGCGAGGATCCACCACGGGATGCGGCCGTCATTGGCGCGCAGCGTCCAGCGCTCACGCGTGGCGAGATCGATGAAGGGAAAACTGGCATCCGGCGGACCGCCGAGGCGGTCGCGCCCGCCAATGGTGTCAAGATAGCCGAGCGCGGCGCGGTTGCCGGACAACAGCAGGTGGTTGCCGTTGTCGATGGTGATGCCGAGCGCGGGATCGTGATAGGAGCGGCAGCGCCCACCGGCCTGGTTGGTCGCCTCGTAGACGACGGCACGTACGCCGCGTGCGCATAGCCGCACGGCGGCGGCAAGGCCGGCCAGTCCGCCGCCGATGATATGGACCGAGCGCGCCATCAGAGGATCGCGTAGCGCAGGAAGATCCAGAGGAACTGCCAGCGGCTCACCCGCACCCGCTGCCGCGGCGCCTGCCAGCCGCGCGCCTTCATGCGGTTGAACATCAGGCGGTAGGCGGTCGCCATGATGCGCGGCGCGCGCACGGCACGGTGCGGGCTCATCGCCATGATGGCGTCGGCTTCCGCGAAGTGCCGCTCGGCGCGAGCGGCAATCATGGCGCAGGCTCGGTTGATCGCCGGACTGGCCAGCACCGCCGCTGGGTCGTCGCTGGCAATCCCGGCTTCGCCCAGCGCTTCGTGCGGCAGATAAAGCCGGCCGATGGCGGCGTCTTCGTCGAGATCGCGCAGGATGTTGGTCATCTGCAGCGCGCGGCCGAGATGATGCGCCAGCGCCAGGCCCGCTTCTTGCTCCATGCCGAACACGCGCACGCTGAGACGGCCGACCGCGCTAGCCACGCGGTCGCAATAAAGATCGAAGGTGACGAAATCGGGCGCGCGGATATCGGCGACGACGTCCATCTCCATGCCGTCGATGACGGCGAAGAAATCCTCGCGCTTAAGGCCGAAGCCGCGCACGGCGCGCGCAAGCCCGCTCAAATGCGCCGGCGCCTTGCCGGCATAAAGTGCGTCGATATCCGCACGCCAGCGCTGCAATTGCTTGAGCCGCGCATCGCGCGGGCCGCCATCGTCGGCCACGTCGTCGACGCGGCGGCAGAAGGAGTAGATCTCGTACATGGCCTCGCGCTGCGGCTTCGGCATGATGCGCATGGCGAGGTAGAACGAACTGCCGCTGGCGCGCTGCTCGGCGGCAACCGGCTGGGCGTCGGCTGCGGCGGTCACGGCTGCGTCACCGACGGCGCGTGATGGCCTGCCCGCCGCGTCAGGCCCTTGAACACCGCCATGAGGCTGAAGCCGGCGACCGCGCCTTTGCCGAGATGCACGCGCTCGCTCAACGGATCGCGCTGCATGAGGATGCGGGTGAGCCGCTGCGCCAGCGTCTGGATGACGGAGATTTCGAGCGCGAGCCGCCAGTCCTGCACCAGGCTAGGCAGCACGTCGCCCTGCCGCAACAGGCCATCGGTGCGTTGTGCGAGGCCGGCGAGACAGGCGCGCAATTCTGGTGACGCCTTAGGCGCGCCGAGCGCGGTGACGACGAGACCGTGCGCAGCGAGCGCATCGAGCGGGATATAGACGCGGTCGAGATTGCGGTAGTCGGCGGCGCAGTCCTGGATGTGATTGATGACCTGCAGCGCCGCGCAGATCGCGTCCGACGTCGGCCACGTGCTGCGGCTTTCGCCGTGCACGTCGAGCACGAAGCGGCCGACCGGCATTGCCGAGTAAGCGCAATAGCCCATCAGATCGTCCCAGTCGCTGTAACGCAGCTTGGTGGCGTCGAGCCGGAAGGCCTTGAGCAGGTCCTGCGCGTGCTGCGGCGACATGTTGCGCTTGGCGAGCGCGGCGCGCAGCGCGACCGCCGCGGCGTTGCCATCGCCGCCGCCGACGAGATCGGCCTCCATGCGGTCGAGCCAAGCGACCTTCTCCTGTGCCGACAGCGACGGATGGTCGGCGATGTCGTCGGCGCTGCGCACGAAATTGTAGAAGGCCAGAATCAGCGCGCGATGCCGAGGCGCAATCAGCCAGGATGCGACGGGAAAATTCTCGTCGCGGTGGCCTTTGCCAGTCCGGAATTCGCTCGCATCCATCATTGCACGCCGGTCACATTCGACTGCACGCGGCCTTTCCACTGGCCGCCGCGCTTGCGGGCATATTGATAGGCGGAGTCAACGGTAAATGCCATGTAGCCCAGCGCGATCAAGGGCAGGCTCGGTGCCCAGAACGGCGATAGCCGGTAGAACCGCAGGATCGGCAGGAAAGCGACGGCCATCAGCGTCCAGGCGATGAGGCCGAGCGTCTGCGCCGTCCCGTTGGCGAATAGCGCGAGCAGTGGCGGAACGAGATAGACCAGTGCCATGCCGGCGATCGCGCCAGCGAGCAGAGCGGGCGAATAGCCGAGCTGGGTATAGGCCGAGCGGGCGACCATGCGGCGGATGTCCAGCATGGCCGGATAACCGCGGATGCTGTGCGCGCGTTCCGTCAGACTGAGGCGGATCGGCCCCTGCGGCTTGAGCCCGCGCGCCAGCGCGCAGTCGTCGATCAGCGCGCCGCGGATCGCCTCGATGCCGCCGGCGGCGACGAGCGCCTCGTGGCGCACCAGCATGCAGCCGCCGGCGGCCGCCGCGGTGGCGCGCGCGCGGTCGTTCACCCAAGCGAAGGGGTAGAGCATCTGGAAGAAGAAGATGAAGGCCGGAATGAAAGCGCGTTCGGCGAAATTTTCACAACGCAGCTTCACCATCAGCGAATTGAGGACGAGGTCCTCGGCCTGCGAGCGGGAGACGAGGCAGATGAGGGTGCCGGGTCCGTAAACGATGTCGGCATCGGTGAATAACAGATAGCCGGGCTCGCTTGTCAGCGCGCGCTCGACGCCTTGCTTCATCGCCCACAGCTTTCCGGTCCAGCCCGCCGGTAGATCGGCGCCTTTAACGATGATCAGCCGGTCTGCCGATGCGGCGGCGGCCTGCCGCGCCACATCGGCCGTGCCGTCGCTGCTTTGGTCGTCGACCAGCACGACCGAGAACTCGCCGGGATAATCCTGTCGTAGCAGTGAGGCGATGGTCTGCCCGACGCTGTCCGCCTCGTCGCGCGCCGGAATGACGGCGACAACCGCCGGCCAGGCCGGCGGCGCCGGGGCGCCCTCGTCGCGCTCGGCCGCGAGCCAGAAGCCGCCGCGCGCCACGATCAGATAGACCCACACCACGAGTGCGGCTGCGGCGAGAATGTTGAGCAGCGCCATCGGATGCCCCTCGGATCAGCCGCCGGTTTGCAGTCGAGCGGCGAATGATAGTGCCGCGTCCGGCCGCCTGTCAGCGGCCCTGATAGGCCGGCGTGCGCACGATCAGGCCGTCGAGCTCCTGCGTCACCTTGATCTGGCAGGCCAGCCGCGAGGTCGGTTTCACCTCGAAGGCGAAGTCGAGCATGTCCTCTTCCTCGGCGGATGGCGAGCCGACGATCGGAAACCACTTCTCGTCCACATGCACAAGACAGGTCGCGCAGGTGCAGGCGCCGCCGCATTCGGCGACGATGCTCGCCACATTGTTGCGCTGCGCCGTTTCCATCACCGTCGAGCCGATCGCGGCTTCGACCGTGTGCACGGTGCCGTCGTGCTCGATGAAAGTGATCTTAGGCATCGTTTCGCTTTTCGCGGCGGATCGGGACACTTCTTGTACGTCACTCATGCGACACCGAGCTTCTTCTGCAAGCTGGTCGAAGACGTCGTGTATTGGAACACCAGCCGCTTGTCGGGATAGACGTAGTGATAGGCCTTCTGCGCCATCAGCGCGCCCTCGTGGAAGCCCGACAGAATGAGCTTGAGCTTGCCTGGATAGGTGTTGATGTCGCCGATGGCGAAGATGCCTGGGATGCTGGTCTCGAAGGCCGCGGCGTCGACCGGAATCAACTCGTCTTCCATCTTGATGCCCCAGTCCGCCACCGGGCCGAGCTTCATCGTCAATCCGAAGAACGGCAGCATGGCATCGCATTCGACGCGCTCGACGCTCTCCTTGCCTTTGATATTGGCCGCGCGAAGCTCGCCGTCGGCGCCTTCCAGCTCGGTCACCTGACCGATCTTGAGATCCATGTCGCCGGCGGCGACCAGCGCGCGCATCTTGTTGACGCTGTCGGGCGCGCCGCGGAATTCGTCGCGCCGGTGCACCAGCGTGAGCCGCTTGGCGACCGGCTGCAGATTGAGCGTCCAATCGAGCGCCGAGTCGCCGCCGCCGA
>DATJVE010000110.1:0-9767 GCA_035501975.1 Pseudolabrys sp.
GACGAAATCCTCCTCGCGCACCTGCATGCCGCCGCGGCCCTTGCCGCCGCGCTTCTGCGCGCGATAGGTCGAGAGCGGCACGCGCTTGATGTAACCGAGATGCGAGACGGTGACGACCATGTCCTCGCGCTGGATCAGGTCCTCGTCTTCGACCTCCGCTTCGTGCTCGGCGATCTCGGTGCGCCGCGGGGTGGCGAATTCCTTCTTCAGCGCGGCAAGCTCGTCCTTGATGATCGATTGGATGCGCGCGCGCGAACGGAGAATTTCGAGATAGTCGGCAATCTCGGCGGCAAGCTTGTCGAGTTCGGCCTTGATCTCGTCGCGGCCGAGCGCCGTCAGGCGCTGCAGGCGCAGATCGAGGATGGCTTTGGCCTGTTCGGCCGAGAGCTTGGTGGTGCCGGCAGCGGACACTTTGTGGCGCGGGTCGTCGATCAGCGTCACCATGGTGGCGACGTCCTTGGCCGGCCAGTCGCGCGCCATCAAAGCTTCGCGCGCCTCGTTGGCGTCCTTTGACGCGCGGATCAGCTTGATCACCTCGTCGATATTGGCGACCGCAATGGCGAGGCCGACCAGCACATGGGCGCGGTCGCGTGCCTTGCCGAGCAGATGCTTGGTGCGCCGCGACACCACCTCTTCGCGGAAGGCGACGAAGGCGGTGAGCATGTCCTTCAGCGTCATCACCAGCGGACGGCCGCCGTCGAGCGCCACCATGTTGGCGCCGAAGGAAGACTGCAGCGGGGTGAAGCGGTAGAGCTGGTTCAGCACCACGTCGCGTTCGGCGTCGCGCTTGAGTTCGACCACCACGCGGTAGCCGTCGCGGTCCGACTCGTCGCGCAGGTCGGCGACGCCGTCGATCTTCTTGTCGCGCACCAGTTCGGCGATGCGTTCCACCATCGACGCCTTGTTCACCTGATAGGGGATCTCGGTGATGACAATCGCCTCGCGCTCCTTGCGGATGGTCTCGAAGGCGACCTTGCCGCGCATCACGATCGAGCCGCGGCCGGTCTCATAGGCCGCGCGGATGCCGGCGCGGCCGAGGATGATGCCGCCGGTCGGGAAGTCCGGCCCCGGCACGATCTTGATCAGGTCGCCGGCGGTCAGCGCCGGATCGCCGATCAGCGCGACGCAAGCGTCGATCAGCTCGCCGAGATTATGCGGCGGGATGTTGGTCGCCATGCCGACGGCGATGCCGCCGGCGCCGTTGACCAGGAGATTGGGGAATCGCGCCGGCAGCACCGCCGGCTCGCGCTCGCTGCCGTCATAGTTCGCCTGGAAGTCGACGGTGTCCTTGTCGATGTCGTCGAGCAGCGCCATCGCCGGCCGCGCCAGGCGACACTCGGTGTAGCGCATCGCCGCCGGCGGATCGCCGTCGACCGAGCCGAAATTGCCCTGCCCATCGATCAGCATCAGGCGCATGGAGAAATCCTGCGCCATGCGCACCAGCGCGTCGTAGATCGCCTGGTCTCCGTGCGGGTGATATTTGCCCATCACGTCGCCGACCACGCGCGCCGATTTGACGTATTTCTTGTCGGGCGTGTGGCCCTGCTCGTTCATCGAGTAGAGGATGCGGCGATGCACCGGCTTCAGGCCGTCGCGCGCATCGGGCAGCGCCCGCGACACGATTACGCTCATGGCGTAATCGAGGTAGCTGCGCTTCATCTCCTCGGTGATCGAAACGGGGCGGAGATCGGTCGGACCACCGTCCCCCGATTTTGGATTTTCGGTGTCGGCCAAGATGCGGTTCCAGAACGGGTTTTACGGACCGATTTTTGTAACTGATTCACCGCCCGGAAGCCACCTGAAATCACCGCCGATACCGGCTATTTTCGCCCGTGATTTCATTGGCTTACATAAGGTCGTCAACGACCCTTTCGGCGCCGCCGCGGGCGCCCGATTTGACCCGCCGCAAAGCCGCCGCTACGCGGATCGCATGCCGCTCGACTTTCTCATTTCCGCGCTGGTCACGCTGGTGGTCGTGGTCGATCCGCTCGGCCTAGTGCCGAGCTTCATCGCCATCACCCACGGCCTGCCCGAGCGCTCCCGCCGCCATGTCGCGCTGCGCGCCTGCCTGATTGCCGCGGGAATCCTCGCCGGCAGCGCGCTGATCGGCGACTGGCTGCTGCGCACGCTGGCGATCGGCCTGCCCGCCTTTCGCATCGCCGGCGGGCTGCTCTTCTTCTCGATCGCCTCGGAAATGGTGCTCGGCGTGCGCACCGAGCGGCAATCGCGCGAGGCGGAGGACGCACTCGAGGAGCGCGTACGCAACATCGCCGCCTTCCCGCTCGCCATTCCGCTGATGGCCGGGCCCGGCGCCATCACCGCTGCCGTGCTGCTCGCCGGCCGCACCGGCGGCGACCCCTGGCACATAGCCGCCCTGCTCGGCGTCATTGCCCTGGTGCTGGCGCTGTGCTTCGTCGTCTTCGAGTTCGCCGCGCGCATCGCCAAGCTGCTCGGCACCACCGCCAATGTCGTGCTCTCGCGTCTGCTCGGCGTGCTGCTCGCCGCGCTCGCCGTGCAATTCGTCATCGACGGCGTGCGCGCAGTGCTCGCCGGATAGCGTCGCTTACTCAGGAACTCCTTGATCTTATCGCCTGTCGCGCCGCGCCGACGACACTCTCGGCCCAAGATGCGAGCTTGGCGGCGCCAAGGCCGCATGCATAATTGACAATATGAATTCAGCTCCACCTAGTACCCGCTGGTTACAGCTGCTGCTGCCATTTGCCTGTGCATTGGTCGTGATCGGCGCGCATTATTGGCTAATCGCATATGCCGCCAGTCCGACGCCTTTCGACGATCAATGGGCCGCCGAAGCGGCAAAACTCTATCCGCATTTTTTCAATGGCACGCTCGGACTCTCGGATCTCATCGCCTCGCACGGCGAGCACCGCCTCCTGATGACGAGGCTCTGGTCCCTTTTATTGCTGGAGCTCGACGGCTCCTGGGACTCGATCTTGCAGATGCTGGCGAACACGCTCGTGCTCGGCGTGTACACGATGGCCTTGATCACTGCCTTTCGTCCGCTCCTGTCGTTAGCTTCGTGGATGGTCTTCGCATCCTTCGTTGCATTCGAATACGCTCTGCCATGCGCATGGGCCACGACGATTTTCGGGTTCGATTCGCAACGGTACTTCGTCCTGTTGTTCAGCTTCGTCGGCCTGGTTGTTATGGCCGGAGCCCCGGCACTGACGTTGCGCTGGTGGCTCGCCGTCCTGCTGATCGTGGCGAGCTACTTTTCCATGGCGAGCGGCACGGCGACCGCGGCCGCCGCCGCGGTGCTTTGCGCTTTGCAAATTGCTGTCGGGCGGCGGACCGGTTGGCGCGAATGGCCGGCGCTTGCGTTGCTCGCGGCGCTCATTGCCGGCATGGTCCTCGCGGTGCCGCCAGTTGTGGGGGATGAAGCGTTGCGGGCCCACTCCGTCGGGCATTTCATCGAGGCTTTCACGGAAGTCATGAGCTGGCCCGCGGCGATCGGCATCACCTTCGTTCCAATCCGGCTGCTCGGCATGCTGTTGCTGAATTGGCCGGCCTGGCTGGTGAGTCTCGAGGCGATCCGCACGCGTCCGCCGCTGTCAGATCGGCGGTGGCTAGTGGCCGCGCTGAGCGGCTGGATCGTGCTGCACGCCGGCCTTGTGGCCTATGGCCGTGCGGTAGCGCCCGTCCAGGCACGCTATGTCGATATCATCATGCTGGGCTTGGCGGTGAACGCCGCCTGCCTCTTGTACCTGTCGCAGAAATTCCAGATTTGGCGGCGCTGGCGTCCCGCCGCCGTCGTCGCCGCGCTATGGCTGCTGCCACTGCTGATCGGTCTCGGCGAATCCGTCTTCAAACAGGCGATACCGGCCATTGCTGAACGGCGGGCGGACGGTCTGGTGCAAACGGAAAACTTGCGGGCGTATTTGGAGAGTGGCGATATCGGCGCGCTTCTCAACAAGACACCCCTGGTCGCTATTCCCTACGGCGACCCACAACGTTTAGCTGAGCTGGCAGCGTCGCCGGTGATCCGGCCCCTCTTACCGGCAGAGTTGGTCGGCCAGGCCAGTGTCGAGCGCGCGCAGCAGAACGGGCTTGCGCGATGGACTGGACACGCAGTTGCCAGTCTCAAGAGTATCGCGTTGCGCTGGGGCGCGCTGCTCATTCCGCTCGGCCTGTTCTTGTTCGCCTCGGCTGCCATATTGCAATGGCGCCGGGGCCGCTTCCCACTCCCCTCGCAGCTGCCACCATAGTTGCGCTTGCAACCGAAAGTCGCTCTTGCCGTAACGGTGAAGTGAGCGAACGGACCCGCTCAGAACGGAATCTCGTCGTCCATGTCGGCCGACTTGCCGGCGCCGGCCAGCGCCGGCTTGCGCTCGCGCGAAGCACTCGGTCCGGACGAGCCGAAATCGTCGCTCGATTCCGCAGCCCCGCCACCGCCGCGCGTGTCGAGCATGGTGAGCTGCGAATTGAAGCCCTGCAGCACCACCTCGGTCGAATATTTGTCGTTGCCGTCTTTGTCCTGCCATTTGCGCGTCTGCAATTGGCCTTCGAGATAAACCTTCGAGCCTTTCTTGAGGTACTGCTCGGCGATGCGGCAGAGGCCCTCGTTGAAAATCACCACGCGATGCCATTCGGTCTTCTCGCGCCGCTCGCCGGTCGCCTTGTCGCGCCAGCTTTCCGAGGTGGCGACGCTGAGATTGGCGATCGGCCGCCCGTCCTGGGTGCGGCGGATTTCCGGGTCCTTGCCCAGATTGCCGATGAGGATCACTTTGTTGACGCTGCCTGCCATCGTTCTCTCCTGCTTTCCGATCACCCTACCCCGGCATGCGCCGAGGTTCGCGGCTGCTGCGCGCCGCGCTCGCACTTGTCCCCGTAAAACGCACATGGGGACACTGTTCCCGATTTGTTCTTATCATAGCCGCGTTAGGGCCGCAAGCGATTTGAGCCGAAAAGGCGCGCGTTTCAACCGATCTTGACCAGCGTCCTTACGACGCTGCTGTGGAACTAGTTCGACTGAATCACCGCGATGATCCAGTTTGCGAACCGGTCGCCGCCAAAATCACTCTCGTGCACAGAACGGACGAGCGCGACCCGGCCAAGATCTGCGCGCGGGCCAATAAGGAACTCTATTCCGATGCTCGAGTGAGAACGTCTCGATTGGAACTCACAGTTGTATCCACGCGACTCTTGATCCGTATAGTATTTATGTACACCATACAAATGCGGGGGTGAATCCTGGAGGGATCCCATGCATGACCGCCTGTCAACAGAAACCGCTACGAGCGGTGGCAAGCATCTTCGGAAATCGCCTGTGGTAAAGCGTTCGATTGTGATTGGCGGTCACAAGACTAGTGTCAGCCTAGAAGACGCATTTTGGGACGATCTCCGAGCGATCGCGCATGGGGACCATGCGCCCCTCTCCGATCTCGTCGGCAACATTGACAAACAGCGCAGCCACGACCGAGGCAATCTATCGTCGGCAATTCGCGTATTCGTCCTTGAATACTGGCGACGCCAGCAGCGCGCCGCATAACGAGTAGCGCTCCGAGGCCGCCTCAAGACGCAATCCGCTGGCGGCGTGATCGCCGGCCAACGTTGTGCGTTAGCCGATCTTGACCAGCGCCCCGCCGTCGACCGGCAAGGCGACGCCGGTGATGAAATTGGCCTCGTCGGAGGCAAGGAACAACGCGCCGTTGGCGACGTCCCAGGCGGTGCCCATCTTGTGGCGCAGCGGCACGTGGCTATCGCGCATCGCCGCCACTTCGGCGCGGCTCTTGCCGGAATGCCGCGCGCGGGTGTCGACCGCCATCGGCGTGTCCATCAGCCCGGGCAGGATGACGTTGGCGCGGATGCCGTTGCCGGCTTCGTGGATGGCGAGCTGCTGCAAATAGGCGATCATCGCCGCCTTGGTCGCCTTGTAGGTGACGTAAGGATAGTTCTCGATCGCGGCGATCGAGGAAATGCCGAGGATGACGCCCGACTTCTGCGCCCGCATCACCGCCAGCACATGTTTGCAGGCCATCACCAGGCCGCGCAGGTTGATGGCGACGATGCGGTCGAAGGCCTCCTCGGTGATCGCTTCCGGGGCTGCGTCGCCGCCGGCGAGCGAGACGCCGACGTTGTAATGCAGGATGTCGATGCGGCCTAAACGCTGCTTGGCGTGCGCGATCACCGCCTGCATCGACGTCTCCCGCGTCACGTCGGCTTCGAACGCCTCGCATGTCCCGCCGTCTTCCTTCGCCGCCATCGCGCAGGTCTCCTGCGCCGAGGCAAGGTCGCGGTCGACCGCGAGCACGCGCGCGCCTTCCTGCGCGAAACGGATGACGGTCGCCCGTCCATTACCCATGCCGCTGCCGGGTCCCTGCCCGGCGCCAATCACAATGGCGGTCTTGTTTGCGAGACGCATGCATCCCCCGGATGAGCGGTTTTGGCTGATTCAATCGGTTTTTCGCGGCCTCGCGCGGGCAAATCTGGCCGCGAGGCATCGCTCATTCAGAGCGCGCGGCAGCATTTGTTAACCATTTAGACACCTGTTCCGGCTCATAAAACGAGCCGTTCTGTAGCGTACCGAGCACAGTTCGAATCATCAACAACCTGATACCTTCCGCCGCCTGTGTAGAGGCGCGTCTGCGATATCAATCGGAGAACAAACTCATGAAGCGCTTCACTCTCGCGGCCTACGCGGCCTTACTGGCCGTCGTGACTGCGGCACCGGTTGTGGCGGCCGATCTGCCACTACCATTCAAGGCGGCGCCCACCGCGGCGTTCAACTGGACGGGGTTTTACGCCGGCGTCAACGGCGGTTACGGCTGGGGCAAGTCGAACTGGACCGTTTCGGGGACTGGCGCCACCACCGGCGACTTCGATACGACCGGCGCGATGGTCGGCGGCACCGTCGGCTACAATCTGCAGATGAGCCAGTTCGTGGTCGGCTTCGAGGGCGACATCGACGCCATCTGGATGAAGGGCACCGACGCGACCGCCTGCTGCCAAACGGCGAACGACTGGTTCGCCACCGCGCGCGCCCGCCTCGGCTACGCCATGGACCGCTGGATGCCTTTTGTCACCGGCGGCGCCGCCTTCGGCGACGTCAAGATGACCACTGCGGCGGGCTCGGAGACCGCAACCAGGATCGGCTGGACCGCCGGCGCCGGCCTGGAATACGCCTTCATGGGCGCCTGGTCGGCCAAGATCGAATATCTCTACGCCGACCTCGGCAATGCTGCGTGCAGCGTGGCCACCTGCGGCGCCGCGACCGACGTCAGCTTCAAGGCCAACATCGTGCGCGGCGGCATCGACTATCACTTCTAGACGACGCATCTTTCGGGGCTGAGCGGGGCCGGCCATCGCGCCGGCCCTTTGCTTTGGATAGTTGTCGATCGCGGCCCGGCCGCACTGGCAAAAGCGAGCCGTTCTTACTACGTTCCTGAGGCATGCCCGAACGCCCGAGCCAGCCGCCCCGCGACGCCCGCGTGATTTCGATCCGCGGCGCGCGCGAGCACAACCTCAAGAACATCGACGTCGCCATTCCGCGCGACCAATTGGTCGTGTTCACCGGCCTGTCCGGCTCGGGCAAATCCTCGCTCGCCTTCGACACCATCTATGCCGAGGGCCAGCGCCGCTATGTCGAGTCGCTGTCGGCCTATGCGCGGCAATTCCTGGAGATGATGCAGAAGCCGGACGTCGACCAGATCGACGGCCTGTCGCCCGCGATCTCCATCGAACAGAAGACCACCTCGAAGAACCCGCGCTCGACCGTGGGCACCGTCACCGAGATCTACGACTACATGCGCCTGTTGTGGGCGCGCGTCGGCGTGCCCTACTCGCCGGCGACCGGGCTGCCGATCGAAAGCCAGACCGTCAGCCAGATGGTCGACCGCGTGCTGGCGCTGCCGGAAGGCACGCGCATCTACGTGCTGGCGCCGGTCGTGCGCGGCCGCAAGGGCGAATACAAGAAGGAACTCGCCGAGTTCCTGCGCAAGGGCTACCAGCGCGTGAAGATCGACGGCGCCTTTCATGAAATCCAGGAGGTCAAGCCGCTCGACAAGAAGTTCACCCACGACATCGACGTGGTGGTCGACCGCCTGGTGGTGAAAGGCGACATCGCCACGCGGCTGGCGGATTCGCTGGAGCAGTGCCTCAAGCTCGCCGATGGCCTCGCCGTGGTCGAACTCGCCGACACCAAAGCGTCGGGCGCTGTCGCCAACCGCGGCCGCAACGCCAATGCCGAGCGCCTGATCTTTTCCGAAAAATTCGCCTGCCCGGTGTCCGGCTTTACGATCCCGGAGATCGAGCCGCGGCTGTTCTCGTTCAACAATCCGTTCGGCGCCTGCCCGGAATGCGGCGGCCTCGGCGTCGAGCAGCACATCGATGCCGACCTCGTCATCCCCGACCGCGACGCCACGCTGAAGAAAGGCGCCATCGCGCCCTGGGCGAAATCAAGCTCGCCCTATTACATCCAGACGCTCGACGCGCTGGCCAAGCATTTCCGCTTCACCCTCGACACCAAGTGGAAGGACCTGCCGAAAAAGGTGCAGGACGCCATCCTCTACGGCTCCGGCGAGGACGACATCAAATTCGTCTATGACGACGGCTTGCGCGGCTACACCACCAAAAAGCCGTTCGAGGGCGTCATCACCAATCTCGAACGCCGCTTCAAGGAAACCGAAAGCGACTGGGCGCGCGAGGACCTCGTCAAATATTTCACCGACGTGCCCTGCGCCGCCTGCCACGGCGCGCGGCTCAAGCCGGAGGCGCTCTGCGTCAAGATCGCGGCCAAGAACATCTCCGAAGTCGCCGAACTCAGCGTGCGCAAGGCCGGCGACTGGTTCGGCGACCTGCCCAAGCAGCTCACCGCCAAGCAGAACGAGATCGCCGTGCGCGTGCTCAAGGAGATCCGCGAGCGGCTGAAATTTCTCGCCGATGTCGGCCTCGATTACCTGACGCTGGCCCGCGCCAGCGGCACCTTGAGCGGCGGCGAGAGCCAGCGCATCCGCCTCGCCTCGCAGATCGGCTCGGGCCTCACCGGCGTTTTGTACGTGCTCGACGAGCCCTCGATCGGCCTGCACCAGCGCGACAATGCGCGCCTGCTCGAAACCCTTAAGCGCCTGCGCGACCTCGGCAACACCGTGATCGTGGTCGAGCACGACGAGGACGCCATCCGCACCGCCGACCACGTGCTCGACATCGGCCCCGGCGCCGGCATCCACGGCGGCCACATCGTCGCCGAAGGCACGGTGGACGATCTCATCGCCGCGCCGCGCTCATGGACCGGCAAATATCTCTCCGGCGAGCTCAGCGTCCCGGTGCCCGAGCGCAAGCCGCGCTCGCGCCGCGCCCTGAAAATCGTCAACGCCCGCGGCAACAATCTCAAAAACATCACCGCCGAGATCCCGCTCGGCCTGTTCACCTGCGTCACCGGCGTCTCCGGCGGCGGCAAGTCGACGCTCTTGATCGACACGCTCTACAACGCCGTCGCGCGCAAGCTCAACGGCGCCTCGCTCGCCCCCGCGCCGCACGACCGCATCGAGGGCCTCGAGCACATCGACAAGATCATCGACATCGACCAGTCGCCGATCGGCCGCACGCCGCGGTCCAATCCGGCCACCTACACGGGGGCTTTCACTCCAATAAGAGAATGGTTCGCCGCCCTGCCCGAATCCAAGGCGCGCGGCTACGAGCCCGGCCGCTTCTCCTTCAACGTCAAGGGCGGCCGCTGCGAGGCCTGCCAGGGCGACGGCGTCATCAAGATCGAGATGCACTTCCTGCCCGACGTCTACGTCACCTGCGACGTC
>DATJVE010000111.1:0-5879 GCA_035501975.1 Pseudolabrys sp.
GCTGTGCCCGGCGGCCTTTGCCTCCTTCAGCGCCCGCGCGATCAGCGCGCCGCCGACGCCGTGGCCGCGAAACGGCGGCTCGACGGTCAGCGGCCCCAACAGCAGCGCCGGCGTTTCGCCGATGCAGACCGGCGTGAGCCGCACCGAGCCGATCAACAACGAACCCACCCGCGCGGTGAACGACAGATCGAGCGTGTGCCCGCGGCCCTCGCGCAACCGGTAGGCGCTTTTGGCGTAGCGGCCGGGGCCGAATGTGCGCTCGTGCAGGCGTTCGATCGCCATCGCGTCGGCCGCCGTTTCCGGCAGGATGGTCAGCGCAAGCTCGCTCATGCGGCGAGCCGATTAGCATTTAGGCCGATTCTGGTCCAATCGACCGGTGGCGTTTGGCGCCCGGATTGCCTAGATGTTGGCGGGCGGTAGCGGAGGATATCGGCATGGGTCTGCTGGTCGACGGCGTGTGGCAGGAGGACGTTTCGCGCACCAAGGACGGGCATTTTATCCGGCCGCCGACGCGCTTCCGCAACTGGGTGACGCCGGACGGCAGCGCCGGTCCTTCCGGCGAAGGCGGCTTTGCCGCCGAGGCCGGCCGCTATCACCTCTACGTTTCGCTCGCCTGCCCCTGGGCACACCGCACCATCATCTTCCGCAAGCTGAAGGGCCTGGAGAACGTCATCTCCATGTCGACGGTGTCGCCCGACATGATGAAAGACGGCTGGACCTTCAACAAAGACGAGGGCTCGAGCGGCGACGAGGTCAACGGCAAAAGCAAATTGTCGGAGATCTATCTGCTCGCCGATGCGAAATATTCCGGACGCGTCAGCGTGCCGGCTCTGTGGGACAAGAAACGCAAGACGATCGTCAACAACGAGTCGCCGGAAATCATCCGCGTGCTCAATTCGGCGTTCGACGCCTTCACCAATGTCCATACCGATTATTATCCCGAACGCTTGCGCGCCGAGATCGACCGCGTCAACGAGTTCGTCTACGCCAACGTCAACAACGGCGTCTATCGCGCCGGCTTCGCCACCTCGCAAGCGGCCTACGAGACGGCGTTCCGCAACGTGTTCGACGCGCTCGATGAGATCGAACAGAGGCTCGCGCGGCACCGCTATCTTGTCGGCAACGCGATTACCGAGGCCGACTGGCGGTTGTTCCCCACGCTGATCCGTTTCGACGCCGTCTATTATTCGCACTTCAAGTGCAACTGGCGGCACATCTACGAATACCCGAACCTGTCGAACTACGTGCGCGATCTCTATCAGGTGCCGGGCGTGGCGGAGACCGTCAGCCTCGCGCAGATCAAGCGCCATTATTACTTCAGCCAGCGCCAGGTGAACCCGACCGGCATCGTTCCGGTCGGCCCGCAACTCGATTTCGCCGCGCCGCACGACCGGGCGCGCTTCGGCTAACCTCGATGTCCGACACCCCGCCCGACCGCCTCTCCAACGATCCGCGCAGCCTTTATTTCGACGCGGACGTGCTGGCGCGCGACGTCGGCATCCGCTTCAAAGGCGTCGAGAAAACCAATGTCGAGGAATATTGCGTCAGCGAGGGCTGGATCCGCGTCGCCGCCGGCAATGCCAAGGACCGCTACGGCAAGCCGCTGACGATCAAACTCACTGGGCCGGTCGAGGCTTATTTCCGGACCAAGACGCCGGGCTGATCACCACACCTCGCTCACCGCGGCGGCGCCGAACACCTCGGCGACGCGGGCATGGGTGGCGCGGCTGGTGCCCTCGGGCAGCGCGTCATGCGGAAAGAAGCCATGGGCGACGATCTCGTAGCCGGGCTGCGGCGGCGCGTCCTGGCGGAAGTCGCGCACGATATAGAGCGCCACGTGGTCGCGCCGCGACGCGCGGCTGTTGAAAAAGATGCCGTGCAGATGCGGCGGCGCCGTCATCACGATATTGCCCTCCTCGGCCAGTTCGCGCGAGAGCGCCTGAAGGAACGTCTCGCCGGTCTCGACCCCGCCGCCCGGCATGTGCCAGCCGGCGACGTAGGAATGCTTGATCAGGAAGATACGGCCGGAGCCGTCGATCACCATGGCGCGGGCGCCCAAGGTCGCCGGACGCGAGAAGCGCCAATAGACGTGCAACACCCGCCGGATCAGCGGCTCAAGCGCGCGGCGCAAAGGTTGCAGCGGCATCCACAGGGCCTTTCAAGATCGCCATGACTTCAATATATGAAATACACCTGCCGGCCGGCCGTTCAGAGGGGCTTTGGTGAAAAGATTTTCCGACCTGACCGAACAGGAAGTGCTGGCGCTGGCCATCACCAATGAGGAAGAAGACAGCCGCATCTATCGCGGCTTCGCCGAGGGCCTGCGCGAGCAATTCCCCTCCTCCGCCAAGGTGTTCGACGAGATGGCGGAAGAGGAAGTCACCCACCGCACCTGGCTGTTCGATCTTTATCGCAAGAAATTCGGCGACTACCTGCCGCTGATTCGCCGGCAGGACGTCAAGGGCTTCATCCATCACAAGTCGTCGCTGTGGCTGATGCGTCCGCTCGGCCTCGAGGAGGTGCGCAAGTTCGCCGAGAACATGGAATACGAGGCCGAGCGCTACTACCGCAAGGCGGCGGAAACCGCGCGCGACGCGTCGGTGCGCGAACTGCTGGTCAAGCTCGCGGAGGCCGAAGCCGGCCACGAATCGCTGGCGCACAAACTCAGCCAGGAGATCCTCACCAAGGGCGCGCGCGAAAAGGAAGACGAGACGGCGCGGCGCATGTTCGTGCTGCAATACGTGCAGCCGGGGCTGGCCGGGTTGATGGATGGCTCGGTGTCGACTCTGGCGCCGCTGTTCGCGGCGGCCTTCGCCACGCACAACACCTGGGCGACCTTCCTGGTCGGTCTCGCGGCCTCGGTCGGCGCTGGCATTTCCATGGGTTTTGCCGAGGCGCTGTCGGATGACGGATCGCTCACCGGGCGCGGCACGCCCTGGCTGCGCGGCTCGGTCTGCGGGGTGATGACGGCGATCGGCGGCCTCGGCCACACGCTGCCCTATCTCATCCCGCATTTCCTCACCGCCACCATCGTGTCGGTGGCCGTGGTCGCGGTCGAGCTGTCGGTGATTTCCTGGATCCGCACGCGCTTCATGGACACGCCGTTCCTGCAGGCCGCGTTCCAGGTGGTGGTCGGCGGCGTGCTGGTGTTCATCGCCGGGATATTGATCGGGAGTTCATAACCTTGTCATCACCGCGCCGCGCGTAGCGCGAGACCCGATGGTCCCGCTTAGGTCAACACCGCTGTGCGTCCCTCATCGAGATCGCCGGGACAAGCCCGACGACGACATGCTGTAGTGCGCGGATGCCCTTCACCCTCGCCCACCTCTCCGACCCGCATCTGGCGCCGCTGCCGAAGCCGCGTTTGTCCGAGCTGATCGGCAAGCGGGTGACCGGCTACATCAACTGGCAGCGGCGGCGGCGCTTCATCCACGACGCCGACGTGCTCAAGAAGATCGTCACCGATCTCAAAGCGCAGGCCGCTGACCATATCGTCGTCACCGGCGACCTTACCAATATTGCGTTGCCGGCGGAGTTCGCGCACGGCCGCGAATGGCTGCAGGGTCTCGGCACGCCCACGGATGTGACGGTGATCCCGGGCAATCACGACGCCTATGTGCGCGCGGCGACGGCTGAGCCGGAGCGCTGCTGGGGCGATTTCATGCGCGGCGACGATGGCGCCGGCAAATTCCCCTTCGTGGGCCGGCGCGGGCCACTGGCCTTGATCGGACTGTCGACCGCGGTGCCGACACCGGTGTTCATGGCGACCGGCCGGCTCGGCGAACCGCAGCTGGCGCGGCTCGGCGAGACGCTCGCGGCGCTGGCCCGCGAGAACGTTTTTCGCGTCGTGCTGATCCACCATCCGCCCGTGAGCGAGGCCAAGCGGCACAAGCGGCTCGTCGACGCCGCGGGCTTCCTGCATGTCATCGGCCAACACGGCGCGGAACTGGTACTGCACGGGCATGATCACTTGCACATGCTCAACTGGCTCGCCGGCCCGAAGGGCACGCGCGTGCCGGCGGTCGGCGTCCCATCGGCGTCGGCAGCGTGGGCGACAAGCAAGAATGCCGCCGCCTATAATTTCTACACGATCGGCGGATCGCCGGGCGCCTGGAGCTGCGAGATGATCTCGCGCGGCATCAGCTCCGCCGGCGCGGTGGAGCAACAGCGGCGGCTGAAACTTTTGGGTTAGGGCTGGTTGAGGAGCGCCAGCGCGAACAGCGCGGCCGCGCCGCCGACGAACCCCACAACAAACGTCCAGAGCAATCCCCAGCGCTGGCGCGAACGTTCGAGCCGCGCGATGCGGTCGGCGGCCACCTGCCCGGTCCAGCTGTCGTCGGCCAGCGCGCGCTCACGCTCGACCAGCCGGCGCGCCACGTAGCGGGTCACCGCCTCCACCATCACCGGAATCTCGTAGGCTTCGGCGATCACGGCGCGGCCGTAGCGGGTGTCCTGCACGAAGCGATATTGCCGCTTGTCGCGGCCCATCTCGACGTGGGCGATGACGTCGACCCACAGCCGCGGCACGTCGCCGCGGCTGACGCCGCGGTCGAACAATTCGACGCCGCCAGGGATCTCCTTGAAGGTCGGATCGAGCGCCTCGTTGAGCAGCTCGAGCCGGGCGGCTTCGGCGTCACGCAGATCGACCACCACCGCGGAACGCTCGGCCGCCTCGATGCGCGCTTCGCGCACAGCCTCTTTCAGCGGCTGGGGCGCCGCGGCGTCGTTGGCCGGGTTGCCGGGGGGATTGCGATTGCGACCGAACATCGATGAAACCTAACAAGCTCCAGGTCTGCCGCAAAGCCAAAAACCGTGGCTTTTCAAAGGCGTCGTTGGTTAACGCGGAATTACGCCGTAGGGCTTTGCCCAGCCCAGCCCCTGCTCGGTGCCGAATCGCGGACGATATTCTGCACCGATCCACCCCGCGTAGCCCAGCCGGTCCACCTCGCCGAACACATAAGGATAGTTGACCTCACCCTCGTCCGGCTCGTGCCGCGTCGGCACCGCGGCGCATTGCAGATGGCCGATCACCGGCAGGAACTTCTCCAGGCGGCGGACGATATCCCCGCCAACGATCTGGACGTGATAAAAATCGAACTGCATGCGGATGTTCGGCTTGCCGGCTTTGGCGATGATGTCGGCGGCATGCTCCACGTGATTGAGGAAATAGCCGGGCCGGTCGATGGCGTTGATTGGCTCGATCAGCAGACCCACATTCCTGGCAGCCGCGAGATCGGCGGCGCTCCTTAGATTTTCGATGAACGCGCGCTCCGCCGCCGGCCGCTGCTCCGGCGCCACCTTGCCGGCGAGGCAATGCACCGCGTTGCCGCCGATGACCGCGATATAATCGAGCGCGCGGGCGAAGACGTCGCGAAATTCCCGCTCGCGGCCAGGGATCGCCGCCAGCCCGAATTCGCCGTTGCCGGCGCCGGGCGGCGTGTTGATGCCGAGCACGGCGAGCGCATTGCGTTCGATCGCCGCTTTCACCTGCGACGCCGGCACGTCATAGGGAAATTGCAGCTCGATCGCCTTGAACCCGGCTTTGGCCGCGGCGTCGATGCGCTCGATGAGCGGGCGGTCGGTGAACAGGTAACCCAGATTGGCGGCGAAACGGGGCATGATGATTTGACCTATAAGAATATGATCGACGGCGGAGCGGACACGATGAGAGCCGCGCCCCAATTGCCTTCAAGGCGGTAGGTGCCGTCGTCAACGAGCTGCATCGCATCGATATTGCTATAGTCGACCTCGCCGTTGGCATCGGTCGTCGGCTGAAAGCCGCGCTTCTCCCAGCACACGAGCGTGGGTTGCGCGAACATCAGCTTGGCTTGTCGATAGCAATATTGTTCGCCCGGTTTCGGCGGGCTGTAGCGCGGATG
>DATJVE010000112.1:0-24608 GCA_035501975.1 Pseudolabrys sp.
GCGCGGAAGCGCTCGACGATGCCGCGCACGAACGGGCGGATGCCGGCCGAGGTGACCAGCACCGGCGCCTCGCCCTCGCGCGCCGCGTCCTCGAACTTCTCGCGCACCAGCGTGATGAATTCCGACAGCTTGGAGGGCTGCATCGCCAGTTGCCGCTCGTCGCCCTGACCGACCATGGATTCGGCGAAGGCCTGTTCCCATTTCGCCGTCATCGCGATCAGCGGCAGATAGCCGCCGGGGCTAGTGTGCTGCGCGCAGATCTGCCGCGACAGCCGCGCGCGCACGTGCTCGGCCAGCATCACCGGGTTGCGCGATGAGCCGATGCCGTCGGCGATGCCTTCCAGGATGGTGGCGAGGTCGCGGATCGACACGCGCTCGGCCAGCAGGATCTGCAGCACGCGCTGGATGCCGGAGGCGCTGATCTGCGAGGGCACCAGGTCCTTGAGCAATTCGGCCTGCTCCTTCGGCATCTCCTTGAGCAGCTTCTGCACCTCGCCGTAGGACAAGAGCTCGGCCATGTTGCTCTTGAGCAGCTCGGTGAGGTGTGTGGACAAAACGGTCGCGGCATCGACCACGGTGTAGCCCCTGAGCGTGGCTTCCTCCTTGGCCGAGGCATCGACCCAGGTGGCTGGCAGCCCGAAGGTCGGCTCGGTGGTGTGGGTGCCGGGCAATTTCACCTGGCCGCCGGCCGGGTCCATTACCATGTACTGGCCCGGCCAGACCTTGCCGCCGCCGGCCTCGACCTCCTTGATCTTGATGACATAGCCGTTGGCATCGAACTGCACATTGTCGAGGATGCGCACCGCCGGCATCACGAAGCCCATCTCGGCCGCGAGCGAGCGGCGCAGCGCCTTGATCTGCTCGGTCAGCCGGTCGGTGCCGTCCGGCGAATTGACCAGCGGCAACAGCGCATAGCCGATCTCGACCTTGAGATCGTCGATCTTGAGCGAGGCGGAGATTGGCTCTTCCTTGGTCTCGCTTTTGGCTTCGGCCTGCGCCTTGCGCGCGTCGCTGGCGGCGGCAGCCTTGGTGCGCTTGTCGATGATGAAGGCGAGCGCGGTGGCGCCGCCGCCGAGCGCCAGGAACGGCAGCATCGGAATGCCCGGCAATAGCGCCATCACCAGCATCACCGCGCCCGACATGCCGAGCGCCTTCGGGTAGCCGGACAGTTGTTTGAGCAGCGCCTTGTCCGCGGCGCCGGCGACGCCGGCCTTCGACACCAGGAGGCCGGCGGCGGTGGAAACGATCAGCGCCGGCACCTGCGTGACCAAGCCGTCGCCGACGGTGAGGATAGTGTAGGAATGCGCGGCATCGGTGAAGCTCAGGCCTTGCTGGACGATGCCGATGATCATGCCGCCGATAACGTTTATGAACACGACCAGCAGGCCGGCGATGGCGTCGCCGCGCACGAATTTGGAGGCGCCGTCCATGGCGCCGAAGAAGCCGCCTTCGTCCTCGAGCTTCTGCCGGCGCCGCCGCGCCTCCTTCTCGTCGATCAGACCGGCCGAGAGGTCGGCGTCGATCGCCATCTGCTTGCCTGGCATGGCGTCGAGGTGAAAGCGGGCGGCGACTTCGGCGATGCGGCCGGAGCCCTTGGTGATCACCACGAAATTCACGATCACCAGGATCGTGAACACGATGATGCCGATCACGAAGTTGCCGCTCATCACGAAATTGCCGAATGCCTCGATGACGTGGCCGGCAGCGTCGGTGCCTTCATGACCGTGGGCCAGGATCAGGCGCGTCGAGGCGAGATTGAGCGCCAGCCGCAGCATGGTCGCGATCAGCAGCACGGTCGGGAACGAGGAGAATTCGAGCGGCGCCTGAATAAACAACGCCGTCATCAGGATGAGGACGGAGATGATGATCGAGATGGCGAGCGCCAGATCGAGCAGGATCGGCGGCAGCGGCAGGATCAGCACCACCAGGATGGTGAGCACGCCGACCGCGAGCGCGATATCGCCGCGCTTCATGAAGGCGCCGATCTCGCCGAGCCCGGGCAGCTTGATGGCGCCGGTCGCCGATGCCGGTGTGGCGGTGATGTCGCTCATGCCTGGGAAATGACCCTAACCCCCGGCAATATTTGCCCAGTTTATGGTTAGCGCCGGGTTAACAAGCGGCTCCTGGCGGCGGCCAAAGCGCGACAATTTTGACAAAGATCGCAATAAGTTACGTAACAACGCAAACCACCGGGCCGGAGCGCGCCGGCCCGGTGGCGAGGGCTGAAGCGGTTAGCCCGGCAGCAGCACGGTATCGATCACGTGGATGACGCCGTTCGACTGCATGACGTTGCGGATGGTGACCTGGGCCATATCGCCCTTGGCGTCGATGATCCAGAGCTTGCCGTCCTTCTGCTCGAAGGTGAGGTCGGCGCCCTCGACCGTCTTGAGCATGGCCTTGCCGCCGCCGTCCTTGATCTTGGCCATCAGGTCCTTGGCCGAGAGGCGGCCGGGGACGACGTGGTAGGTGAGCACGTTGGTCAACGTCTTCTTGTTCTCCGGCTTGAGCAGCGTGTCGACGGTGCCGGCCGGCAGCTTGGCGAAGGCTTCGTTGGTCGGCGCGAACACGGTGAACGGGCCGGGCGATTCCAGCGTCGGCACTAGGCCCGCGGCCTTTACGGCGGCGACCAGCGTGGTGTGGTCCTTCGAATTGACGGCGTTCTGCACGATGTTCTTCGACGGATACATCGGCGCGCCGCCGACGGTGACGGTCTTTTCCTTCATTTGCGCGAAGGCCGGGCCGATACCGCCGAGGCTGGTGGTCATTGCGGCGGCGGCAAATCCCGCCAGGACGATTTTGACGATGCGATTCATGGCTGCAACTCCCTTTGCTTGTTCGTTTGCACGTCCCCATGCGGAGACATCGGGAGCTACGGAGGCCGGACGCTCAGGGATGCAGTAACTCGGTCACAGGGTCGTGAGCTTGCCGGCGCCGATCACCGGCCCGGTCGGCGTCCCGGTCGGTGAGCCGCCGGGCGGTTCGAGCGACACCGCGAGCACCGCATTGCTGACCGTCTGACCGAGGAATTGCGGCGGGATGGTAATGGTCACCGCGCGGTCGGCCTGCAGCAGCCCGAGCGGGCGCGGCTTGCCGTCGGCCGGGATCAACCAGAGTTCCGGAACCCGAGTCGCGTCGGCGGTGAAGGTGGCCGGCAGCACCGCGATGGTGCCGCGCTTGGTATCGACGGTCGCGACAAAGGTGCGCTTGCCGCCGCCCTCGATCGCCGCCACCAGCGGCTGCGAACCGCCGACCGCGCCGAGGTAGATCACGACCGCAAGGCAAGCGGCCGCCAGAGCGCTGGCCAGCGCGAAGCCGCGCCAGAACACGACGCTCTGCCAAAGGCCCGCGCGTTGCGGTGCCGGTGTGGGCAGGGCGGCGGCGATGGCGTTCCACACCTGCGGCGGCGGCGAAACCTCGTCGATCTCACCGGCCCAGGGCGCCAGCCGTTGCTCCCAATCGGCGACCATCGTGGCGAAGGCGCGCTCACCCGCGATCCGCCGCTCGGCGGCCGCGCGCTCGACACCGGCCAGTACGCCGAGCGCATATTCGGCGGCCAGCAGTTCGTCCTCGGACATGCCGCTATGGTCGAAAACGTCGGTCATTGTTCCAGGCAGGCCTTCAACTTGATCATCGCCCGCCGGATCCAGCTTTTCATTGTGCCGAGCGGCACGCTCATCCGCGCCGCCAACTCCTCGTAAGTATTGCCATCGAAGAAGGCCCCGCGCAGGGCGCCGCGCTCGTGCGCGGCCAAACCGTCGAGGCAGCCATGCAACCGCGCGTGGTCCTGCGCGCTTTCCAACACGCTGTCGGCGCTCGCCGCGCTGTCGGGCACATTGTCCGACTGCTCGATCGGCTCCATGCGCCGACTTTGCCGCGAGGCGCGAAGCCGATCGATGGCACGGTTACGCGCGATCGCGATCAGCCAGGTCATCGGGCTTGCCCGGTCCGGGTCGAAATCGGCGGCTTTGCGCCAGACCGTCACATAGACCTCCTGCAAAACGTCCTCGGCTTCGCTACGTTTACCCAAGATACGCAGGGCAACCCCGAAAAGCTTCGCGGAAGTAAGGCGATAGACGGTCTGCAGCGCAGCTTGGTCACCGCCCGGGATTCGCGCCAGCGCGGCGACGATCAAGGTGCGGTTGGCTTCGAGATCCATCGCCGCCGGGTAGGATTATTCGCGCTTCCAGACTTCGCTGCCGATCTGACGGCCGCCGGCATAGGTCCACACGCCCTGCCAATTGCCGCCATCGGCGCCGTAAAGCGCCAATCCGGTGTCGCTGCCGGACTTGTAGGAGACTGCGATAAAGTCCTTGTTGCCGATGCCGGTGCCGATATAGCGCTGGCCGCCGACGATCCAGATCACCCGATAGGTCTGGCCGGTTCTTTCGACCGTGACGGTACCGTGGTATTCGCTGCCGCCGCCCGGGTTATTGCCGATGACCGAATAGCTGCCGACCGGATCGGCGGCAAAGGCGGTGGCGACGCTCAACAGCAAAGCCGCGGCGCTGGCGACGAATAGATGACGCATGATTGATTGCTCCCCCCCGATGGCCGGAGCGACTGCCGCTCGGCTCTTATGGGGAGAACCTTAAGGCTTTACGGCTTTGCCGACAATTCCGCCGGAGGCGGGACTTTTGCTCGCCAAGAGATGCATTTCGCCGCAATCCATGCAGCGCAAACGGGTGTCCCGCTCGGCGAGGCGGGCGAGCGTCGAGGGATCGGTCACCAGCACGAAGCTGCCGCTCACGGGGCAGCGATAGCGCACGGCGCCGCTGGGACGCAGCATTGCCGGCACGCGGGCTGCGGGTTCGGCCGAGTGACGGAAGACGGATGGGTGCAGGGTGCCCCACTCTTGCTTCGGCTCTTGGCTCGACACGGACATGACGATCACCTTTGCGCACCGGCAAAAGCATAAGTCTGTGCAGTGCACTTTGGTTCCGCACTTCGTGCGCGGCTATGCGCCACTCAAGGATCGAGCCGCGGAAAGCGATGACGGCCGTCGGCGCTAAGCGGCAGCGGATCGACGCGAATGATGGCGGCAAGTTCGAGTTCGCCGTAAAGATGCGGAAACAGCGCGCCGCCGCGCGAAGGTTCCCATTTCAAGCGTTCGCCGAGGCGCGCGGCGTCCACGTGCAGCAGCAAGAGATCGGCTTGACCGGCAAAATGCTTCGCCGCTGTTTCCGCCGCCTGGTCGGCGGTGGAGAAATGGATGAAGCCGTCTCGAATATCGACCGGCGAACCTTTGAATACGCCTTCGCGTTCGGCCTCGCGCCACAGCGCGGCGGGAAGGATTTTGTAAATCGTGGACATTCACTAGGGCCGGCTATGTCGTTGGGATGCCAACTATTATCACGCGGCCGCCGCCGGCATAGGTGCCAATCGGATAATCCACCTTGAATTGTCGTAAATTGTGTGCATATGCCGGTCAAATCGATCAGGAGACATCATGGTGAAGACCGAGGAATACCTTGTCGAAACAGCCGACCGCTGCATTCGGCTGGCGCGCGAAGGGCGCGGCCTCATCGAGCGTTTGGAAGCCATCAGCCACGAGTTGATGGCCAAGGCGGTGGAGCTCGACACCCAACGCGACCGGAAGAAATCCAGCGGCGAGGTCGGCTAAGCGCTTCTCGCCGTACCGTTCGATCGCGTTGAGAGAAAAAGCCCGGCGGTTGAGCCGGGCTTTCTAATTTTGGCTGACGCACAGGGGGCTAGGCGGCGCCGCGCATCTCGCCGCCGCCGGCCGGCGGGATCGGCGCGCCATCGGCGGCGTATTCGTTGAGCTTGTTACGCAAGGTGCGGATCGAGATGCCGAGGATATTGGCCGCGTGGGTGCGGTTGCCGAGGCAATGCTTGAGCGTTTCCAGAATCAGGTCGCGCTCGACCTCCGCCACCGTGCGGCCGACCAGATTGCGCGTGACCTGTTCGGCGGCCATCGCCGCATGGGCGACGGCGGGGGAGGCGCGCGCCTGATCGAAGCGTGTGCCGTCGGGCGAGAGAATGCCGTCAATACCGATCTCCGGGCCGCCGGAGAGCAGCACCGCGCGGTGCAGCGTGTTCTCCAATTCGCGCACGTTGCCGGGCCAGCGGCTGACGCTGAGCGCGCGGCGCGCTTCCGCCGACAGGGGGCGCACCGGCAGGCCGTTCGCCTCGGAATATTTCTTAGCGAAATATTGCGCGAGCTCGATGATGTCAGAGGGCCGCTCGCGCAACGGTGGGAGTTTCAGGTTGACCACGTTGAGGCGGAACCAGAGGTCCTCGCGGAATTTCCCCTCGCGCACCGCCTCGGTCAGGTTGCGGTTGGAGGTGGCGATGATGCGGATGTCGACCGGCACCGGCTTGCCGCCGCCGACGCGGTCGATCAGCCGCTCCTGGATGGCGCGCAGGAGCTTTGCCTGCAGGCGCACGTCCATTTCCGAGATTTCGTCGAGCAGCAGCGTGCCGCCATTCGCCTCCTCGAACTTGCCGATGCGGCGGGCGAGCGCGCCGGTGAAAGCGCCTTTCTCGTGGCCGAACAGCTCGGATTCGAGCAGGTTTTCCGGGATCGCCGCGCAATTGACGGTGATGAACGGCTTCTTGGCCCGCGCCGAGCGCGAATGCACATAGCGCGCCAGCACTTCCTTGCCGGTGCCGCTTTCGCCGGTGATCAGCACGGACGCGTCGGAGCCGGCGATCTGCTGGGCGAGCTTGACCACGCCGGCCATCGCCTCGTCGCGGTAGATCATCTCGCGGGCATCATCGGTGACTGCCGCCAGCACCGCCGCGATGAGATCGGGGTCGGGCGGCAGCGGGATGTACTCCTTGGCGCCGGCGTGGATGGCGTTGACTGCCGCGCGCGCGTCGTTGGTGATGCCGCAGGCGACGATCGCAACGTGGATGCGCTCGGCGTCAAGCCGCGTGACCAGGTCGCGAACGTCGAGGGTGACGTCGACCATCAACAGATCGGCACCGCGGCCAGCGCGCAGCACGGCGAGCGCCTGCTCGTTGCTTTCGGCATGGGTGACGCTCGCGCCCTTATCCATCGCGATCTTGCTCGCGGTGGTAAGCTGGCCTCCGAGGGTGCCGACGATCAACAGTCGCATGGCAGTCTTCCTTCAGTCATTCGCATGATCTTCAACGGTTCGCGGTCATGCGTCAGGCCTGATCGGCCTTGATGATTTCGGTCATGGTCACACCCAGCTTGTCTTCGACCAGCACCACTTCGCCGCGAGCGACCAGGCGGTTATTGACATAGATATCGATGGCTTCGCCGACCTTGCGGTCGAGCTCGAGCACGGCGCCGGGCCCGAGCTTGAGCAGGTCGCCGACCGGCATACGGGCGCGGCCGAGCACCGCCGACACCTGCACGGGCACGTCGAATAAGGCTTCGAGGTCGGCGGCGCCGCGATTGACGTTTTCGCCGTCGCTGGGGGCGAGCGAGCCTGCGTCCTCGACGTTCGGCATCTGGCTGCCGGCTTCCAGGTCGGGAAGCGGAACTTTGCTGTCGGTGTCGCTCATCGCGTGGGTCTCCGGAATTCCTAATTGCTCTTGCTATCGCGCGCCGCCACATAGCGGCCGACGAGGTCATCGATTGTTGCCAGCGTCGCGGCGCGGTCGCGGGAGACGCCGCCGTCGGCCCATTCGATGCGGCAATCGCCCGGCGCCATCGCCGGGTCGGCCATCACCACCAGCCGGCCCTCGAAACCGCGCGCGTTGGCAATTTCATCGAGCTTGGCCTTGACGGCTTCGTAGATGTCGGCGCTGATATGCACGACCACGTGCGGTGCCTTTACCAGTTGACCGAAGGATTCGGTGGCCAGCGCCGAGATCTCGGCGAGCGGCTCGCGCGCGATCAGTTCGGGTGCGAGCTTGCCGCCGACCGCAACCGCCACCTCCACCGCCTCGCTCTCCAGCCGCGCTTCGATGTCGCCGAGGGCGCCGTTCAAGCGCGCCATGGCGTCGGCGATCGCGCCGAGCGCCGCGGCGCCGCGCTGGGCGGCGTCGTTCTGCGCCTGCGCCTGGCCGGCGGCAAAGCCGTTGCGATAGGCGACCGATTCGGCATCCGCGCGCCGGCGTTCAGCCTCGACCAAGGTAATGCTCGGCTTCTGGCCGGTGGCGAAGTCCTCGTCGAACAGATATTTTGCGGTCGCTTTCATTGCACTCTCAGTAAATTAGTTCGTCGTCGCCGCGGCTCTTGGCGATCAGGATTTCGCCCTTGGCCGCCAGATCCTTGGCGATGTTGACCAGCAGGGTCTGCGCTTCGTCGACGTCGCGCAGCCGCACCGGGCCCATGGCCTGCATGTCGTCGACCAGCATCTTGGCGCCGCGGGTCGACATATTGCTGAAGAAGAACTGGCGCACCTCTTCGGAGGCGCCCTTGAGCGCGATTGCCAGCTTGTCCTTTTCGAATTTTCGCATCAGCGTCTGCGCCGAGCCCGAGTCGAGCTTGACCAGATCGTCGAAGGTGAACATCAGCGCCTTGATGCGCTCGCAGGCGTCCGGGTTGTCGGTCTCCAGCGCGGTCAGGAAGCGCATCTCGGTCTGCCGGTCGAAATTGTTGAACACTTCGGCCATCGCCTCGTGCGCGTCGCGGCGCCGGGTCTGCGATAGGTTGGACATGAATTCGGTGCGCAGCGTCTCTTCCACCCGGTCGACGACTTCCTTCTGCACCGCTTCCATCTTCAGCATGCGGTTGACGACGTCGAGCGAGAAGTCCTGCGGGAGAATCGCAAGCACGCGTGCGGCGTGTTCCGCGCGCAGCTTGGACATCACCACCGCCACGGTCTGCGGGTATTCGTTCTTGAGATAGTTCGCCAAGACCTCCTCATGGACGTGGGCGAGCTTCTCCCACATGTTGCGGCCGGCGGGACCGCGGATGTCGTCCATGATGCTGCCGACGCGCTCGGCCGGCAGGTATTTCTTCAGCAGGCTCTCGGCGATGTCGTAGCTGCCGAGCAAGCCGCCGGCGGCCGACATTTGCGAGACGAATTGCAGCAGCAGTTCTTCGACCGATTCGGCCTCGACCGTGCCGAGCGACGCCATCACGGTGGAGATTTCACGCAGTTCGTCGTCGTCGAGCAAAGCGAAGAGCTTGGCGCCGTAGCGCGCGCCGAGCGCCAGCATGAGGACGGCCGCGCGTTCCGGGCCGCTCAACTTGCGCCGGCCTTTGTTGACCTGCGGGCGGCTGGCGAGATTGGCCATCAGGTTACTGATGTCCTGGCGGCCGTCTTGCTTCTCTTGGTGGTGGGCGGAGGCCATGGTCTAGCGCGCGTTTGTCTCTTCGTGGAGCCAGCTGCGGATGATCGAAACCGCCTCGTGCGGGTTCCGCTCGGCGATTTCGCCGACCTTCTGCACCGACTGGGCGTGTACCTGGCCCTGCACCTGGGCGATGTCGATCATTGCGGCGGTGCGGTTGGAGATGGCGACTTGTTCCTCGGCGCCCACGATCGAAATGCTGGGGGGCGGCGTGGTGGCGTTCGGCACGACGTTGTGCACCGGGTGTGCGGGCGCCGCGGGAGCCATCGGCACGCCGACTGCGCTGGCTACTCCGACGGGCCCGGCGATGCTGGCGACGGCAGCTGCGCCGCCGCCGATCGCCTCGTCGGAGATGATCCGGCGCACCAGCGGCCGCACCACGAAGAACAGCACGACCAGGCCGAGCAGAATCATCACGCCTTGCTCGGCAAAGCGCATGATGTCGTCCTTGGTGAACTGCAGGTAGCTCATCCAGCCGGTCGGCTCGTTGATCGGCATCGGCGTCGGTTCGGCGAAGCGCAGATTGACCACTTCGACCTGGTCGCCGCGTTTGGCGTCGAAGCCGATGGCCGAGCGGACCAGCGCGGTGATGCGGTCGATGTCTTCCTTCGGGCGCGGTTGGTAGGTCACCTCGCCCTTGTCGTTCTTGCTGTAAATGCCGTCGACCAGGACCGCCGCGGAAATCCGGTTGACGCGGCCGGCTTCCGTCACCTCGGTTTTGGTGGTTCGCGAAATCTCGTAGTTGGCGATTTCCTCGGTCTTGCGGCTCTGGTCGCCGCTGGCAGGCGCGCCCGGCTGCTTGGCCGCGCCGGGCAATTCGTTGCCGACCGAGACCGGACCGCCTTTTTCGTCGCTCGTGGTCGAAGTTTCCTCGCGGGTCTGACTCGAGCGCAAGACGCGGCCATCGGGGTCGAATTTGTCGGTTGTCTGGGTGATGCGATTGAGGTCGAAATCGGCGGTGATCTCAACTCGCGCATGGTCGGGGCCGACCACCGAGGAGACGATCGTCGCGACCTGATCGCGCAACCGTTTCTCGAAAGCCGCCTTGCGTTCGTCGGCGCCGGCGCCCTCCAGCGGGTCGTTCGGCGTCGCGCCGTCGGCGAGCAGCTTGCCGGTCTCGTCGACCACCGAGACGCGCTCGGGCTTTAATCCAACGACCGCGGTCGCCACCAGATGGCGGATGGCGCGCACCTGTTGCGGCTCCAGCGTGCCGCGCACCTTGAGCACGATCGACGCCGTGGCGTCGATTTTGTCGCGCGAAAACAGCGGCCGGTCGGGCAGCACCAAATGCACGCGGGCAGCCTGCACGCGGTCGAGGCTCGAGATGGTGCGGGCAAGCTCGCCTTCCAGGGCGCGCAGGTGATTGATGTTCTGGACGAAGGTCGTGGAGCCGAGCGCGTCGGACTTGTCGAAGATCTCGTAGCCGACGCCGCCACCTTTGGGCAGGCCGCTTTCGGCGAGCTTCATGCGCAGCCGGGCGACCTTTTCCTTGGCCACCATCACGATGGCGCCGTCGTTCTTGATCTGGTAGGGGATCGCCTGGCGCTCCAGATCCTTGATGATCGCGGCCGAATCTTCCATCGACAGGTCGGTAAACAGCGGCACCATCTGCGGTGTCGTCATGCGGATCATCAGGAACGAGAAGAATCCGATCAGCGTCAGCGTCACCGCGGCCATTGCCGCCATTCGCGCCGCACCGAGCGACTTCACGAAATTGAAGAAGCCTTGCACCGGGTTCCGTCCCAACTTTTGAGGCGCGATGCGCGCCGTACCCGGCAAGATTTGCCCAGTTTATGGTTAGCGTCCGGTTAATTCCCGCCAATTGAAGTTCGCCGCAATGCGTCCCGGGGCAATAAGAATTCGGCTTCGGGCGTCGCGCGAACGCAAACGCCGGCCACAAAGGGCCGGCGATTTAGCCATGCGAAAACGGTGAGGGGGCTACTGGCGGTATTGCTGAATGCGCGTGGTGCGCAGACCGGCGAGGCCGTGCTGGTCGATAGAATACTGCCAGGACAGGAACTCTTCGACCGTCAGCGTATAGCGCGCGCAGGCCTCTTCCAGTGACAACAGGCCACCGCGCACCGCGGCGACCACCTCGGCCTTGCGGCGGATGACCCAGCGTTTCGTTGACGGCGGCGGCAGATCCGCAATCGTGAGAGGACTGCCATCGGGCCCGATGACGTATTTGACCCTCGGGCGGTGGGGCTCGGTCATAATCGTACTCACAAGACTCTACTTGACTGGCATTTACTGGTTGGAAGCTACAAGCCGCGACTTAAGATTTGCCTAAACGGGGGGCGCAGAACGGGAAATGTTTGCCCCGTTCCCGCTAACGATTTGGTTACGGATTGGGCCGTGAAACCGGGCCCGCGCTCGGCCGCAGCTCACTGTCCCGGCACGACAATTTGCTGAATATCGCTGATCTTGTAGTTCTGCCCGCCGATTACCAGCAGCGGCGGCGTCTGCGTCAGATCGACGGAACTCACCTGGCCCTCGATCTGGCTCGTGACCGTGGTCGATTGGCCGCTGGCGGTGACCGCCGTCGCGGTCAGCGAGTAGCTGCCCGCCGGCCAGGTCGAACCGTCGTTGCCGACGCCGTTCCAGGTATAAACTTGGCTGCCGGAATTGATCGGCACCGTGCCGGTATAAACCGTCGCGCCGGACGGCGCGGTGATCGTGACGGTCGCCGTCGCCGGCTGGGTGGCGTTGAGCGCCCAGGAGGCCTGGCCGTTGGCAAGTTGCGCGGTGGTGCCGTTCACCACCACGGTCGCGCCGACCAGCGACAGCGCCTGCGAGGTTTGCGCGCTCTGCTGCAGGGATACCAGCGTGCTCAGGGTGTCGTTCGTCTTCATCTGCTGCTCGACGCCGGCGAATTCGACCAGTTGCTGCGTGAATTGGTTGGTATCCATCGGGCTGAGCGGATCCTGGTTCTGCAATTGAGTCGTCAGCAATTGCAGGAACGTGGTGAAGTTGCTCGCGATCTCGGTATTGTCGAGCGCGCTCGAGACCGTACCCGTGGAATTGCTGGTCGAAGTCACCGGCGAGATTGTGGTCATGGTCGATCCTCAGACACGAATGTCGATTCCGCCGCGCAAACCGGCGAGGCGACTGTAGAGCCCTTGGGTCAGTTCACCCGCTGGAAGCGCGCTGTCTTGCACGACGATCTGCGCGCTATTCGGCGCCGCGGGCGCGGCGTTTTGCTGGCGGCCCATGGTCTGGTCGCGCAGCGAAAATTGCAGGCCGTTCTCGGCGGTTTTCAGCCCGGCGTCTTGCAGCGCGCGTTCGAGGCCGGAGGCGTCGCTGCGCAGCAAATTGAGCGTGTCGGAGCGGTCCGCGATCAGCCGCGAGGTCACGTGTCCGTCGCGGTCGACGTCGAGCCGCACTTCAATGCGGCCGAGCTCGGGTGGGTCGAGGCGAATCTCGAAGTGATTCTTGCCCGCCTGCGCCTGGCTGGTGATTTCGATGGCGACACCGGCGATCGGCACCGCCACGGCCTGCGCCGCTGCGGGAGCGGAGGCTGCCGGCGCGGTCGGCGTGATCGGCGTCGTCGGCGCAATATCCCCCGACGCGGCGGGCAGCGTGGCTTGCTGGAGGATGTCGCCGGCCACCTTCGGCGCCGCGGCTGGGGCATCAGGCGCGGCCGCTGGCAGCTTGTCCGCGGACGCATGCGCGGTCACGGCAGGCGCTTCCTCGTGCGGATGTGCGGAGGCTGGCTTATCGGCGCCGTCTTGTAGAGCGGTGAGGTCGCCCGCTTTGGCCTTTGGCGCGCTGGTCGTATTGGCTTTGGCTGTCGTCACCTGTTTGCCAAGCGGCGCTACCTGCGAGATGTCGGTCACGGCCGGTGCAACGACCACGGCGGGCGCGAGCGTCGCCGAAACTACGGCCACAGGAGTCGTCGGCTGAACCGGAACCGTTGTGGGATCGGCCGCTAACGTGACTGGGGCCGGCGCGTCGGCCAGTTTGGCATCGGCGTCCGTCTTGCCGCCGGCTGCCGGGGCGGAGGCGACTTGTTTGCCAAGCGGTGCCACCTGCGCGATGTTGGTCACGGCCGGTGCAGCGACCATGGCGGACGCGGGCGTCGCCGGAACCACGGTGGCGGGAGTCGTCGGCTGAACCGGAATCGTTGTGGGATCGGCCGCTGACGTGACTGGGGCCGGCGCGTCGGCTGGTTTGGCATCGGCGTCCGTCTTGCCGCCGGCTGCCGGCTTGGACGTATCGTCGGTCTTGGCTTGCTCGCCGAGCTTGGCGTTGGCCTTCGCTCCGTCTTTGTCGATAACTTTGGGTTTGACGAGCGTCGAATCGATCGCGGCCGCATTGACGGCATTGGTCGTATCGGGATTGCCGCTTGGCTGTGGCGCTTTGGCGGCCGCGGGGTTGGCGGTTGCCGGGGGAGGCGCCGCATCCTGTTGATCGGCGACCGCACTCTTGTTGACGGCGGGAGCCGGCGCCGTCGGCGGCGCTTGCGGAGGCGGGGCGGCAGCCTGCGCACTGTCGTCGAGCAGGCTCTCGAACGGCAGGGGCGCGGCGTCGGAACTCGGCGCCGGGCGCGGCTGGAGCGGCGCCGTGGGCTTAAAGGCAGGCGCAGCTGGGTCTGACGCAACTTGGGGCACGAGACGTCTCCGGATATCCACCGCGTGATCTGCAATCGGCAGGCCAGCGGCGGCCCGCTTGAAATTTATTTTATGTCAATGGCTTATCGGCATCGCGGCAGCAGGCAGGGCGGGCCGGCCCGGCAGCGCCTGCTGGCAATGCGGCAATATTTGCCGCCGTGACGCCTCGAATTGCGCGCACGGCATCGCCACCTATAGTAAGAGAAGCCATGTCCAACAGCCTCGATCTCGATCGCCGACCGCAGGACACCCGAGTCGTCGTCGCCATGTCCGGCGGCGTGGATTCCTCGGTGACCGCCGCGTTGCTCAAGGCCGAGGGCTATGACGTCGTCGGCGTCACGCTGCAGCTTTACGATCACGGCGCCGCCGCCCACCGCAAGGGCGCCTGTTGCGCCGGGCAGGACATTTACGACGCGCGGAGCGTCGCCGAGCGCATCGGCATTCCGCATTACGTGCTCGACTACGAGAGCCGCTTCAAGGAGGCGGTGATCGATCGCTTCGCCGAAAGCTACATCGCCGGCGAGACGCCGGTGCCCTGCGTCGAATGCAATATGGCGATCAAGTTCCACGACCTGTTGCTCACCGCGCGCGAGCTTGGCGCCGACGTTCTGGCGACCGGGCATTACGTTGCCTCGCGTGCACTGCCTTCGGGTGGGCGCGGACTGTACCGCGCGCGTGAGGAAGAGCGCGACCAGAGCTACTTCCTCTTCGGCACCACGCGCGAGCAACTCGACGTCCTGCGTTTCCCGCTTGGCGAGCGCAGCAAAGCGGAGACGCGCGAATTGGCGCGCAAGTTTGGTCTCGCCGTCGCCGACAAGCACGACAGCCAGGACATCTGCTTCGTGCCGAGCGGCCATTATGCGGACGTGATCGAGCGCTTGAAGCCGGGCGCGGCGGAGTCGGGCGAGATCGTCGATCTCGATGGCAAAGTGTTGGGGACGCATTCCGGTATCATCCATTTCACCATCGGCCAGCGGCGTGGATTGGGCCTGGCGACCGGCACGCCGCTTTATGTGGTGCGGCTCGATGCCGAGCGCCGCCAGGTCGTGGTCGGGCCGCGCGCGGCGCTGCGCATGGGCAGGATCATTCTGCGCGACGTCAATTGGATCGGGCAGGGCAGCCTCGACGAGGTGCTTGCCGACGATCGCCGCGAGGTTTTCGTGAAGGTGCGCTCGACGCGGCCGCCGCAGGCCGGCTGGCTCATGGCGGCGAATGGCGGTTACGAGGTCGAGCTTATCGCCGGCGAGGACGGTGTTTCGCCCGGCCAGGCCTGCGTCTTTTACGACGCCGGCGAGGGCCAGGCGCGCGTGCTCGGCGGCGGCTTCATCAAGAGCGCCGTGGCGGCCGCCGAGCACGCGCCGCCCGCGACCCGCCATGAGGCGGAGTCGGTGACGGGCGGCTGAGCGGCGCTCGGCGATTTCCAAACAGCGTTGTCGCGCGTGTGCGCCGGGCGCGGACCGTTTCGGCTGTCAGCACCCGCCGGCCAGTGTGCACTTGCTCCAGACGCCTTTGATTTTCGCAACGCTCAATCCGCTGATTTCGCAATGATTCGGATTGTTCTTCAGCGGCTTCGACTCGATGGTGCCGCCGGCGCTCATGATCGTCGAGGCCTGTGTCGCGCCGTACACATTGGCGAAGAGCCTACTCGTGCCGCGCGTCCTGTCGGTGGCGATCAAGTCAGCGCTCTTGCTTTTGGTGCTGGCGCCGGGAGAGCAGAGCGCGGAGACGTGCAGGAGCTTGTCGTTTGAATCGGTATCCTCGTTCTTGTAGCTCGCGGCGTCATTCACTTGACCCGAGCGCAGGACGAGCGCGCCCTTCTTGATTTTGGCTGCGCTGGGCGAAGCGGCCAGGACGGCGGCCACCAAGATCACGGCGGACAGGACATATGTTGCGTTGCATGTCGTAACGCTTCCGTTTTTCATGGCATTCCTCCTTCCTTTGTGGCGCCGGACATTCATGCTGGCGCGTGCGGCGCCCCCTGGTCGCGCGGCGCTACTTCGCCAAGATCCACATGCTGTTCTTGGGCGGCTGGATCGCCAGCTCGATGGCGCCGACGCAGCCGTAGATGCGCCCGGCATAGTCTCCGCCCAAAGCCGCCAGCAGTCCGTGCACGTATTTCGGCGCGGTGTCGCAGGCCGACACGTAGATCGAGCCGCTATAGCCGCCCGGCAGCACGTAGCTCGTCAGAACTTTGGCAAGCTGCGCCGGCGTGAGCGACAGGCCGGCGCCCTGGTTGCCGATCTCGTCCTCGTTGCCGTGCGCGGTGATGAAGAGATTTTCCGTCTTGCCCAAGAAGCCGATCAGCGAATGATCTTTCAGATAGCACTGCGCCGTGCCGAAGATATCGGTCTGCTGCTTGTAGGCCTTGTCGACGACGCTGAAGTCGTCCTGGGAAAAGCAGAGGATCATGGCGGGGACTCCGCGGTTGTTGGTGTGGGGGGCGCCGCGCGCGGCGTCACTGGTTCCAGTTGCGCGTCTGACCCGAATAGGCACGGCTGAAGCTCGCGCGCGCGACGGGGTCGTGCAGCACCTTCATTGCGACGTTGAGCCGCTGCTGGCTCGCCGGTGAGCCAGTGCTGTAGAGGCGCTGCGGCGACTTTGGCGTCAAAACTCTCGGTTCCTTGCGTGGAGCTGATCAAGTGTTCGGTCGCCGTGGTTGGGCTGTCAGGCATGGCGTACTCCTTATGAGCGGTCGGCGTTGCTTGCGGGCGCAGTCCGATCGGGCCGCGGGCCACGGCGCGCGAGAATCGGATTGCGTTGCTCGATCATGCCAAGCAGCATGTCGTGGGACACCACGCTCCGCATGACCAGGCTGTCGCCGTCCCGACGGGGCTGCGGCGGCGCATCGATCTCGCGGCGTGCTGGTTTTTCGTCCATATGCGTCTCCCGTCAGGAGAATCGGGGCCCGGGAGTCCGGGCCCCCGACGGGCTACTTACAACGCGCCGAGGGCGCCGAGCGCGATCGGGGCGACCTTGCTGACGATGCCCATGATATCGCCCAGGCCGAACTGCGGATTCACCGAGCCGCTGACGCCGACTTCGGCCATCCATTCCGGACCGCGGGCCAGGCCCTCGCACTGGATCGGACGGCGCACCGTCTTGGCGGTTTCGAACTGTTCACTTTGCAAGAACATTTTCGTCTCCTTACGTTGGGGTTGAAGGCGGCAACCGGGCCTGAGCGGCCGTGATCGCCGGCGACGTCGGCGCAAGGAGATCCGGCCCTGCGCCGCGTGGCGTTGTCGCTCGCCACGTCTCGGCCTCCTCGACGCGAGGAGGACGCGATTAGTAGATCTGCCACTGACGCAGCGGCCCGACCGTCACCGGCACGAGGTCGCTGACGTCGATCGTGTATTGGAAGACCTGCCGGGCCTGCGTGAGCACCGCGGTCGGATCGAAGAAGCGGTAGGTCACGTCCCAGCAATCCGACTCGGGCCGGCAGATCGCGCTGCGGTCAACCTCGACGGTATCGAGCCGCTTGTTCTGGTTAGCCATCGCGGCAAAGATCTTCTTGGTATTGTGCGCGTTCATGGCCGAGTAGTTGAGCGCGCGGTTCTGCGGCGAGATGCCGACGTTGCGGAATTCGTTGTAGATGCGGTCGAGGAATTGCCCGACGCCCGCCGGCCACGGCTTCGGGCCGAGCAACTGCTCCAGACTCCACTGATAGAAGCCGCGCCAGTCGGTGGTCAGCGTCGGAACCACGGTGCCGTTCAACAGACGCGTGGTGCTGCCGTCGAGCCAGCCGGCGAACGACACCCGCGTGACGCCGCTGTAGTCGAGTTCGCCGTCCGGCGCCGGCGGCGAGGCTGCGGCATCCTTGAACGAGCGCGGGTCGGTCGGCGGGAACGGCGACACTTCCTGGTAAAACAGTGCCAGGATCAGCGACGCAAAGAAGCCGAGGCCGAACACGTCGAGCGGCCTGATGCGATAAATCGGAACCGCGTCGATCGTCAGCGTCCGGTGCACCGCGTCGGCGTCGCGCAGGTTGCTGTCTTGGTCGGCCGGCTTCTGCTGCTCGCCGGGCGCGAGATTCATCAAATAGCGCACCATGTATTCGGGGTTATAGGGCGCCGCGGCGTCGCCCGATTTATCGCGGTCGGGACCGAAATCTTTGCCGATGTCGCCGCCCCGCGTGCCGAGACCGTCGCGCCAGCTGGCCATCGCCTGGACGAAGTAATCGAGGCGCGCTTCGCTGCCGAAGTCGTAGTAGAGCCGTCCGATGGGGAACGCCATTTGGATCGCTGACGCCTGAGCCGGTCGCAGGCCGCCGCAGCCGCAATCGGCGGCGCTCGGCCGCATGCCGGATAACTGGGAGATCGCGGGCGGCGCGATGGGAGCGGGGGCGGCGACCGGCGGCGCCTCGCTTGGAACGACGGCAGCGGGAACGACGGACGTGGCAGTCGGCGCGATTGGCGGCGCAGCCGCCGGTTCGACTTGTAACGCCGGCGTTGCCGGGAGGCCGCTCGGAGTGATGGCCGCTGATGAGATGGCGTTGCCGTCGGGGCCGAGAATACGCGGCGCAGAGGGGGCGATATTCGATGCGTTTGGCATGGTGCTCTCTCTTGTTACTGATGACGGGGTGACGACAGGTGAGTTGCTTGCGTGAGCCGGCCGCAGCGCGCCGTTCATTGCGGGGGGCGCCCGCGCTTCCGACGGCGAGGCGCGCGGTGCGTTTGCCTCATCCGCGAACAAGGCCGCGACGGCGCCGGGAACGTTGAGTGTTCCGGCGAGGCAGCGCGCTTCACTGTCGGCGTCCGCCGCGCAGGCAATGACGCTTTGCAAAAGCGCGTCGCGTACCGAAAACGGATCGGCGTCACGGCCGGCTTGCTTGAGGCGCGACAGCAGGAGAGCGGCGACGCCAGATACGATCGGCGTGGCAAAGCTCGTTCCCGAGCGCAGCGCCACCTGCGACTGTGGGGAGGCGCCTTTGATATTGTCACCCGGCGCCAGAATGCCGTTTTCGGCATAGGCGTCGCCGAAGTTGCTGAAGTCGAGCGGCCGGCCGGTCGCGTCGCAGGCGCCGACGGCGAGGACGGAATCAAGCGCGGCGGGAACCTGCAGGCAGCGGCAACCGTCATTGCCGGCGGCGGCGACGATCAGCGCCCCCGCCTGGGCGGCGCCGCGCGCCGCGTCGGTGAGGATATGTTGGGCCTGCCCGGTCGGCGTCAGCTGGCCGCTGCTGATGTTGATGATATCCGCACCGTCGGCGACCGCTTGGTTGATGGCGAGCGCCAGCGTTGCCTGCGACGACGGCTCCAGCTCGCCATCCGCGCTTTCGCGGTAGATCGAATAGACGACCGCCGTGCAATTCGGCGCGATCCCCGTAACCGGGCTGCCGCTTTGCCCGACGATCACGCTCGCCACATGGGTGCCGTGCTCGGAGCGAACGGGAGAAACCAAATCGCGGCTTGCGCCGTCGGCCGTCACCCGCGCTCCGCTGAGCGATGGATGCGTGAGGTCGACCGGTCCGTCGATGATCGCGATGCGGATGCTCGGATCGCCACCGGACACGCTGTCTTGCAGCGCTTGAATGCCGGAGATTTCGGCGACCGGATCCATCTAGCGCTCCTTTGGATCCGCGCTGCCGCTGCGATGCGGCTGATGGTCCGCGTCAGTCGAGCAAAACGCGTTGTGGCCGATATGCTCGCCACAACACATGAGGGTTTCAAAGACTGACGCTAACCCTGGATTGCACATGCCGCCAGACTGACAGCAGCGCAAACGCGTGCGCAACATTTGCATCTTGCGCGCTGCTCAAGAGGCGTCGCCGCCGATTGCGCTGAGCGCAATCGTGGCATTGACGTTCACTGGCGATCTCTCAACTCGGCAAGGAATGCCAGCAGGTGGGTGGTCGACTCTGTGCGCCAGCGTCGCAGCAGCCTGACCAATTTGCGCTCGTCGGATCGCAGCGCCAATTTTTTGTGGTGCTCCATTTCACCACGCCCGCGAACGATCCAGTCCAGCGACACATCGAGAACACGCGCGAGGCGCGCGGCGCTGTCGAGCGACATCGGGCCGCCCTTTTTCCATCTGCTGATTGCGCTCTCGTCGACTCCGAGATCGAGCGCGAGGTTGAGCATTTTCCTGACCCCTCGCGCCCTGATCGCCTGAGCGACGCGTTCTCCCCTCGACATCGACGGGTTCCACAATCTCAGCGGCAGTCGCCAGCGCCCCGACCCGGTCAATCTACAACCTACACGAGAAATCGCATCGGATATTGCCAAATACGTTTAATGGCCGGAAAGAACCGGCGAAATACCGCGCGCAAAGCGCCTTTTGCGCGCGCGTTGGCGCGCGCATGCCATGGTGAATATGCAGCGCAGGCCGAGCGAAACATTTACAATTGCGGCCGAACGAGCAATAGCGGAATTGAGTATGGCGGGCGACTTCGACAAGCAGACGATTTCCAAAGCCTATGCGCGTTGGGCGCCGATTTACGATCTTGTTTTTGGCGCGGTATTCGAGCGCGGCAGACGCGCCGCGGTCGCCGCGGCGGAGCGGATCGGCGGGCGCATCCTCGAGGTCGGAGTCGGCACCGGCATCTCGTTGCCGGATTATGCGCGCTCCAACCGGCTGGTCGGCGTTGATCTCTCCGCGCCGATGCTGCGCAAGGCACAGGCGCGGGTTGCCGAGCACGGGCTGACCAATGTCGAGGCCCTGGCGGTGATGGACGCCGAGCATCTGGCGCTGCCGGACCAATCGTTCGACGTCGTTGTCGCGCAATACGTGATCACCGCGGTGCCACATCCGGAAGCGACGCTCGATGAATTCGCACGTGTGATCAGGCCGGGTGGCGAGATCGTCCTGGTCAATCACATCGGCGCGGACAGCGGGCCGCGCGCCGTGTTCGAACAGTGCTTTGCGCCGATCGCCCGCCGGCTTGGCTGGCGGCCGGAATTCCGTTTTCGTGTGCTTTCCGACTGGGCCGCGCGGCACGGTGGCGTGCGGGTGGTCGAGCGGCGCCCCATGCCGCCGCTCGGGCATTTTTCACTGATCCGCTTTGAACGTCTCGCCGATGGCGCGCGCCGCAGCGCGGCCTGACCGCCGCTGGGTCTCTTCCAGCCGCCCAGGCGTGACGCCGGCGATCAAGACGCCGACCCCCGGCGGGCGGCCTGATGCCGGCTGGCAACCGCAGGATCCGGCCAAAATGACGGTTTCGGGAACCTGCTTGCTTGACAGGCTTTCCGGGGCCTTCCTATATCCGGCCCATTCCGGCGCGTTTCGGAATGGCGGGGTAGCTCAGCTGGTTAGAGCAGCGGAATCATAATCCGGAGGTCGGGGGTTCGAGTCCCTCCCCCGCTACCAAATCAAATCGGTAGCTTGGAATAATGAGCGCGGCGAGCTTCCGCACGGTGGCGGGAACTCGGCGGTCTTTCAGATGATGCTCAAGCGAGCGTCAATTTGAGGAACGGCTCGAGCTCGGGCGGCATGTCCTTGCGGGTCGCAATCGCCGCCGCCAGAGTCTTGTCGGTCTTGGCCTGGCCGATCAATTTGACGAAGCCGCGCTCGGACAGCCGCGCGTCTTGATTGGCAACCAGCTTAAGCGCGACTTCGGCGTTGCCGCGGTCGACGAGGATATCCGTCAACGCTTCCGGCAGCCGCTTGCGCGCCGCGATGGCGGTGAGCTGATTGTTTCGCTTGGTCATGGCAAGATCGATGAGCGCCTGCTCGCCGAGCAGGTTCGAGATTTCCAGCACCGGCCCCGAGATGGTCGGATTTTCGTTGCGCGCCAGGCTGGCGACGGCCTTCGGCGGCGCGGCAGCGAGCGGCGCCAGCCGCGCGCTCAGCTCGATCAGCGCCGAAGCTTCAACGTTTTCGATGAGGCGGCAGAGAATGTCGTCGAAGATGGCGATTTGGTGCGCGGAATAATCGTCGACGCCGCCGAGCAGGAGATCCGTGACTCGCCGCAACAGCTCGGAGCGCCAGGTCTCCGACGCCTTGCTCACCGCGGCATCGAGTTCAGTGATCAAGGATTGTGCTTCTGACGTCATTTTCACTTCGGCGGTTGCTCAACGAAAAATCGGCCGACGATGCTTAAGCGCAAATCGGCAATATTGGCTTAATGGCCGACGCACGAGCGACGTGTGTGCGACTCTCGCTACGGGATTCTACTTAGGAAAAATTGCGGCCGCGACATCGCGTTGCGATCTTAATCTAGTTTATCGATCCACGATATCGTTTCACATCTACATCCGCTTAAAGCCTTTCCTCACAGCATTAACTTAGTTTCCCCGCGTGGGACGCCGCGCGAGCGGATTCCCCCGCGTCTGCACGGCTCATTCGGTTTGCCTGCGCCAATTCCGAACGACCGCGCGGATGCGGTGACAAGATCGATCTTGCAACAAGTCAAAAGCAGCGAGCCATAGACGCATGAATCCAGCAGCCGCTTCTCCCGACGCCTCCGGCCAACTCAATCCCAACAATTGGAACGGAACCGGCAATGCGCAAAACGCCACGGCGCAGACCCAGTTCATCAGCTTCGCCATCGGCGACGACCAATACGGCGTCGACATCATGGCGGTGCGCGAGATCAAAGGCTGGTCGGACATCACGCATCTGCCGAAGCAGCCGGAATACGTGCGCGGCGTGCTCAATCTGCGCGGCGCCATCGTGCCGATCGTCGACCTGCGCTGCCGTTTCGGACAAGGGTTGACCGAGACCACGCCGCTGCACATCGTGATCATCGTGCAGATTGGCGGCCGCCAAGTCGGCCTGATCGGCGACCGCGTGCTTGACATCGTGTCGATCGACGCCAATCAGATCCAGCCGGTGCCGCGCACCGCGCAGGCGACGACCTCGGACTTCCTGTCCGGTCTGGTGACGCACGACAACACGATGATCGCGCTGATCGACCTGCGCAATCTGCTGACGGTGCAGGATGGCGACGCAGCAGGCGGTTCCCCGAAAAACTAGAGCGGTTCGGTTGCGGATCCGCACGGCCCATACCCCAAATGGAAACAAGATGAGCGTCACGATGTGTCTCAACACGGTCAAGCTGACGGCCATCGAACACACACCGGCGGCTGCATGAGGCCGCGAAACAAGCAATCAAAACCGTAACACGACAAAAGCCAAGGAGACGGCCTGGTGGCTGGATTTTGGGGCAAGTTGAATCTGCAGTGGAAGTTCACACTGGCGCTGGGCGCCGGGCTGTTGGCGTTTGCGCTCTCCGCCGCAGCGGTCGTCAGCTATCTCGAATATTCGGGTCTCGAACAGAAGCTGAGGCTCGCCTCGCAGAACGAGGTGAATTCGCTCAACTCGCTGGTCGAAAGTGCGATGGCGCTGCGGTTTGAAGACCCGCAGAACATCGCCATCAAGGTCTTCGACGGCTGGTTCGAAAGCCGCAACCGCGAGCAAGGCAGCAAGCTTTGGGCCGTCTGGGGCCAGGGCATTGTGTCCTACATGGCGAAGACCGAACCCAAGCACACCGCGAAGCTGCCGCACGACGATATCGACCAGGAGGTCCTGCGCACCGGTCAGCCGGTTGGCCGCTTTGCCGGCGATACCTATCGCTACAGCATTCCGATCGTCGAAGGCAGCCCGCTGATGAAGCAGCCGAACTGCGTCAGCTGCCACGGCGCCGCGATGGGCACGAAAGACGGCGAAGTGATTGCCGTTTTCTCAAGCAGCCGGCTTGCCGGCGACGACATCATCGCGTTGCGGCAGCGCGTGATTGTGCTGATGGTCGGCGCGCTGGCCTCGATCCTGGCCCTGCTCGCCGCGGTGTGGTGGGTGTTCGGGCGCGTCGTCGCCAAACCGATCTGCAAGATCGCAGGGGTCCTGACCGAACTGACAAACGACCGCGTCGTCGACGTGCCCTTCACCGGACGCGGCGACGAGGTGGGCGTCATCGCCAAGGCGACCGAAGTGTTCAAGCAGTCGATCGCCGAAAAGGTGGTGAACCTCCGCGTTCGCACCGGTCTCGATGCGGTCCGCTCGAACATTCTGGTCGCCGACCAAGACTACAACGTCATGTACATGAACCCTGCTTTACAGGCGATGTTGCGTGAGAGCGAACCAGAATTGCGCAAGGCGCTGCCGCAATTCGACAGCAACAAGCTGATCGGCGCCAATATGGATTTCTTCCATAAGGATCCACCGCATCAGCGGCAGATTTTGGATTCGCTGAGCGGGACGCACGAAAGCTTTTTCACCATCGGCACCCAGCATTTCCACCATATCGTCACGCCGGTCATCGACAAACACGGCAAGCGGTCCGGCACGGTCGTCGAATGGCGCAACGAGACGGTCGAAAAGGCGACCGAGACCGAGATCGCCGACATCGCCAGGGCGGCGGTCGCCGGCGACTTTTCCAAACGTATTTCGCTCGAAGGCAAGAAGGACTTCATGCTCAATCTTGCCAAGACCATGAACTCGCTGTGCGACAATGTCGCGGGCGTGCTCAAAGATCTGGTGAGGATGTTCGGCGCTCTCGCCAGCGGCGATCTCTCGCAGCGCATCACGGCTGATTACCAAGGCAATTTCGCGGTTCTGAAAGACAACGCGAATGCCATGGCGGAGCGGATCGGCGCGACCATTGCCGAGATCAAGGCCTCGGCGGCGGAGGTTACCAACGCCTCGGCGGAGATCTCGACCAGCACGACCGATTTGTCTCAACGCACCGAGGAACAGGCGGCAAGCCTGGAACAGACCTCCGCCTCGATGGAAGAGATCGCCGGCACGGTGAAGAAAAACGCAGAGAATGCGCAGGCCGCCGATCAGTCCGCCAACGCTACCCGCGACGTCGCCGATCGCGGCGGTCGGGTGGTG
>DATJVE010000113.1:0-14112 GCA_035501975.1 Pseudolabrys sp.
GGCGCCATTCCCCGGCTTCCCCACCGATCTGCAGGCGCAACTGATGGCGCTGATGACGCGCGCCTCCGGCACCTCGCGCATCACCGAGACCATCTTCGAGAACCGCTTCATGCACGTGCAGGAGCTGGTGCGGCTCGGCGCGCACATCCATCTCGACGGCGAGACCGCCACCATCGAAGGCGTCGAGCACTTGACCGGCGCGCCGGTGATGGCGACGGACCTGCGCGCCTCGGTGTCGCTGGTGATCGCCGGGCTTGCCGCCGAGGGCGAGACCATGGTCAACCGCGTCTACCACCTCGACCGCGGCTTCGAGCGCGTCGAGGACAAGCTCGCCGCCTGCGGCGCGCAGATCGAGCGGCTTAGCGGGTAGCGGCACGGTCTCGTTTGCGACGTCGAGAAACCTCTGACGTTAACGCTCTGCCACTGCCATGCGGATCGCACGGTTAGCCGGATCGCTAAACCAGGCGCCGAGGATCTCGCCGACGAGAAATAGCACCAAGAGGTAGCTGGCAAACACCAGCGGCTGCCAAGCGTTGGGAGCCGAGCTCATGATCGGCAACAGTAGCAACAGCAACGGCATGTGAGTCAGATAGACCTCGTAGCTGCGCCGACCAAGCGCCGCTAGAGGCGTCAAGATAACAAAGAACCTGGCTGATACCCCGGTCGATCCCAGCACTATAAGCGCGGCGCCGAACGCGATTATGCTGGTCGCATAGACAAATTCATGCGCCATCAAGTAGCACACGATATTGATGGCCGAACCGCTGAGCAGCAAGAGCCAATACAGCCACGGCGGCCATTTCCCACGCACCTGTTTTGCCGCGAGTGCCGCCAAACAGCCGCAAGTCCCGTTGACCGCATGCCTTACTTGTAATCTCCTGCCGGACAGAAACGCCAAATAGGGAAACGCCAAAAAGGAAACATCATGACTATCGTCCGCCATGTCGCCGCCGGGCTGATCGCAGCCCTTCTCGCCACGCCGTGTTTTGCCCAAGACACCGTGAAGATCGGCCTGCTGGTGCCCTTGACCGGACCGTTCACCCCGACCGGCAAGCAGCTCACCGCCGGCGCCAAACTCTACATGCAGCAACACGGCGACTCGGTCGCCGGCAAGAAGATCGAGCTGATCGTCAAGGACGACACCGGCAATCCCGATATGACCAAGCGGCTGGCGCAAGAGCTGGTCGTGAACGACAAGGTCGCGTTCCTCGCCGGTTTCGGCCTCACCCCCGGGGCGCTGGCGACGGCGCCGATCGCCACCGAGGCCAAGGTTCCGGAAATCGTCATGATGGCGGCGACCTCGATCATCACCGAGCGCTCGCCCTATATCGTGCGCACCAGCTTCTCGGTGCCGCAGACGACGGTGCCGCTCGCCGATTGGGCGGCGGCGCACGGCATCAAGACCATGGTCACGGTGGTCTCCGACTACGCGCCCGGCATCGACGTCGAAACCGCCTTCAAGCGGGAGTTCGAGGCCAAGGGCGGCAAAGTGATCGAGTCCTTGCGCGTGCCGCTGTCGAGCAACGATTTTGCGCCGGCGCTGCAGCGCGTGGCGGATGCCAAACCGGACGCCATCATGGGCTTCGTGCCGGCCGGCATCGGCCCGATCTTCATCCGCCAATTCGTCGAACGCGGGCTCGACAAATCGGGCATCAAGTTCATCGCCGAGGGTAGCCTGACCGAGGACGACATCGTCAACAATATCGGCGACGCGGCGCTCGGTATCATCACGTCGCAGCATTACTCGGCCGCGCATAATAGTCCGGAGAACAAGAGCTTCGTCGCGGCCTTCAAGAAGGCCAATGGCGGCATGCGGCCGAACCTGATGGCGATGCAGGCCTATGACGGCATGCACATGATTTACGAAGCGCTGAAGAAGACCAAAGGCGCGACCGGCGGCGACGCGATCGTCGCGGCGATGAAGGGCATGAGCTGGGTCAGTCCGCGCGGACCCGTCACCATCGATCCGGACACGCGCGAGGTGATCCAGAACATCTATATCCGCAAGGTCGAACGGGTGAACGGCGAACTGTACAATGTCGAGTTCGAAACCATTCCCAATTTCAAGGACCCGTCGAAAGTCAAGAAGTAGGCTGGCGATCGCATCCCATGCAGCGTGACATCCCGCCTTTTCGCGCCGACCACGTTGGTTCGCTGTTGCGGCCGCTCACCGTCAAGCAGGCGCGTGCCAAGCGCGCGGCCGGAGAGATTTCGCCCACCGCACTGACGGCAGTCGAAGATAGCGAGATCAAAAAGATGATCGCGCAGCAGGAGGCGATCGGGCTGCGCTCGATCACCGACGGCGAATTGCGCCGCGCCTATTGGCATTTCGATTTCCTCGCCGGGCTCGACGGCGTCGCTATGGTCGAGGCGGAGGGCATCAAGTTTGCCGGCGTCACCTCGAAGTCAGAAGCGCCTTACGTCAAAGGCAAACTCGGCTCGCGCCACCATCCGCAGATCGCGCATTTCGAGTTTCTCAAGGCGAACACCAAACGCACGCCGAAGATGACAATCCCGAGCCCGTCGATGCTGCATTATCGCGGCGGGCGCAGCATGATCGATCGCGCCGCCTACCCGAGCATGGAGGAGTTCTATCGCGATCTCGGTCGGGCCTATAAACAGGCGATTGCCGGCTTCTACGCGGCCGGCTGCCGCTACCTGCAGCTCGACGACTGCAGCTTCGCCTATTTATGCGATCCGGCGCAGCGCGACATGCTGGCCAAACGCGGCGACGACCCCGACAAACAGGCCGAGATCTACATCGGCATGATCAATGCCGCGCTCGACGGGCGCCCGCGCGATCTCGTCGTCACCACGCATGTGTGCCGCGGCAATTTCCGCTCGACCTTCATCGCCTCGGGCGGCTACGAGCCGATCGCCGACCGCTTGTTCAACACGGTCAATGTCGACGGCTATTTCCTCGAATGGGACAGCGACCGCGCCGGCGGCTTCGAGCCGTTGCGCTTCCTGCCCAAGGGCAAGACCGTCGTGCTTGGCCTGATCACCTCCAAGACCGGCAGGATCGAGCAGAAAGATTTTATCAAGCGCCGCATCGAGGAGGCGGCGAAGCACGCCCCGCTCGACCAGCTTTGCCTGTCGCCGCAATGCGGCTTTGCCTCGACCGAGGAAGGCAACGTGCTCGCCGAGGACGAACAATGGGCCAAGCTGCGCCTGGTGGTCGAGGTGGCCGACGAAGTCTGGGGTTAGCGCACCAAGACTTCGCTACGCTTGCGTAGACAACAAGAGACAGAACCATGCCAACCGTGAAAGTCCTGAGCGCCGGCGCCGTGCGGTCGATGGTCGAGGCGATCGGCCCGGAGTATGAGCGCGCGAGCGGCAACAAACTCGACGTCGCCTTCGCCCCCGCCTTCGCTCAGCGCGAGCGCATCGTCAATGGCGAGACCGCCGATCTGGTGATCGTGTCGGAATCGATCGTCGCCGAACTGGAAAAGCTCGGTCTCGTCGTCGCCGGCAGCGCCAGGAATCTCGGGCGCACGGTCACCGGCGTCATCGTGCCGGAAGGCGCGCCCGCCCCGGACATCTCCACGGTCGCGGCATTCAGACAGGCGCTGCTCAACGCCAAAAGCGTCGCCTACACCGACCCCAAGGCCGGCGGCTCGGGCGGCATCATGTTCGCCGGCCTGTTGCAGAAGCTCGGTATCGCCGACGCGGTCAACGCCAAGGCGGTGCTGTGCAAAGGCGGCCTCGACGTCTCCACGAAGATCGCCGAAAAGCGCGCCGAGATCGGTACCACCTTCATCAGCGAGGCTTTGCCGGTGAAGGGAGTGCAGGTCATCGGCACGCTGCCGGGCGAACTTCACAACGCCAATACCTACACGGCGGCGATCCACACAGCGGCGAAAGAGCCAGAGGCGGCCGCGGCCTTGCTCAAGGCGCTCACCGATCCGGCCACCCGCGCGCGCTGGACCGCCGCCGGCCTGGAGCCGGCCTTCCGGTAAATTACTGATCTTGCGGGGCGCCGCGGCCTTGCCTAATTACCTTTCGACCGGGAGCGGCGCGCATGGCTGAGCTCAAATTCGTCGTCCTCGACGAGGAGGACCTGGAGGTCGTCTCCACCCACCTGCAGGATGCGGTGGCCAAGGTAGCGGACGTGCGCTGGCGGCCGCAGGAAAAGCGCGTGGTGCTGGCGGTCAACCGCTTCGACTGGGAAGGCGCCCAGCACGGCGATCCCGAATACCACCGGCGGCGGTCGGCGCTGCGCTTCGAGCGCGTGCTGTCATGCAAATGTCGTAACGTGAACCCGGCCGGCAAGGACGCGGTGCTCAATCTACTGGCGGTCGAGTTCAAGGAGACTGACGCCCCCTCCGGTGAGGTGACCATCCTGTTTTCCGGCGGAGCGACCCTGCGGCTGGAAGTCGAGTGCCTGGAAGCGGAATTGGCCGATCTGGGGCCGTCCTGGACCACCGCCGCCTGCCCGGTCCACAAGGTGGCTGACGACGAGGCCCCCGACCCCGGGACCTAGTAACGGGCCTTATCCCGAAAGCCACAATCCGGTTCAGAATCGCGTGAGCACCGCCAGAAAGGCCGTATCTCCCTTGCTATTTTGCGGTTCCAATGGCGTAGTGGCGGCGTTTCGCAAATTGGGGGACTAACCAATGCGTAAATTCGTCATCCTCGCCGGGCTGCTTGCCGGCGCCGCGCTGTTCACCACCGGCACGACTACACCGGCCAAGGCTTGGGTCGGCTGCGAATGCGTCAAGCTCGGCGCACCCGCCGTCTGCGTGCCTGGCGTTCTGGAATGCACAGGGATGGGCGGCGTGTGCCTGGCTCCCTGCGATTACGTGGCGCCGAAGCCGAAGGTCAAGCATCACCGGCACCACCACGCGAAGAAAATGAAAATGAAGATGAAGAAGGAAGAGAAAAAGTAAGCGGGCGCCCTTTCCGCCAGCAAGGCTCCGCCCCCTGGGCGGGGCCTTTTGCTTTCTGGAGGTGCCGCAAGGCGGCCGAAAGGGTTGACGCGACCCGGCGCATCACCCATTCACCTATCCGGGTAGGACCGACCATGCCCGTTCGCTTGGACAGCCAAAGTCCCGACTTCGCGACGCGCTTTGCCGCCTTCCTCGCGGTCAAGCGCGAGGCCGCGCAGGACGTGGAACAGGCCGTGCGCCACATCATCGACGAGGTGCGCGCCTACGGCGACCGCGCCGTTTCGCAACTGACGCTGGAATTCGACAAGCTCGACCTTGCCACCGTCGGCATGCGCGTGAGCGCCGAAGAGATCGATACCGCGGCGAAGTCCTGTCACGGCGACGCGCTGGCCGCGCTCAAGCTCGCGCGCGACCGCATCGAAGCCTATCACCTTCGCCAGAAGCCGAAAGACGAACGCTTCACCGACGCGCTCGGCGTCGAACTCGGCGCCAAGTGGACCGCGATCGAATCGGTCGGGCTCTACGTGCCCGGCGGCACTGCGGCCTATCCATCCTCGGTGCTGATGAACGCGGTGCCGGCCAAGGTCGCCGGCTGCGCACGGCTCGTCATGGTGGTGCCGGCGCCGCGCGGAAAGTTGTCGCCCCTGGTCTTGGCGGCGGCCAAGCTCGCCGGCGTCGACGAGATCTATCGCATCGGCGGCGCCCAGGCGGTGGCCGCGCTCGCCTACGGCACCGACACGATCAAGCCGGTCGCCAAGATCGTCGGGCCCGGCAACGCTTACGTTGCGGCGGCCAAGCGCCTGGTGTTCGGCCAGGTTGGCATCGACATGATCGCAGGGCCGTCCGAGGTGCTGATCCTCGCCGACAAGACCGGCAATCCGGACTGGATTGCCGCCGATCTGCTGGCACAGGCCGAGCACGATGCCAGCGCGCAATCGATCCTGATCACCGACAATGCCGACCTCGCGGACGAGGTCGAGAAGGCGGTCGTCGCGCAGCTCAAGACGCTGCCGCGCAGCAAGGTCGCTGAGCCGTCGTGGCGCGATTTCGGCGCCATCATCGCGGTGCCGAAGCTTGCCGACGCCGTCGCGCTGGTCGACCGCATCGCGCCAGAGCATCTGGAAATCGCCGCCGTGAATGCCGAGGCGCTGGTGGCGGCCATCCGCAATGCCGGCGCGATCTTCATCGGCGCGCATACGCCTGAGGCGATCGGCGATTACGTCGCCGGTTCCAATCACGTGCTGCCGACGGCGCGCTCGGCGCGCTTTTCCTCCGGCCTTGGCGTGCTCGATTTCATGAAGCGCACCTCGCTGCTCAAATGCGGCCCGGAGCAGTTGCGCGCGCTCGCACCGGCGGCGATCGCGCTCGGCGAAGCAGAGGGGCTGGACGCGCACGCCCGTTCGGTGGCGATCCGCCTCAATCCTCGATGAGCGCGGCCAAGACCACGCCCGCGGGCGGCAAGAAGCGCCTCGTCAAGGTCACGCTCGACGAGGAATCGATCGGCCGCGCCAATCCGGACGTCGAGCATGAGCGCGAGGTGGCGATCTACGATCTGCTCGAACAAAATATTTTCGCGCCGGTCGGCGACGACGGCGGTCCTTACGCGCTGCATCTGTCGATCAACGGCAACCGGCTGGTCTTCGACATCCGCCTCGAGGACGGCACGCCGGTGGTCGCGCATCTGTTCTCGCTCACGCCGCTGCGCCGCATCGTCAAGGACTACTACATCATCTGCGACAGCTACTATCAGGCGATCCGCACGGCAACGCCCGACAAGATCGAGGCGATCGACATGGGCCGGCGCGCCGTCCACAACGACGGCTCGCGCATCCTGATGGAGCGGCTCAAGGACAAGGTGACGGTCGACATCGACACCGCGCGCCGCCTGTTCACGTTGATCTGCGTGCTGCATTGGAAAGGCTAGCGCGGTGGCCCAGTCCGAGCGGCGATCGCGCCCACAATCGGTGCTGTTCGCTTGCGGCATGAACGCGGTGCGCTCGCCGATGGCCGCAGCGCTGTTCCAGCAGTTGTTCGGCAAATCGATCTATGTTGGCTCCGCCGGCGTACAGAAGGGCGAGCTCGATCCCTTCGCGGTGGCGGCGATGGCGGAGATCGGCATCGACATTTCGCGCCACAAGCCGGTGACGTTCGAGGACGTCGAGGACCTGGAAGGGCTCAACTTCGATCTGATCGTGACGCTGTCGCCGCCGGCCCACCACAAGGCGCTGGAACTGACCCGCATCCATGCCGCCGACGTCGAATACTGGCCGACGCACGATCCGACCTCGGCCGAGGGCACCCGCGAGCAGCGGCTCGACGCCTACCGCGCCGTGCGCGACGAACTGATGGCCCAGATCAGGGCGCGCTTCGGCCAGCAGGGCGGAGGCAATGAGTGAGGCTGAATATTGCTGCCGATCCCGGGTAAACCCGAGATCGGTGACCGTCGCCCTTCGAGGGCCGCGCTTTGCGCGGCCACCTCAGGGTGACGGCTTACTGGTTTGCCTAACCCCCCTTGTTCCGCTAGTTTCCGCGCCGATTTCACACCCATGACCAAGCCGCTAAACCCATGATCGGCCGGCCCAAATTCGTGCTCGCTTCCGGTTCGCCGCGCCGGCTCGCGCTGATCAACCAGGCCGGCATCGAGCCGGACGCGCTCAAGCCGGCCGATATCGACGAAAGTCCGCGCCGCGGCGAAATCCCGCGCGCGCTCGCCAACCGGCTGGCGCGCACCAAGGCGGAAGTCGCGCTCGCCAATGTCAGGCTCGACGACGAATTGCGCGGCGCCTACATTCTTGCCGCCGACACCGTGGTGGCGGTCGGCCGCCGCATTTTGCCCAAGGCCGAACTGCTCGACGAGGCGGCGCAATGCCTGCGCCTGTTGTCGGGCCGCAATCACCGCGTCCACACCTCGATCTGCCTGGTGACGCCGAAGGAGTCGTTTCGCCAGCGCTTGGTGGAAACGCGCGTGCGCTTCAAGCGGCTGTCGGAGGAGGATATCGAGGCCTATCTGGCTTCCGGCGAATGGCGCGGCAAGGCCGGCGGCTACGCGGCGCAGGGCATTGCCGGCACGTTCATCATCAAGCTCGTAGGCTCCTATTCGAACGTGGTCGGCCTTCCGCTCTACGAGACCATGAGCCTGCTCAGCGGCGAGGGCTATCCGATCCGCTTCGGCTGGCTCAACGCGACGTAGGACGGCGCGCGCCATGAACATCGCGTCGTGGCTCGAACGCACTGCTCTCAGTCATCCGGCGTGGCCGGCGGCGGCGACCGGCACGCGGGTGGTCGCGACCTACGGCCAGTTGGCCGAACGGGCGGCGCGCTTGGCCGGCGCCTTGCGCGAGCGCTGCGGACTTAAAGCCGGCGACCGCGTCGCCATCGCCGCCAAGAACTCGCATCACTATCTCGAAATGCTCTACGGCATCTGGCATGCCGGCCTTGCCGCGGTGCCGGCCAATGCCAAGCTGCACGGCGCCGAGCTTGGCTATATTTTGCAGCAGTCCGGCGCGCGCCTGTGCTTTGCCTCCGCAGGCATCGATGCCGACATCGCGCCGCATGCGCCGAAAAGCCTCGATCGGCTGATCACGGTTGGCGGCGCGGACTACGAGGCGCTCTTCGCCGCCGATCCGATCGCACTCGCGCCGCGCGACGGCAGCGATCTCGCCTGGCTGTTCTACACCTCGGGCACCACCGGGCGGCCGAAGGGCGCCATGCTGACGCACGACAATCTTGCGATGGCGAGCCTCGCTTACGGCAGCGAGGTCGACCCGGTGACGCCGGGCGACGCCATTCTGCACGCCGCCCCGATGAGCCACGGCTCCGGCATCTACATCATGCAGCATGTCGCGCGGCTCGGCATGCAGGTCATCCCCGAGAGCGGCGGCTTCGAACCCGACGAGATCGCCGCGCTGTTCAATGCCTGGCCGCGCATATCGATGTTTGCAGCGCCGACGATGATCAAGCGCCTGGTCGCCTGCCCGGCCGAGCTCAACGACGAAAACATCCGCACGCTGATCTGGGGCGGCGCGCCGATGTATGTCGAGGACGCGCTCTTGGCGCTCGACCGCTTCGGGCCGCGGCTGGCGCAGATCTACGGCCAGGGCGAAGCGCCGATGACCATCACCACGCTGTCGAAAGAGGACATCGCCGACCGCGACCACCCGCGCTGGCGCGCGCGGCTCGGCTCAGCCGGCAGGCCTTATTCATGCGTCGAGGTGACGGTGGCGGATTTGCAGGACAAGCCCGTCAAGCAGGGCGAGCCCGGCGAAATCCTCTGCCGCGGCGTCGTCATGTCCGGTTATTGGCGGAATCCCGAGGCGACCGCGGCCTCGCTGCGCAATGGCTGGCTGCACACCGGCGACGTCGGGGAGTTCGATGAGGAAGGCTATCTGCATCTCAAGGACCGCTCCAAGGACTTGATCATCTCCGGCGGCTCCAACATCTATCCGCGCGAGGTCGAGGAGGTGCTGTTGACGCACGGCAAGGTGCGCGAAGTTTCGGTGATCGGCCGACCTGACCGCGAATGGGGCGAGGCGGTGGTCGCCTATGTGGTGGGCGAGGCCTCGGCGGCCGAGCTCGACGCACTGTGTCTTTCCCGCATTGCGCGCTTCAAGCGGCCGAAGGATTATGTTTTTGTCGACGCGCTGCCGAAGAACAATTACGGCAAGATCCTGAAGACGGAACTGCGCGCCATGGACGCGGTGAAGGCGAGCCAAAAATGAATGAGATCGAACGCAAAACGACCGGCGCGCGCTGCCCGCTCTGCGGCATGCCGACGGAGCAGGGGTTCAGCCCGTTCTGCTCCAAGCGCTGCGCCGATATCGATCTCAACCGCTGGCTTTCCGGCGTTTATGCGGTACCGGTGAAAGAAGACGAAGACGAGGACGGCGAGCGGCCGGCCGAAGGCGGCGAAAGCGAGCGATCATGAACGTGCAAGTCACCGATTGGCCCGACCGGCTGTTCGCGACGCTCAAGCGCGCCGGCATCCGCCAGGTCGGTTATGTGCCGGACGCCGGCCACTCGCGGCTGATCGAGCGCTGCCGCGCCGACGCCGGCATCCGCGACATCGTGCTCACCACCGAGGAGGAGGGCGTGGCGCTCGCGGCCGGTGCCTGGCTCGGCGGCGAGCGCGCGGCGCTGCTGATGCAATCGAGCGGGCTCGGCAATTGCGTCAACATGTTCTCGCTCGCCAGGAGCTGCCGCTTTCCGCTGCTGATGCTGATCACCATGCGCGGCGAGTGGGAGGAATTCAACCCGTGGCAGGTGCCGATGGGCTCGATCGTCGATCCGGTGCTCAAGTTATGCGAGGCGGAGGTCTACCGCGTGAGCAAACCGGAGGAGGTCGAAGGCGCGGCCGAGCGCGCGGTGCAGCACGTGTTCGGCGACGAGCGCATCGGCGCGGTGATCCTGTCGCAGCAGCTGATCGGCAAGAAGGTGTGGATTAAATGAGCGAACGATTGGAACGCCGCGCCGCCATGGCCACGCTACTTGCCGAGCGCGGCGACGATCTACTCGTGGTACCCGGGCTCGGCTCGACCACTTATGACCTGGCCGCCGCCGGCGACGACGACCGCAATTTCTATCTGTGGGGCGCCATGGGTGGCGCCGCCATGATCGGGTTGGGTCTCGCGCTGGCGCAGCCGCACAAGCGCGTTGCGGTGATCACCGGTGACGGCGAGATGCTCATGGGGCTCGGCTCGCTCGCCACCATCGGCATGCAGAAGCCGGGCAATCTGGCCATCATCGTGTTCGACAACGGCGTCTATGGCGAGACCGGCATGCAGCCGAGCCACACGCAAAGCGGCGTCGACCTCGTCGGCGTCGCCCGCCGCTGCGGCTTTGCGACCTGTCTCGAAGTGACGGACGAGGCCGGCCTGCGCGATCTCGCCGGGCGCCTGAAGACGATGCGCGAGACCCTGTTCGCCCGCGTGCCAATCGAGGCAAACGAGCCGCCGCGGGTGCTGCCGGAGCGCGACGGGGTGGTGCTGAAACAGCGATTCCGCGCGGCCTTAGGGGTCAAAGCCTGAGGCCGGGGGCGTTCTGGACAGCCCGGAGGCAGGCCTCTATAACGCGCGGCGCTCTGCTTGTCCGCCCGGTTTGGCGGCCAAGTTGACGACTTGGCGCCCAGGTAGCTCAGTTGGTAGAGCATGCGATTGAAAATCGCAGTGTCGGTGGTTCGATTCCGCCCCTGGGCACCATTTTTCATCCCCTGAGCCGAAACCGGAATGATCGCCACGACGCGGCGCGTGGCCTTTTCCACGATGACGAACCGGTCCGAACATCCAATGTCGCCGATGTGCTGATCGCGTGAAACGGTCGCGGCTCGCCGCCGGCGATTGCGTTAGAGTGTCCGCGGGGCGGGACAGCGGCCAATGACGACGCAAGCCGAGATCAAGACGCTGAAGGCGCTGGCCGCGGCCGAGCGGCGCTGCGAGCGCTGCCCGCTTTACCGCAACGCGACGCAAGCCGTGCCCGGGGACGGGCCGGCGCGCTCGCGCATCATGCTGGTGGGCGAGCAGCCGGGCGACCAGGAGGACCGGCAGGGTCTGCCCTTCGTCGGCCCGGCCGGCCGGGTGCTCGACCAGGCTATCGCCGACGCCGGGCTCGACCGTGGCAAGTTGTTCGTCACCAATGCCGTCAAGCATTTCAAATTCGAGCTGCGCGGCAAGCGCCGGCTGCACAAAAGGCCGAATGCCTATGAAATCGACCAATGCCGCCGGTGGCTTGATGTCGAGCGCGCCATCGTCAAGCCGCGCCTGATCGTCGCCATGGGCGCGACCGCGATCCGCGGCGTTCACGGCAAGGTGTTGACCATCGCCAGGTCGCGCGGGCGGCTCATTCCGCTGCCGGACGGCGCACAGATGATCGTCACCGTGCATCCGTCCTATCTGCTGCGCATTCCCGACGAGGCCGACAAACGCAAACAATATCGCCTGTTCGTGCGCGACCTGAAGCTTTGCCGGACCGCGGACTGAACGCCGACCCAGCCGCAGTGCCGCGGGCGCAATTAAAATGACGCAGCCATGTCATAAATCTTGCCGGCTAAAGTTCCTTTGACTCATCTCCTTGAAAATCCGGTGGAAATCTCGACGCAAAAACTTGCGCCACAAGAACGCCACACGCTGGCCGAAATCGCGCGAATCAGCACAAGCTAATACCGCTCAAAGACATCGCCGAGGAAGACAGCCGGACAATGGAGCGCGCAATGATTCAGGAATTCCCGTCCAGTGCGCCGTGCGTTCGCGTGATCGTCGTAGGCAACGAAAAGGGTGGATCGGGTAAATCCACCGTTGCCGTGCATATCGCCGTCGCCTTGCTGAAGCTCGGCCAGAGTGTCGGCACCATCGACCTCGATACGAGGCAGCGCAGTCTCACGCATTACATCGACAACCGGCTGGCGTGGGCCCGCCAGCGCGGCAAGGAGCTGCCGGCGCCCGATCACGTCTGTTTCGACGAGGAGGCCGAATTCTCGACCGCGGAGGACGAGCAGGAAGCGCACGCGGCCTTCTTGAATACGATCGAGACGTTATCCGCGAACCGCAACTACATCGTCATCGATACGCCCGGCCACAACCACTACCTGTCGCGGCTGGCGCATGCGATGGCCGACACGCTGATCACGCCGCTCAACGACAGCTTCGTCGACCTGGACGTGCTCGGCAGGGTCGATCCGGAGACCTTCGGCGTCACCGGCATCAGCCATTATGCCCGCATCGTCGAAGACGCGCGGCGCGAGCGCCGCTCCGCCGGCAAGCCGGACACGGACTGGATCGTGCTGCGCAACCGGCTGTCGACGCTCTCCTCGCGCAACAAGCGCTTCGTCGGCGATGCGCTCAATGATTTGGCGCAACAACTCGGTTTCCGCTGCATTGAAGGCCTGGCCGAACGGGTGATCTTCCGCGAGTTCTACCCACGCGGATTGACCGCCATCGACGACATGGACGAGGGCACGCTCGGTACGCGGCCGACCATGTCACACGTCACCGCCCAGCTCGAGGTGCAGAACCTGCTCGCTGCCCTCTTGGGCGCGCCGGCGCGCAGGCTCGACGGCGCCAGTCAAGCCGACGCGGCGTAGTCAGGGCTGTGTCTTTGTTAAATATGCGAAACGCAGCGGTTATCGCGCCGCTGCGTCAGTCGCCGCCGCCCGACGGCTTGATCAGCCCGGTGCGCACCGCGATGGCGACCGCGTGCACCCGATTGCGCGCGCCGAGCTTGCGCGCCGCCACGCGCAGATAATGCTGCGCCATGCTCTTGCTGACGCCGAGTTCGACCGCCATCTCGTCGGCGGTCTTCCCGTTCGCGAATAACTTGAGCGCCGCGAGTTCATTAACGTCCAACGGTCTCATCGATACCTGTACGCCCCCGACGACCACACAACTGTTACGCCCGACAGATCGAAAGTCCCGGGTCGGCCAGCGACGAGGTTGATGGAGAGTTAATCCCTGTCCTCAGCCCCCGGAATTTCACCGGCAGCGTCGAAGCTCATTCCCGCAATTTTGTGGTTGGCCTGTGACAAGACGGCGGCGAACAGCCCCATCTGCCGCCGCAACCGCCGGCCAGCGGCTCACACCTGCTCGGCGTTGAGATAAGCAAGCCGCGCGCCGCAGAAGGCGCAGACCACGCCGAGGCCGAGCGCGGTCAAGCCGGCGATCACGTCGACCGTGCCGCCGAGATTGCCGCTCTTGCTCATGACGCCGCCGGCGGTCGCCACCGCGAACACCGCGCCGACCAGGAAGCGCCGCGCCAGCCGATAGACGAAATCGCGCTCGCGCGCCGCCGCGATCAGATAGGCGCCGGTCGCCCAGCCGCCGATGAAGCCGGCCGCCGCGATCGCCCACCAGGCCAGCGCCGACATCAGCTGCGGCCTCGCGCCGGCAGCGGCGTCGCGCAGCACCGAGTCGAGGCCGACGCCGAACACCGTGAGCAGGATATGCACCACCAGCGCCGCGAACACGCCGCAGGCGATGGCGGCGGCGTAGTGCAGGCGGCGGAGGGTATCGGTGTCCATGGGCCGATCCAATAGCCTCCGCGCCGCGGCAGGGGAAGGGGCGCATCGCTTGGCCGTCGCTGGCCAGAGGGCCGAACAACGGCGCTGGCCAAACGTTGTTCAACGTCGGCGCCGGCGAGGGCAGCATGGACGATCAGGCGATCGTGGTGAGTGACATCCCGGCGCGGCTTGACCGGCTGCCCTGGGGCCGCTTCCATGCGTTGGTGGTGGCCGCGCTCG
>DATJVE010000114.1:0-20644 GCA_035501975.1 Pseudolabrys sp.
TGCCGTCAATTCGCCGGTGGGTACGGCCCTGTCGGCGAACACTGCATCGGCCGCGAAATTCGCGTTGACTTGACGAGGACTAACCGGCGCCCGCCGCCGCAGGCGAAAGGGCCGCCCAGGAGTAACGAAAATGCCAAATGCCGTAGCCATCAAAGTCCTCGTTGTCGACGATCAAAACAGTGTGCGGCAGATGACCCGCATGACGCTGGAGGAGATCGGCTTCAAGCACATCCACGAAGCCGAACATGGCAAGCAGGCGATGGAGATCGCCTCGCTGCAGCCGCTCGACTTGATCATCTCCGACTTCAATATGCCGGAGATGGACGGCCTCGGCTTGTTACGGGCCGTGCGCGGACATCCTGTGGTTCGTAAGGTCCCATTCATCCTGCTCACCGGGCGCGGCGACAAGGAGCTCGTCGTTAAAGCGGCGCAGGCCGGCGTCAACAATTACCTGATCAAGCCGTTCACGGCGACGACGCTGCGGGAAAAGATCGAACAGGTGATGGGCAAGCTATCCTAACCTTTGCCATGCGATGTCGAAGGCGGCCGCCGCCGCGATCTGAGGAATGCGATTGTGAAAGACAAAGAGCCGAAAGACGTCGGAGCCTTTATCGCCGTATTCGCCGCGCTCCTGCTCGACAATGTCCTGCGTCTCGAGGAGACGGTCGATCAGGTCACCAAGCTGGTGATGGGCAGCGGCCGGCCGGATCGTGAGTTGATCGTCACGCTGCAGAGCTTCGATCGTCACAAGCAGGAATTCGAGGCTCTCGGCGACGCGCTCACGCGCTATGCGGAAGCGGCGAATGATGGGTCGCTGGACGACGAGCAGCGCATGCAGCTCGAGCAGAAGGTCATTTCCGCCATCTCCGTGGCGGATTTGAAGGATCGTCTGATGAGCCGTCTGCAGGGCGGCCCGGCCGAGTTTGTCCCCCCGCAGATTTCGGAGCAGGAAGCGGCGCAAGTCGGCGTCGACGTCGTTTATTAGCCACCCGCGCCGGCCGCCGCGCCGAGCCGCACGCATACAAGGATGACGGACAATGACCGCGCAGTACGCAATCATCCAGGAGCTGGAAGACGCCCTCGCGCACGGCTCGGCTGACCGGCGCGTCAAGACGCTACGGCGCGTCACCGACCTGTTCGTCTTCGGATCGGGCCATTTCACCAACGACCACGTTGCCGTGTTCGACAACGTGTTCAACCATCTGATCGCCGATATCGAGCAGTCCGCCCGCGTCACGCTCGCGCGACGCCTGGCGGGGGTCGGCAATGCGCCGCCGCAAGTCATCCGCACGCTGGCGTTCGACGATGCGATCGAGGTCGCAGGCCCGGTTCTCACGCGCTCGGAATTGCTCGACAACGTCACGTTAGTCGAGAATGCGAAGAGCAAGAGCCAGCAGCACCTCTTGGCGATCTCACGGCGACGGGTGTTACCCGAAACCGTCACCGACGTGTTGGTTGAGCGCGGCAACCGCGATGTCGCGCTGAGCACGGCGCAGAACGCGGGGGCTAAATTCTCCGAGGCTGGCTACGTCAGGCTGGTAAAGCGGTCGGAAGGCGACGATGCCCTGGCGCAAGCCGTCGGTTCGCGGCCGGAAATCCCGCGTGCGCAATTCCTTAAACTGCTGACGTCGGCGTCCAATACCGTGCGTGCCGCGCTCGAGGCGGCCAATCCCGGCCACGCCAGCCAAGTTCGCGACGTGGTGGCGGAGGTCGCCGGCGCGATCCAGGCGAAGACCGCAATTGCCTCGCGCGATTATGCCGCGGCGCAGGCGCTGATCGGATCCATGCAGGCAGCCCACCGGCTTAGCGAAATCGAGGTCGAGGCCTTCGCCCGCGTCGGCAAGTTTGAGGAAGTGGCGGTCGCGCTGGCAGTCATGTGCGGCCTGTCCATCGACGTGGTCGAGCGCGTCATGGTGCAGGAGAGCACGGAGACCATCCTGATTATTGCCAAGGCAGTTGGGCTGTCGTGGCCGACCACCAAGGCGATCTTGATGCTGTCCGCCGACAAGCGCGTCATGCCGGAGCATATTCTCGATCAGTGCCGCATGGTCTTCAACAAGTTGCGGCGCGACACGGCCTTGCAGGTGGTCAAGTTCCAGCAACGGCGGCAAGCAATTCACCCGGCTGCGGGTTGACCGGTCAGACGCTGGCGGCTTGCGCGGTGAATGCCGGCGAAAAGACTATTCGTCCATCGCCGCGGATTTGCGGACGGAATTCCTGCCGGCGAGTTCGACGACCCGGCGCAGCCCGCTGGCCATTTCCGGCACTTGCTCGGGGCTCATGGCGCGATATTGGTCCGTTTTGGCCAATAAAAACGCGTTGATGTGGCAGTCGACGATGTCCTTGTCGTAGGCCGCGCCGGACATCATGGTCGAAATGATCTTGCAGAGATTTTCCGCAACGAAAGTGACGAGCTCGAAGCCCATGGCTGCGCAGACGCTCTGCAACTGGGCACAATTACGGTAGGCGGTCTCGAGCGAAGCGTTGTCGTTGAGATCGTTTTCGACTTTCGCCAGCGCATCGTTGAGTTGGCGTAGTTCGCGGTCGAGCCAGTCGTTGAAGCCGGATTTCAGCTCGTCGATCTTTGCCTGCGCCTGCGCCATGGCTTTTTGCCGCGGCACGCCGCCTGGCCGCCGCGCCATTTGCTCGAAGCGGGTGTTGGCATAGAAAATCCGCACGTCCGGCTGGCTGTTGTCAGGCATCTTGCGCATCTGTCTTGGCTGCTTTGAAAAGGCTGTCGATGTCGTTCTGGGCGAGGGCAGGACCGACTTCCTCCGCGACCTTGATGATCTTGTCGCCTTTACGCCGGCCGACGCCACCCGGATAGCCTTCGATCTTGAAGCGGCGGTCCGGTCCGAAATAGCTCGGACAGTCGACGAAGGGACGCGGATTGAATGCGATCCAGCAAAGTCTGTCGTAAAGAATGTTGGGCGACATCAGCTTCGCCACCACCATGTTGGCGCCGGCGTCGCGCGCATCCTTGACGATCCGCTCGCTGGTGTCGTTGGACATTAGCAGGATCGGCACGGTGCGATTTTCGTTGGTGGCATTGCGGCGGATCATGTGCGTGAGCTTGTGCCAATTGTGCGGATGAATCTGCGTGTCGACGATAAGAATATCGATCTTCTGGCTGGACAGGATGCGGATCAGGTCCATCGAATGCTCGACCTCGAGCACCTTATTGGCCCCGAAGCTGCGCAAAATTCCATAGATGGCGCGGCGCCAGTACGAGCTCGGGTCGGCGACGACGATCACGAGATTCCGCAGATTGACGGTGGCGTTCTTCATGCCGCGCCCTGCGAAATTTCCGGCCGTCGAACGCGGGCTGGTACGGTCAGGGCGCTTTGATCTGCGGCGCGGTCAAGCGGCTTCTTGCAGCATGCGAGCGGCAAATAACGCGAACGTGTCCTTGCGCGTGCCGATTGTCTGGCACGAGTGAAGCCAATTCGATCAAACATTTTTGTATAGTTATTGTTGACGCTACTTGGACATACATCTGCCCGTGAGCATCGACGATCCGGGATAAATCGCGATTAAAAATCGGTGCGCTAAAAAATAACAATCTAAGATAACAATCGAAATGGCGGTTGGCGGGATTGGCGATCCGTCGGCGCGTGTGGAACGCGGCTGCGTCGCGGAGCTCCGGGCCACACGTTCAATATTCCAAAATAACAATCTAGATTGAATTAATTGTACTATACACGATCTGTATATTACGAATAGATATTCTTGCATGTGATTCGAAGATAAGTCTCCTCAAAATTGATGCAAGTCAAGGCGAGCCAGCAGGCAAGTATATACAAATACCCCAACATCCATCGAGGAGAACAGTCGCGCCTACTTCTGCGATCCAGTGTGACAATTCTTGATTTGTTCTCTGGTAGAGCTGTACCCGTTAGTCGCGATGTCTTAAAGAAAAGGAAACGACACTTGGTAACTCTGGCCACCCAGAAAGTCGGAAGAAAACAGCCACTCGACAGTCAGGCCAACATCGCAAGCACCGAGTTCTCCTCCGAACCATCGTCCTTCGACGCCGGCAATACCACCCTTCTAGAGCCAGCGAGCGTCGCCAAACCCGATGCGGGCGAAGCCGCAGCGTCTGCGCTGCCGAACGTCGCGGCATGCGGCGTCTGCGCGGCTTACCAGTTGAGCCTGTGCGGCGAGATCAGGAAGAAATTAGCGGGAACCGAGAGCCTGCCGGGCCTGCCGCCGCTGCACTCGACGGTTCACCGCATTCCGGCGCGGCACACTATCTTCCACCACAAGGAATGGTCGGAATTCGTCCCTTTCATCTGCAGCGGCTGGGCCGCGACCTCGATCACGCTGGCGGACGGCCGGCGGCAGACGCTGTCGTTCCTGCTGCCGGGCGACATCGTGTCGGTGGCGGGCCTGTTGGAACCAATGTCGGGCCGAACGGTGGAAGCGATCACCGAGGTCGAATACCGCAAGTTCAAGCGCAGCGAGCTCAAGGCGCTGTTGTTCAACCACACCGACCTCCTGGAAAAAGTGTCCAAGCTCTGGGCGGAGGAGCGCATTCAGTTCGACCAAATGGCGCTCGATCTCGGCCGCCGCACGGCCGACGAACGGATCGCCCGGCTGATCATCAATATCGCCGATCGGCTGGCCAAGCGCGGCATGCGCCAAGGCGACACCATGGAGTTTCCGTTGCGTCAGCGCCACATCGCGGACGCGACCGGGCTGACCCCGGTGCACGTCAGCAAGGTGGTGGGCGAATTTCAACGGGCGGGCATGTTTGAAATCCGCGGCCGCGCGCTCACCATCTTCGACGAGGCCGAATTGCGCCGCGCCGCCGAGTGGCGCTAGCGCCCACCGGTTTCATCCGAGCGATGAGGCTGCCCTCGTCGTTCCGTCAACAGCGGAGCGGCCGGCGGCCCTTTAGCCAACACTCGCGGCAACCCTCGCCAACCGCCTAAAAACGGGCGAGCGGCCATCGATTCATGCGTGAATCGCCTGGCGAATCCAGGATTTCAGCCGGCGGCGGCGTCACGCCGCAATCACAAACCTGTCAAATGCCTGCTCCGCAGCGATTCCATGTTGCTCCCGGCTGTCTGCGATGGAACAATTGCGTCCATAATTCGTATCCGTACGTACGTCGACTGCAGCAGCCGTTTGCATATCGTTACGGAGTCAATCCATGGCGCGCACCGCGCTTTCGCCCGCCCTGCGCAGCGTCGGCGGCGGCGAGCCACTCGCATCGGCGGAAAGTCTGGATCAAGCCCGGCTGCACTGGCGCGACGCGTTTTGCCGCGTGCGCGCCGAGACCGAACGCCGCGCCGCGCGCCTGTCGGCCGAGGACCAGATCGTCCAGTCGATGGCCGACGCCTCACCGACCAAATGGCATCGTGCCCATGTCACCTGGTTTTTCGAGCAGTTTTTGCTGGTGCCGGATGCGCCCGGCTACCAAATCTTCGACGAGCGTTTCCCGTTTCTGTTCAACTCCTATTACGTCGCTGCCGGCCCGCGCCACGCGCGCCCGCAGCGCGGCCTGATCACCCGGCCGAACGGCGCGGACGTCGCCGCCTATCGCGCCCATGTCGATGCGGCGGTCGTGCGGCTGATCGAGACCGTGCCGGCAGACAAGGCGACGCGGGTGTTTTCGATCGTGGAGATCGGGCTGCATCATGAGCAGCAACATCAGGAGTTGTTGCTCACTGATATCCTGCACGCGTTCGCGCAGAACCCGACCGACCCGATTTACGATGCCGCCTGGCAGCCGCCACACCCCACACGCGGGCCGCGCGGCTATGTTGACGTCCCTTCCGGCATCCACCTGGTCGGTCACGAGGGGGAGGAGTTCTGCTTCGACAACGAGACGCCGCGGCACGAAGAGCTGATCCCTAACGTTCGCATCGCCCGCCATCTGGTCAGCAACGCGGAATGGCTCGAATTCATCGACGCCGGCGGTTACGCGACGCCGTCGCTGTGGTTGTCGGACGGCTGGGCGACGGTGCAAGCGGAAGGCTGGCAGGCGCCCGGCTATTGGCGCAAGCTGGACGGTGCCTGGCAGTCGATGACGCTCGCCGGCTTAAGGCCGATCGCCCCGAACGCGCCGGTCACCCATGTCAGCTACTACGAGGCGGACGCCTTCGCGCGCTTTGCCGGCCAGCATTTGCCCAGCGAAGCCGAATGGGAGGTCGCCGCTCGCGCAGGCGTGATCGCCGACGCCTTCGGCATCGCTTGGCAATGGACGCGCAGCGCCTATCTGCCTTATCCAGGCTACCGCGCGGCCGACGGGGCGCTCGGCGAATACAACGGCAAATTCATGGTGAGCCAGATGGTGTTGCGCGGCTCCTCGCTGGCGACGCCCGAAGGGCACGAGCGCGTGAGCTACCGCAACTTCTTCTATCCGCCGGCGCGCTGGCAGTTCAGCGGGCTGCGGCTCGCCGAGTTCGTTTGAGGGAGCAGCCATGGTCGCGCTTGCCCGATCCCCGCGTATCCAGCCGAAAACCGACGAGTCCTCCGCCTTCGAAGCCGACGTGCTCGCCGGCCTGCATGCGACACCGAAGCGGCTGCCGCCGAAGTATTTCTACGACGGCCTCGGCTCGCAGTTGTTCGAACGCATCACCGAACTGCCGGAATATTATCCGACCCGATGCGAAATGCGCATTCTGCGCGAGCAGGGCGCCGACATCGCCAAGCTCGTTCCAAAGGGTGCGGCGCTGGTCGAATTCGGCAGCGGCTCGAGCAAGAAGGCGCGTATTCTCCTGCGCGCCTTGCCGCCGCTCGCGGCTTATGTGCCGGTCGATATTTGCGGCGAGATGATCGAGCAGGAGGCGCGCGAACTCCGGCCCGATTTCCCGGGCCTGAAGGTGCTGCCGGTGACCGCCGACATCACGCGGGAATTCGTGCTGCCGCAGCCGGCGTTGACGGCGCCGGTGCGGGCCGGCTTCTTTCCTGGCTCCACCATCGGCAATTTCGAGCCGCACGAAGCGGCGGCTTTTCTACGCAATGCCGCCCGCATCCTCGGCGCGGGCGCGACGCTGATCCTTGGCGTCGACCTGATCAAGCCGGCCGAGGTGCTCAACGCCGCCTATAACGACGCCGCCGGCGTTACCGCCCGCTTTAATCTCAACCTGCTGGTGCGTATCAATCGCGAGCTCCGCGGCACCTTCAAACTCGACACCTTCGAGCACCACGCCTTCTACAACCGCGAACGCAATCGCGTCGAAATGCATCTGGCCAGCCTGAAGCGGCAGAAGGTGAAGGTGGCCGGCGAAAGCGTCGATTTCCGCGCCGGCGAGACGATCCACACCGAGAACAGCTACAAATACAGCGTCGACTCGCTGGGCGCACTGGCGCGCGGCGCCGGCTGGCAGCCGGCGGCGGCGTGGACCGACGAGCGCGGATATTTCTCGATCCAGGCGTTCACATTGGCCAAGTAAATCCGTCTCGTCGTTCCGGGGCCCGCGCCGCGCAAGAATGACAAAGCTAGTTGGCTGCGCTAAGCCTTGCGCCCGTCGTGACAAGGCAGGAATTCATCTTATGAAGATCGTCGGTTTTGCAGCGAATAATAGCTTGCGGTTGGGCGTGGTCGACGGCGATGCCGTCATCGATCTGCAGGCAGTGGACGCCAATTTGCCGGGCGACCTCGGCGAGGTCTTGCGCCGAAGCGGTGGCGACCTCTCGGCCCTCGCGGATCTCGCCAAGCGCGCGCCCGCCTCGGCCCGCCGCCCGCTTGCCGGCTTGACGTTCGGCCTGCCGGTGGCGCGGCCGGGCAAGATCATCTGCCTCGGCCTCAACTATCTCGACCACGTCAAGGAAGGTCCGCAGCGCGACAACATCCCGAAATATCAGTCGATCTTCTTCCGCATGCTGACGTCGTTCACGCCGCATTTGACGCCGCTGATGCGTCCGAAAAAGTCGATCCAGCTCGATTACGAGGCGGAGTTGACGGTCGTCATCGGCAAGCGCGTCAAGCATCTGACGCTCGAGAACGCGACCGACTGCATTGCCGGCTACACCTGCGCCAACGAAGGCTCGGTGCGCGAATATCAGCGCCACACCACGCAATGGGGCATGGGCAAGAATTTCGACAAGACCGGCAGCCTCGGTCCTTGGATGGTCACCGCCGACGAACTGCCGAAGGGAGGCAAAGGCCTCAAGATCGAGAGTCGTCTCAACGGCAAGACGATGCAATCGTCGAACACCGACAATTTCATGTTCCCGGTGCCGGAATCGCTGGTCTATCTCACCGAAGGCATCACGCTGGAGCCCGGCGACCTGCTGCTGACCGGAACGCCCTCCGGCGTCGGCCACGCGCGCAAGCCCGAGCCGGTGTGGATGAAGCCGGGCGACACCTGCGAGATCGATATCGAAGGCATCGGCGTGCTGCGCAACCCGATCGAAGACGAGAAGTAGCTTTCTTCACCTCTCCCATAGGGAGAGGTCGACGCGCGAAGCGCGGCGGGTGAGGGGTTAGGGACTATCGTGAGTCATGAACCCCCTCACCCCAACCCTCTCCCCACCGGAGAGAGGGAGTCCGTCTGAGGCTGTCGCGCCACGCCGAATTCCATCGCCGTTGATCGACCCCCGTTGACACGACCGCGCCCGGGCGTGTTCCTAGAGGCTCACGACAAGAACAGCGCGCCAAAACAGCGCGGAATACAGGGGGAGACACGATGAAACGCAGTTGGATCGCGGCCGCTTTGGCGGCGGGCTTGTTGACGGCCGTGGCGGCGCCGGCGTCGGCCGAGTGGCCGAACGACCGGCCGATCCGCGTGCTGGTCGGCTTCGGCGCCGGCGGCGGCACCGATATCGTCTCCCGCATCATCGCGGTGCCGCTTGGCGAGCTGCTGCACCAGTCCGTCATCGTGGAGAACAAGATCGGCGCCGGCGGCACCATCGCCGCGGAAACGGTCGCGCGCGCGAACAAGGACGGCTACACCGCCTTGATGACCAGCCCCGCCCATACTGTGTCGGCGGCGATGCTCAAAGCCGTTCCCTACGAGCCGGTCAAGGATTACGCGCCGGTTTCCTGGGTTGCCGACTCAGCTTTCGTCTTCGTCGCGCGCAAGAATTTTCCCGCCAATAACATCAAGGAACTGATCGCGCTGGCCAAGGCTTCGCCCGGCAAGCTCAACTTCGCCGACGTCGGTGTTGGTTCGACCCAGAACTTCGCCGGCGAGCTGATGCGGCAGATGGCGGGTATCGACGTCAAGCACATCCCTTATCGCAACACGCCGGGCGTAGTCGCCGCGCTGCTTGCCGGCGAGGTGGACTATGGCGTGGAGCTCGCGCACGCGGTGCGCGGCCAGGTGGAGGCGGGCCAACTGAAGATTCTCGCGGTCGGCGCGCCTGCGCGCTGGCCGACGCTTCCCAACGTGCCGACCGTCGCCGAATCCGGCGTGCCCGGCTATGCGGTGGTCGGCTGGTACGGCTGGCTCTATCCCGTCGGCACGCCGCAGGCGATCGTGGACAAGACCAACGCGGCGTTGAAAGAGGTGCTGGGGCGTGCGGATATCCGCGACCAGCTCGCCAAGGTCGGCGCCGTCGTACATGTGTCGACGCCGGCCGAGTTCGCCAAACACATCGAGGACGAAACCGCCAAGTGGAAATCGGTGCGGGAAAAAGCCGGGATCGAACAAAAATAGCGGCATGACATTGATGCCGGGACAAAGGACGAGGGTAATATGGCCGATCAGTTGAACGTGCTGGTGATCTGCGGTTCGCTGCGGAAGGGCTCCTACAATGCCGCATTGGCGCGGACGCTGCCGGCCCTGGCGCCGCCTGAACTCAAGCTTACGGCGGCGGCTTCGTTCGGAAAATTCCCGATCTACAATGCCGACGATCAGACCGCGACTGGGATTCCAGCCGACGTGGCCGCCTGGTGCGACGCGATCCGCAAGGCCGACGGCGTCATCATCGTCTCGCCGGAATACAACTGGTCGATCCCCGCCGGTTTGAAAAACGCCATCGACTGGGCGTCCCGCGAGAAGGACGTTTGTTTTAAAGACAAGGCGGTCGCGCTGCAATCATGCTCGGGCGGGCAGATGGGCGGCGGGCGCATGCAGTATCACCTGCGCATGGCGCTGACCGCGATCGACGCGCAGATGTTCGGCAAGCCCGAAGTGTTCGTGAATTTCTCCGCGAAGAAATTCGACGAGAAGACGCTCGACCTCACCGATCAAGGCGTCAAGGACATCGTCAAGCAGCAGCTCGCCGCTTTCGCCAAGTTCGTTAAGCGAGTGAAGGTGTAGGCTTGCTTTTCCCTCTCCCCCCGTGCGGGGAGAGGTGAAGTTCACCCCGCCGGCTTTGCCCATCTGGGAAACAGCTGCGGTCGCAGCTTGGGATGGCAGGCCATCATCTTCGGCGCGTAAGGCGTCTCGGCGCCAAGCTCCTCGGCGGCGTGCCAGGCCCAGCGCGGATCCCACAGCGCGCCGCGCGCGAGGCAGACCATGTCCGCCTTGCCGGAGGCGACGATGTCCTCCGCCTGCTGCGCGCCGGCGATCAGGCCGACGCTCATGGTGGTGATGCCGGCTTCCTTCTTGACCTTCTCGGAGAACGGCACCTGGTAGCCAGGGGCGAGCGGGATTTTCTGCTGCGGATCGAGCCCGCCGGTGGTGACGTCCATATAGTCCATGCCGCGTGCCTTAAGCTCTTTCGCAAGCAGTACGGTTTCCTCCGGCGTCCACCCGCCCTCGACCCAATCGGTGGCGGAGACGCGCATCCCGAGCGGCTTTTGCTCCGGCCATACCGCGCGCACCGCCTCGAACATCTCGATGGCGAAGCGCATGCGGTTTGCGGTCGAGCCGCCGTATTCGTCGGTGCGCTGGTTGGAGAGCGGCGAGAGGAACTGATGCGCCAGATAGCCGTGCGCGCCGTGCAGTTCGATCAGGTCGTAGCCGATGCGGTCGACGCGCTTGGCGGCGGCGGCGAATTCGCCGATGCAGCGCTTGATGTCGTCCTTGGTCATGGCATGCGGCACCGGCCAGCCGGTGTCGTAGGGCAGCGCCGAGGGCGCCTCCGGCGTCCAGGCGTCGGGACCTTCGAGGATCGGCTTGCCGCCGGCCGCCGGCGGCATCTGCGGACCCTTGCGGCCGGCATGCGCCAGCTGCACGCCGAGCTTGGCCACGCCGTATTGCCGGCAGAAGTCGTGCACGCGCTTGAGCGCCTTTTCGTTGTCGTCCGACCACATGCCGGCGCAGCGCGGCGAAATGCGCCCTTGCGGATTGACGTCGGTCATCTCGGTCATCACCAGCCCGGCGCAGCCGAGCGACATATTGCCGAGATGCATCAAGTGCCAATCGTTGGCCGAGCCGTTGTCGGAATTGTACTGGCACATCGGCGAGACGACGACGCGGTTCGGCAGCGTGAGGCCACGCAAGGTGATGGGAGAGAACAGAACGCTAGCCATTTTTCGATTTTCCTTTCGAACAGCTTGGAATTCAAACGGTGGATATGGCGTCAGCCCCAGATGCCGCCGGTGTGATAGGCGTGCATCGCCACCACCAGGCAGCTGATCGCCCAGAACAGGCAGTATTCGTAGCCGCCGATATTCCACAGCCATTTGCCGGTGAGGCGCGCGACCGCGACCGTGGCGATGAGAAGGTGGAGGGCGGCGATCGCCCCGGCCAGCGTCGTGTAAATGCCGAAGATCAGACCGATCGCGAGCACCGTCTCGATCGCGCCGGAAAGATACATCCAAAACTCCGGCGGGTGGAATTTGGCGGCCTTGAAAAAACCGAGCGCGGCCGGCTCGTAGAACTTGCCGTAAATGTGCGGGATGAAGAACAAACCGCAGATCAGGCGCAGGATGTTGAACTCATTGAAGAGATTGAACTTATCGGCGATCGACATGGTACCCCCGGCTTTGCCCGCCCGCGATCGGGGCGCGTTGTCGCACTTCTTGCTGTGGCCGCCAACCCCAACCTCTCGTGATTCCGGGTTCGCTCGCCATAACGCGTCGAAGACGCGGGTAAACGCGCTTACGGCTCGCGCCCCGGAATGACCGATACGGTTATCGCTTCTTCCCCTTCAGCCATGCTGCGCCCTTGGCGTAAAGCGCGTCCAATTCGGGACCATCGAGCCCGGGCATGTCGGGCTTCACCTTGTAGCCGATCTTGGTCTGCAGATAGGCGAGGTGGCGATAGCCCTCGGGAAACCGCGCCAACAGCCTTTTGTCGAGCTTGGGCGCGCTGCCGGGCTCTACCGGATCGAGCCGATCCTTTTCGTAGGCGAGGCGGCGCAGCACGATGCCCCATTTGCCTTTGCGCTTTTCCAGGAAGTCATAGAAGCGGCCGCTGCACACCACGTCGCACATGACGCCCTCGACCTCGGCGCGCTGCGAGATCGTCATTTTGGTCTGCGCGATGGCGCGCTTGGCTTTGATGTCGATCGTCATTCCGCCGAGCATATGCATGATGCGCACGCCGCGGTCGTAGCCCTCCTGGCTGACTTTGATGAAGTCCTCGTAGGAGCCCTGAAACCAGGTCGCCCACATCTGGCCCTCCTTGTGCCAGACGGTGCGGAAGCGGTCCCATAGCCGGGCATCGCGCCACAGCGCCCAGTTCTCGACGAGCGCGCGGATTTCCAGGCGGTCGGCGGTGTCCTTCGGCATTCACCCCCCCCCTTGTCATCGTTGGTCCGAGCATAAAGCTTGTTCCGACCGGCCACGTCTTTATTGTCTGAAATCGAGCGCGGCGCGATTATCCAAAATCAAGCGTCAGACGAGTATGTCGGGGAAACGTTCATGGCAAGGCTCGCAGGAAAAACCGCCGTCGTCACCGGTGGCGCCAAGGGCATCGGGCGGCACTATTCGCAGGCGCTCGCCGCCGAAGGCGCGCGCGTCATGATCGCCGACATCGCCGACGGCAAAGACCTCGCCGCGGAGATCGCCGGGCGCCACGGCGCGGACAGCGTGGCCAGCGCCACCTTCGACGTCAGCGACGAGGCGGCGGTGAAAAAACTGGTAGCGCGAACGCTCGAAAGCTTCGGGCAGATCGATATTCTGGTCAACAACGCGGCGCTCTATTCGACGCTGCATCCGCGCAATTTCAACGAATGGGACGCCGAGCTGTGGGACCGCGTGATGGCGATCAACTCGCGCGGGCCGTTCCTCATGGTCAAACATGTCGCGCCGCACATGATCGCGCGCCGCGCCGGCAAGATCATCAACATCGCCTCCGGCGCCGCCTACAAGGGCGTGCCGCGCATGCTGCCTTATGTCACCAGCAAGGGCGCGATGCTGGCCTTCACGCGCTCGCTGTCGCGCGAGCTCGGGCCCTACGGCATCGCGGTGAATTCGCTGTCGCCCGGCTACATCCTCAGCGATACCGGGCTGGAGAATGCGCAGCACGTGGAGGAGGAACGCATCCCAGTGCGCAATTCGCGCGCCTTCAAGCGCGACGCTTACCCCGAGGATCTCTTGGGCGCGCTCGTGTTCCTGGCCTCGAACGACAGCGATTTCGTCACCGGCCAGTCGCTGGTGGTGGACGGCGGGGCGGTGAACAATTGAGCGGCGCCCATGGCCGCCATGAGCGCTATTCCGCCGCGACGCTCGCCGGCTGCGCCTTGTGGGTCAGCGCGTCGACCTTCTTGAAGTGATCGATCGCCGCCTTGGCGCCGTCGGTCTTGGTCAGGTAATCGAAGGTCTCGTCCTCGTCCTCAATCACTGGGGTCAGCGCTAGGTCCTTGTACAAATGCCGTTGCGGGTCGCGGCTGACGCGCCAGGCCGTGCGCAGCACCCACAGCATGGTGGCGACGAAGGCCGCATTGCCGAGGATCAGGTCGTGGACATGGCGCAGGTAGAACGCCGCGACGTTTTCGGCCGGCAGACCCGGCCGCCGCTCGCTCCGATGCCGCATGCGGATCAGGCCGCTCTGCAGCGGGTGCACTTTCTCGAACTGCATCATGGTCGCGAACTGAACCAGCACTTTGGCGAGGCTGAGCATCGGCACACCGGTGACGGCGGCGCGGCGTAGCAGCGTCTCCATGTGCGCGGGCGTGTAGTACAGCGTCCAGACTTCGTCGTAGATCGCCTGCAGTTCGGCGCGGCTCATCTTTGGATGATCGACCACCGGATGCTCGAGATCGTATTTGTTGAGGTCGGCATCCATGGTGACGCCCTTGTCCCACATCTTCTTGTGGTCCTCGGAGCCGGGCAGCGGCGTCAGGATGTTGAACTCCAGGAGGTCGACCGGCAGCTCGCGCTGGATGATGTCGATGTCGCGGCGGATCGAGGCCGGCGTCTCGCCCGGAAAGCCGACGATGTAGCCGGCGTAGAGGAAGATGCCTTCCGCCTTCCAGGCCAGCATCATCTTGCGATACTCGGTGATCTTGTTCTGCTTCTTCTTGGCGGCGGCGAGATTGTCGGGATTGATATTCTCCAGCCCGAGGAAGGCGCGGGTGACGCCGGCCTTCTTGGCCTTTTCGATGAAGCCCGGGATCTTGTGGCACATGGTGTCGACCTGGATCATCACGCCGAGCGGAATCTTGTCGACCTCGCGCAGCTTGGCCATCCGGTCGAAGATCGCTTCCCAGTCCTTGTTGCGGGCGAAATTGTCGTCGGTGATGAAGAAGCGCGAAATCTTCTGCCGCCAGTTCTCGCGCACGATCTTCTCGATGTCGTCGGCGGTGCGGTAGCGCGACTTGCGCCCCTGCACGTTGATGATAGTGCAGAACGAGCACTGGAACGGACAGCCGCGCCCGGCGTCGAAACTGGCATTGGTGCCGGCGGTCCGCCGTACGAACTCGTGCGGCAGATAGGGGATCGGCGTGTCGCCCAGACCGGGCAGGTCGTTCATGTAGTTGTAGAGCGGCTTCGGCGCGCCGGCGGCGGCATCGCGCAGGACATCGTCGAGGCGGCCTTCGGCTTCGCCGGCAAACAGCGAGATGCCCATCTTGCGCGCCTGATCGAGGTCGATGGCCGTGCCGTCGAGCATGGCCAGGCAGCCCGACACATGGAAGCCGCCCATCACCACCGGCACGCCGGCGGCGCGGAACGGCCGGGCAATATCGAGCGCTCGCGGATACTGGTTCGACTGCACGCCGACCAGACCGAGCATGCCGAAATTGCCGTGCCTGCGGAAGCGCTGGAGCAGTTTCTTGACGTTGATGCGGGTATTGGTCTCGTCGATGACGTCGATGTCGATTTCGACGTCCTCGCCGAGGGCCTGCCGCTTGCCCGAATCGAGCGCCAGCCCATAGACGGCCGCCAGCGAATTGGACGGAATCAGCGCGCGCCACCAGCGGATGACGTAGCCGTCGTCGTGGTAGTGCGACGGCTTCACGAGAACGAGCTGGAACCGCCGCTTTGCCGCCACTCGACACCCCCCACAGACCGGGGCATTTTGGCACGGCGTCGGACCAATGTCGTGCGCTTTCCACGGGTGCGCCCCAAAGCCGTTAACGGGATGAGCCGGTCGGCCGGCACGTCGAGCGTCACGCGCTTTGCCTGGCCCTGGCGAAGCGCGCTATAATTTCAGAGAGACCACAATGACCACGACGAGCGTTTCAGGGAGCCGTTCCATGGCGGTCGCAGCCGCAAATGAGCAAGTCCAGCCGGGGTCCAAGCACAATGTGCAGGCCGCGCGCACTGCCTATTACGACAAGATCGCCAAGTTCCACATGGCGCCGCTCTGGGAAGTGCTCAGAGACCTGGTGACGCCGGAGCCGAAGACCGCCTGCCAGCCGGCGATCTGGAAATTCGCCGACGTCAAGCGGCTGATGCTCGAGGCCGGCGACGTGATCAGCGCTGAAGAAGCCGAGCGCCGCGTGCTGGTCCTGGAAAATCCCGGCGAAACCGGCAAGGCGCGCATCACCCATTCGCTGTTCGCCGGCATCCAGCTCATTCTGCCCGGCGAGATCGCCGACGTGCACCGCCATTCCGCGTCCGCCATCCGCTTCGTGCTGGAAGGCGAGGGCGCCTACACCGCGGTCGAAGGCGAGAAGTCGATGATGCGCCATGGCGACTTCATCATCACCGCCAACTGGGCGCCGCACGACCACGGCAATCCCGGCAGGCAGCCGGTGATGTGGCTCGACGTGCTCGACATGCCGACGGTCAACCATTTCGAAGCGTCGTTCTCCGAGCACTTCGACGAGAAGATGCAGAAGACCAACCACGAGGACGGCGACTCGTTCGAGCGCTTCGCCACCGGCGTGCTGCCGGACGGTATGCCGGCGATGCCGAACCGTACCCCGGTGATCAACTACCCTTATGCCAAGATGCGACCGATCCTCGAACGGCTGAAGAAGACCGGCGACGTCGACAAGCGTCACGGCGCGCGCGTGCGCTACGCCAATCCGATCAACGGCGGGCCGGTGCTGCCGACCATGGGCGCGCACCTCGCGCTGCTGCCGGCCGGCTTCAAGGGCGAGCCCTATCGCTCGACCGACGGCACCATCTTTGCGGTCGCCGAAGGGCAAGGCACCACGGTCATCGACGGCAAGCCGTTCGACTGGGGCGTCAACGACGTCTTCGTGGTGCCACCCTGGAAGCGCTATCAGCATGCCGTGGGCGGCGGCGACGCGGTGGTGTTTTCGATCTCCGACCGCCCGGCGCAGGAAGCGCTCGGCATCTGGCGCGAAGGGAACTAAGTGCGCGAGGCGTCGTTCAATCCGTCATCCTGAGGTGCGAGCGAAGCGAGCCTCGAAGGATGAACTGCGTGGCTAGATTGCTCCCGAATTCGGGTAACCGCGAGATCGGCGGCCGTCGCTCTTCGAGGGCCGCGCATCGCAGCCAAGTTTGCGCAGGCCGTGCCTGCTATGGCGCGGCCGCCTCAGGGTGACGAGCAACGATAGAGGCGACCCCATGCAATTCGAACAATTGACCGCCGGCCACGGCTCGCTCACTGCGGTGCGCACGGGAGCGGGGCGCGATCTGGTGGTGCTGCATTCGCTGCTCAGCGACCGCCACGCCTTCGATCCGGTCCTGCCGGCGCTCGCCGCCAAGCACCGCGTCACGCTGATCAATCTGCCCGGCTTCCACGGTTCGCAGCCGACGCCGCTGCCGCTGATGGACGCCTATGTCGCGGCGGTCGAAGACGGCTTCCAGGAATTCGGCGTCGGCAACGATTCGATCCTGATCGGCAACGGCTTCGGCGGCACGGTCGCGCTCGCCTTCGCCATGGCCCATCCCGAGCGCATCGAAAGGGTGGTGCTCAGCGATGCCGCCGCCTGCTTCCCGCCTGAGGGCCGCAAGCAATTCGCCGTCATGGCCGACAGGGTCGCCACTGAAGGTCTCGGCGCGGTCGCCGAGATCGCCGCCAAGCGGGTGTACTCGCCGGCCTATCTCGCGGCACACCCGGAGGCGGTCGAGGAGCGCAAGCAAGTGTTGCTCACGATCGATCCCAAGGCTTTCCAGGCCGCCTGCAAGATTTTGCAGGAGGCCGATCTCGAGAAGCTCCTGCACCGCATGCACGTGCCGACGCTGGTAGTCTGTGGGGAATTCGATCAAGCCACGCCGCCGGCGCTCAATAAGGCGGTAGCGGAGAAGGTCGCCGGCGCGAAATATATCGAGCTGCCTGGCTGCGGCCATTGCCCGCCGCTTGAGCAGCCGCAGGCGTTCCTGGCGGCGATCAAGGATTTCGTCGGGCTTTGATCTAGGTCAGAGCGTGCAACGGCAATTGTCCCAGACTTATTGGAGGCGATAAAGCACCGCGACGCTCCTGGAGAGCGGCAATTGAATTTCGTTCAGCGTCTCGCACGACCTGACGCGGGAGCCTTTGCGCTCAGTCCGTTGATCGGCGCGGTCGTCGCGCTGCTCGCCGGCCAGGAAACGTCCTGGGACTTCCGCAACTACCATTGGTACAACGCCTACAGCCTGCTCACCTGGCGCTTCGGTCAGGATGTCGCCGTCGCGCACCACGCGACCTATAACAACCCGCTTCTCGATGTCCCATACTACCTCGCCGGCAATGCGTTGCCGGCGGCGCTTGACGTCGTGCTGCTCGGCGCGGTGGAGGGGCTGAATTTCTTCTTGCTCTACCTGATTGCCCGTACGGTCTTTGCCGGCTTCGATGCCTCGCTCTCGCGGTCGTTCTCTCTTGCACTGGCCGCGATCGGATTTTTTGGCGGCATGTCGTTCCTGCTGCTGGTGACGACCTATTCCGACAATGTCGTCAGCATTCCGGTGTTGTGGGCGCTCTTGCAGTTGCTCGAGTTGCAAGCGGGCCGGCCGAACCGTGGCCGTCGGGCCATTATGACGCGGGGCGGCGTCGCCGGCCTTCTCATCGGCGCGGCAAGTGCCCTCAAGCTCACGGCGGTGCCTTTTGCCGCCGGCATCGGTGCGGCTGCTTTACTCATGCGTTTGGATATCCGCAGCAAGGCGCTCCTCGTCGCCTCGCTGGCGGCCGCGGCCGCGGCGAGTTTCCTGATCCTCGGCGGACCCTGGATGCTGTACCTCTGGTATTCCACCGGTAATCCGCTGTTTCCCTATTTCAATAATGTCCTCGGCTCGCCGCTGCTGGGCGCCGGCACCTATCAAGACCTGAAATTCATCCCGCAAAGCCTTTGGCAGGCAATCGAGTTCCCGTTCCTCTTTGTCGCCGAGCCGCGCGCGACCGCCGATGCGCTGTTTGCCGACTACAAGCTGCCGATCGCCTACGGCGTTATGGTGATGAGCATTCCACTGCTGGCGCTGCGGCGGCCGGTCGAGAAACCCTTTGCCGACGGCGATGCGCTGCGAATTCTCGCTGCATTCTGCGCCGTGAGCTACGTACTGTGGCTCGCGATCTTCGCCATCTACCGTTACGTCGTCGTCCTTGAGATGCTCGCGCCGCTGGTCATCGCTGCGCTGATCGGAAGCTGGCCGCTGCGGCTTCGCCTGCGCTGGGCGATCTGCTTGGCGCTCGCGGTCGTTGCTCTCGCCGGCACAAAGCTCAGCTTCGGCGACCGCACAAGGCCGGGCCATCAACTGGTGCAGGTCAGCGTGCCGCCGATCCGTTCGCCCGCGAGCACCCTCGCCATCCTCACCGGGCTGCAACCCGTCGGCTTCCTCATTCCCAGCTTTCCGCCGCAGGTCAGCTTCGTCCGTATCGACGGGTTTCTCACTTCGGCCGAGAAGCCGTCGCTGCTCCGCGACCAGGCGCTTGCGCGCATTGCCGCCCACAAGGGCGATCTTTTCGTCTTCTATGACGCCGGCGAAGAGGCTCGTATGCGCGAGGCCCTGGCCGCCGCCGGACTGACGCCGGTCGCGGGGAGTTGCGGCACGGTCAGCAACAACTTGATGGGCAGCCACGAATGGTGCGCCGTCGCGCGGCGCTAGCCAAGGGCGGCAATCACCGCCTTGGTGATCGCCGCGGTTCCATCGCTCCCACCGTACTCCATCGGCTTGATGCCGCCGGCATAGCCCCGATCGACGGCGCGCTCGATGCGCTGCGCGGCGTCCGCGGCCGGCGGATGGTCGTGCTTGTCGGCGAGCCAGTCGAGCATCATGGCGGCCGAAAGAAACATGGCAGTCGGATTGGCCTTGCCCTGACCCATGATGTCGGGCGCGGTGCCGTGGCAGGGCTGGAACACCGCATGGGTATCGCCGATGTCGGCCGAGGGCGCGATGCCAAGCCCGCCGATCAACCCCGCGGCGAGATCGGAGAGAATGTCGCCGAACATGTTCTCCATGACCATCACGTCGAAATCCCACGGCTTCTTCACCATCATGGCGGCGCAGGCGTCGACATAAAGCAGGTCGGTTTTCACGTCGGGGAATTTGGTCTTGCGCTCGGCGAAGATCGCGCGCTGCCAGTTGAAGGCCTTGAACACGTTGGCCTTGTCGACCAGCGTCAGGCGGCCGGGCCGGCCGCGCTTCATGCGCCGCTCGGTCAGATGCAGCGAGAAATCGAACAGCCGTTCGGTTTTATTGCGCGTCACGACGAGGGTCTCGCGCGCTTCATCGTCGGTCACCACGCCCTTGCCCATGGAAGCGAACAGGCCTTCGGTCGATTCGCGAATCAGCACGAAATCGATGCCGTGGTCCTGGGCGCCGACGATCGGGCTCGGCACGCCGGGGATGAGCCGCGCCGGCCGCACGCCGGCGTAGAGGTCGAAGATGAAGCGCAGCTCGACCTGCGGCATGATCTCGGTGTTGTCGGGATAGCGCACGCTCGGCAGCCCGCAGGCGCCGAGCAGGATGGCGTCGGCTTCCTCGCACAATTTGACGGTCGATTCCGGCATCGACTTGCCGGTCTCGCGATAGTGATTGGCGCCGGCCGCCGCCTCGCTGAAGCGGAACTTCAAGCTCGGCGTGGTCGCCTCGATGCGGCGCAAGACCGCCAGCGTCGGCGCCATCACCTCCGGCCCGATGCCGTCGCCGGCGAGCACGGCGATATGGAAGGCGGTGTTGGCGGACATGGAGCGTTCCCGTTATGGTGGGCGCGCTAATGAATACGTCCGCGTGTTCGCGCGCAAGGGGACGGCCATGAGCCCAAAGCCTTATTATGAGTTGGCCGGCTTCGATCAGGTCTATTTCGAGGACAGTTTCGTCACCGGCGTCATCGAAACCGGGACTGAGCTGTCATTTCTGCTCGATCTGGTGCTGCGCGAAGGCCATCCGCGCTACAGCCCGCCGAAACCGGGCGAACAATATTGCTATCGACAAGCCAAGCTGATGTTCGCGCAACCCACGCTCGTGTGCTGGGAGAAGCGCGGCTTTCAGCCGACGACCGATGCCAACGGCGAGGTCGACTAT
>DATJVE010000115.1:0-12627 GCA_035501975.1 Pseudolabrys sp.
GTGCTCGGCACCGTCGACGAGGTGATCACCGCGCCGGTGCTGTCGCGGCTCTACGGCACCGACATCGAGGTGGTGCGCGCCGCCGGCCACATCTTCGTGATGTCGCGCGGCCGCGACGTGGAAACATCCGCCCATCAACACGACCACAATCATGGCGACGAGCATGAGCACCATCATTGACAGCATTGTCGTTCCGGGACGCCGCGAAGCGGCGGGCCCGGAATCCAGAGTATGACGAGGCAAGGTGTTCCAGTACGATTTCATTCAGAACGCTTTCGCCGCCGCCGGCATCGTCGCGGTGGTGTCCGGCATCGTCGGCTATTTCCTGGTGATGCGCGGGCAGACCTTCGCCGGCCACGCGCTCTCGCACATCGGCTTTGCCGGCGCGACCGGCGCCGGGCTGATCGGGCTGGCGCCATTGTGGGGTCTGATTGGCTTCACGCTGGCCGCCGGCATCGCCATGGGCGTGCTTTCCGAGCGCATCAGCAACCGCGACGTGGCGATCGGCGTGGTGCTGGCGCTGGCGCTCGGTTTCGGCCTGTTGTTCCTGCACTACTATACGTCGTTCGCGACGCAGGCGACCGCGCTGTTGTTCGGCAACGTGCTGGCGGTCGACCATGGCATGATCGCGACGCTCGCCGTGCTCGGCGTCATCACCCTTGTCGCGCTCGCCGCGATCATGCGGCCGCTGATCTTCGCCAGCCTGCAGCCGGAATTGGCCGAGGCCAAGGGCGTGCCGCTGCGCTTCGTGTCGACCGCGTTCCTCGCCGTCGTCGCGCTCGCCGTCTCGGAATGCGCGCAGATCGTCGGCGTGCTGCTGGTGTTCACGCTGATGGTCGGCCCGCCCGCCGCGGCGCAACGCCTGACCACCGGGCTGTGGAGCGGCCTCGCGCTGGCCGCGCTGCTGGCTCTGGCCGAAGCCTGGCTCGGCATTACGGTCGCCTACTACACCGACTGGCCGGTGAGCTTCTGCATCGCCTGCTTGAGCGCGCTCGGCTATTTCGCCGCCCTGGCCGCGCCCGCGTGGCAGACAAGACGGCGCAACGCCGATCATGCTAACGAATCGGCATGAGCCGAATCGCCTTCGCCCTCATCGCGCTGCCGCTGCTCTGTCTGCAGCCGGCGCAGGCCGCGCCGATGACGTGCACCAGCGAGCAGAAGACGTGCATTACCGCCTGCCAGAAGTTTCCGCCCGCGGTGGCGGCGAACTGCATTCCCCCCTGCCGCCAGCGCTTCAACTATTGCCGCAACACCGGCTGCTGGGATAACGGCACCAACCGTTATTGCGGCCTGTTGCGGCAGTAATTCCGCGCGGGCGAGCCGTCACGCCCTGATCGCGGCCCATAGACTCTTCGACTTGCGATCCGTCGCCATCCACCAGCCGCAAATACCCAGCGCCACCGTCGCCGCCAGCGGTCCGCAGAGCCAGTCCCAAACCGTCAGCGTCACCGGCAGCGTGATCGTGCTGGCGCCGAGATGAAAGTCGCCGGCAGCAAAGCTCGCCGGATTCTCACCGGGAAGACTGGCCGGCATATTGATGCTGATATGCGCCAGCAGAACGCTGCCGGCCGCCAGCAGTCCGAGCGCGAGCAAACCGGCGATCAGCCCTTGCAGCACCATTTCCGCCGCGATCTCGCGGCGCACCTGGCTCTGCTCCCAGCCGATGACGCGCAGGATCGCAAGCTCGCGGCTGCGCTCGACCAGATTGCCGAACACAAAGGTGGCGGCAAGCGCCAGCGCCGCCAGCGCACCGGCGAGCACGGCGACGATACGGAAGCGCCCGATGGTCTGCGACACGCCGCCGAACAACTGCAACATCGTGCCCGGCGAGGTCACCGAAGCCTGCGGCAGCCACGCCGCGATACGGTTCTTGACGCTCTCGGTCTGTGCCATATCGGAGAGCTTGAGGAACACCTGGTTCACCAGATTCGCGGGGAGCTTGGCCAGCCGCCGCGCCTCGTCGATGTCCATGTAGAAATTGCTGGCGACAATCTGGCTGCCTTCGAGAATATCGGCCACACCGGTGACTGCATATTGCTCGCCGCCGATCTCGACCTTCGATCCCGGCGTCAGCCGGAAGAACGCCCCATAGTGCCGCTCCACCAGCACTTCGCGCGCGCCTGCATTCGGCAGCCGGCCCTGGATTAGCCATTGGCTCACTTTGCCCGGGCCGAGCGCGGGCGCATCCGGCCCGAACGGCACGCCGGTGATGGAAATGAAACGTCCCTTGCCGAGATTCCACAGGAGCACAAAGCCGGCCGCCTGGCTCACGCCTGGCTCGGCCGCGAGCCGCTTGAGTTCATCGCTGGTGATCGGTTCGGCCGAGTACGGCAGGATGATGCCCATATCCTTGGGCACGGCAGACTGCACGGCGCTGCGCTGCACGATCAGGTCGGCGCCGAGGTTGCGGAACGGCACCGTCGCCAGATCGGCGAAGGCGCGGCTGAGAATGTCGAGCGTGGTCACCAGGGTGACAGCCAAGGCAATGCCGGCCACGAGCAACGCGGTACGTTTCCAGCGAAAGCCCAGTTCGCTTGCGACATAGCGCCAGTGAACGAGGCCGGCCATGCTATTTCCCCAGCGCCGCGTTGACCGCCGCCTCGAAGTCGGCCACCGACCAGGTGCCGTTGAGTCCGAGCGGATTGCCGGCGCCGGCGGGAAAGTCCTTGAACACGACCGCCGTGCCGTCCGGCCGCTTGAACTTGTCGCTGCCGTTGACCAAAAGCAGGATCGGCACATGGCCTTTCTCGCCGACCGCCTTGATCCGCTTCTCGCCGGCCGGACTTTCGGAATCGAGCTCGATCAGCTTGACTTGACCGCCGAGCTTCGCGAGAAAATCGCGCACCGGCTTCAATGCGGTCTGCACCGGCGAATGCGGCAGGGCGACGATCTCGATTGTCGGCTGGGCGCCGAAGGCTTCGTGGGCTTTGGTCAGCAGCAGAAGCGCGGCGGCTGCGCCAAGCGCGATGATATCTCTACGGGTGGCCATCGATAATTCTCCCGTCTTTCATTTCCACGACATGGCCGGCCTTGGCCGCCACGTCGGGATCGTGGGTGACCATGAGGAGGCCGGTGCCGTGCGTGCGGCCGAGATCGAGCAGCAGTTCGAGCACGGAAGCGCCGGTTTCCTGATCGAGATTTCCCGTCGGCTCATCAGCCAAGAGAATCGCGGGGTTATTCATCAACGCGCGTGCGATCGCCACGCGCTGCTGCTCGCCGCCGGAGAGCGTCGCCGGGTGGTAGTTCAGCCGATCGCCTAAGCCGACCTGCTTGAGCAAATCGACCCCGCGTTGGCGGCGCTCCGCCGCGCTCGTCTCGGTCGCGAAGAAGGTCGGCAGCAGAACGTTGTCGAGCGCGGTGAGCGATGGAATGAGGCTGAAGCCCTGAAAGACGATGCCGATGGAGCGGCGGCGCAAGGTCGCCAAATCCCGGTCGCTCATGCCGTCGAGCTTGTGGCCGAGAATGGATACATTGCCTTCATCGGGCTTTTCGAGGCCGGCAATAATTCCGAGCAGCGTGCTCTTGCCGGAGCCCGACTTGCCCATAATCGCGGTGAATTGTCCGGCGTCGACGGCGAGGTCGACACCTTTGAGAACCTCGACGTCGCCGTAGTGTTTCTTGAGCCGCCGCACGCGGATGATGTCTCGGCCGGACGCGACGCCGGGCGCCGGCACGGACTTTGCGAGCATTGCCGTATCGTTCATGCGAGGCTCCATCATTCGGCGCGCAGCAACGACCAGGGCTGCGGCCGCGGCAGGGCAAGAACGGCGAGAACCGCCAGCAAGCTGATCGCCAGGCTGCCGGCAGCGGCGATGCCGGCGGTCAGCCACGAGATCGAGATCGGCGCGGTAATCGTCTGGGTGCGGTCGATCGCGGCCGTCGGAATGAAATGCGGCGTCGAGCTCAAGTCCCAGGGCAGATCGACCGTTACCGAGATGTGTCCGAGCGAGAGCACGACGACAAGCGCAACGGCAAGTCCGGCCGCGGTGCCGGCCATCGCCAAGGCCAGGTTCTCGATCACGACCTGCTCGCCGATATGCCGCCACGACCAGCCGATGGCTTGCAGGATTGCCATTTCGCGCCGCCGCTCCGCCACCGACGTCGCGGTCGCGCGCCAGACAAAGGCGGCGGCGAAGAGGCCGATGATCGCGGCGATGATCAGGCCCATGCTTTGCGAGAGAAACAGCACGCCGGAGAGTGCGTTGCGCATCGAAAGCTCGCTCGACACCACGCCATTTTTGCCGATCAAGCTTGTTACCTTTTCGACGACGCCCTGCAATTGCTCGCGGTTGACTTTGACCAGCACGAGATTGGCGTCGTCGGCGCCGAACGGATAGAGCGCTTGCACCTGCGGCGCCGTCGCGGCCAGCGCTTGCGCCAGCACGATCGGCATATAGACGTCGGCGCGCACCAGCTTGCCGCTGCGCGCGGCATCGACGATTCCAGCGACCGCAAACGAATCGACGCCGACCATGACGCTGTCACCGACCTTGACGTGGTTCTTGGTCGCGTAGTCGCTGTCGACCAGGATGCTGTGGCTCGCGGCCGTGATCGGCTTGCCGTCTATCAATCGCCGGCCGAGGCCGGCGAGGCCGACTTCGCTGTCGTCGATGCCGAGCACCGACTCGTAGCGATCCGGCTCCAGGTCCCACATATACACGGCACGCGTCAGCGCGATGACCCCGGGGATCGCTTTGATCTGCCGTACGATATCCGCCGGGACCAGCGCGTTCGGATGGGGAAACACCAAGCCCTCGAGCTTGGGCGGGATGTCGCCTTGCCGCTGCACGATCACGTCGGCGCCGACCGTCTCGATCGGCACGCGGAGCGCACGGGCGTAAGAGCTTGCCAGCGACGTGAGCACTATGGCTGCAAGCACAGCCAACGCGATACTGACAGCCGTTACCAGCGAGCGGCCGCTGCGAAAGAGAAGTTCGTTCACCGCATAGCGAAGGACACCCATGGCAGTTCCTTTCGGAACAGTAGCAGTCCTTAATCGATCGGAAGGATCATGTCATTGATCCAGGTCAGCCTTTGCGTGCCCCTCGGTACGCGTGAGATGTCGCAGATGTTTGTCAATGACGAAAAATTTTGTGACAGATTGTGTCTCGGCATCCGCGCGCGCCGATTCAGCGCGCGGTCTTGCTCGCGGCCAGTTCTGCGATCGGCGGCGACAATTGAGAGCGCCATGGCAAGAGAGCGGTGTCCGGTTCGGGCCGGTCGCCATAACGGCGGGGTGCCCGCCTTGACACCGTCAAGGGCCGTTGGCGGATACCGACGCGGATCCGGTATCAACTCGATTGATGAGTGACGGGCTAATTCACCACCAGCCCCAGCTTCTTGATCAGCGCCGCCCAGCGGCCTTCCTCGCGCCGGATGTTGGCCGCGTATTCTTCCGGCGTCGAAGCAACCGGGCCGCCGCCGTCGGAGATGATGCGTTGCTTGACGTCTTCCGACGACACGATCTTACGCAGCTCCTTGTTCAGCCGATCGATGATCGGCTTGGGCGTGCCGGCCGGCGCGACCAGGCCGTAGTACTGCACGATGTCGAGCCCCGGCATTCCGGATTCGGCGGTGGTCGGCACGTCGGGGATCGCGGCAAGCCGCTGCGGCGCCGCCACGGCGATAGCCTTGAGCTTGCCCGCCTTGATGTTGCCGATCGCCGGCGGCAGCGTGTTGAACGCGAGCTTCACGTGCCCGCCGAGCAGATCGGTGGTGAGCGGGCCGGTGCCCTTGTAGGTGACGATGGTCATATCCGCGCCGGCCATGCCCTTGAATTGCTCGGCGCCGAAATAATTGAGCGTCGGCGCCGGCGGCGTGCCGACGGTCAGCTTGCCCGGCTCCTTTTTGGCGAGCGCGACGATGTCCGCCATGGAATTCACCGGCACCGACGGATTGGCCATGATCACGATCGGGATCGAGGCGATCAGCCCGATCGGCGTGAAGTCTTTCTGCAGATCGTAGCCGGTATTGGCCGGCAGGCTCGCGCCGGTGACCAGCATCAGGATGGTGTAGCCGTCCGGCGCCGCCTTCGCAGCGTCGCGCACGCCGATGACCGAACCCGCGCCGGGCCTGTTCACCACGATCACCTGCTGGCCGAGCGCGTCGGACAATTTCTGCGCGATGACGCGGCCCTCGGTGTCGACGCCGCCGCCGGGCGGGAACGGTACGATCAACTGCACGACGCGGTTGGGGTAATCGTCGGCGGTCGCCGCCTCGAACTGCCAAGCAAAGACCGCCGCAACCAATCCTGCGGCAAACGCCGCGCGCTTGAACGATGCCCAATATGCATGGCGCGCCATCGTGTCCTCCCTGTTTTATTCTTGCGCAGGATTTTGGCAGGTCTCAATGCGGTTTGGAACCGGGGGTGCTCACGGCTGCGCCAGCATCGTCGCCAGTCCCGCCGCAATGAACGGCAATGGCAGCGAGACGGCCGCGCGCAACCAGACGACGCGCGGCGGCATCAGCGGGACCTCCCAGACAACCAGCCGATGGATGGCGTAGAGCGCCCAGGCCGTGGAATAGGCGATCACCTGCGGCGCGCCCGCCCCGCTCTTGAGCGCCGCCGAGCCAATGGCAAAGCCGACCACCGGCCCGCCCGGCGTGAGCGCGCCGGCGAGCGTCGCGATCATCACGCCGAACAGGCCCGAGTCCGGACCGATCCAGGAAGCGACCGTCGCCTTGGGCAAGATCTCGGCGATAAAGCCGGAGCCGATCACGCCGGCGCCGATGCGCGGCAGCAGCCGCAGAAATTCCAGCGCGCCGTTGCGTGCGCCGTCTTCGAACAAGACGCGCCCGTGCAGCGCGGCGACGAAGGCCAAAACCGCGACCACCAGCCACAGCAGAATGTTGACGGCGAGAAACATCAATCGCCTTTCTCGACCGTCACCTTCACGCCGGTGCGCACCGCGATGCGCGCCAGCAATCCGGCGATGAGCGGCAGCGGGACCGCCTCGACAATGCGCCAAATGACAAAGTGCGGGCCGAAGAACGGCAATTCCCACACCAGCGCGCGCGTATAGCCGCACAGCGTCCAGGCGGTGATGAAGGCGACCACCGCGCCGGCATCGGCGCCCATCAGCAGGAAGGCGCCGGCCACCGGATAGATCGTGATCGGCCCGCCCGGCAGCAGGAAGCCGAAGAACGCAGCGACCACGAGGCCGGTGAAACCGGATTCGTGGCCGACCCAGCGCGCGACGAGCTCGCGCGGCAGGATCATGGTGACGAAGGCGCCGATCAGACAGCCGGCCAACACCTTGGGCAGCATCTCGCCGAACAGCGCCAGGTCGCTGCCGAAAATCGCGAGAAAATGCTCGCGTCCGTCGCGCACATAGACGGCGGCGGCGGCGGCACAGGCCACGGCGGCGATGACCGCGGTCGACACGTCGAAGGCGCGCCGGCGCGGGCGGGAAGGACTGGCTTCGGACAAGATTGCGCGGCGGGTCTGGGGTCTGATCGATTCGGGCTGCAGCGGGGCTGAACCCTAACACTTTGCCGCGCCGTTGTCGTTTGCCGGGCGGCCCTACGCCATCGGCCGCAGGCCCAACTTGTCGAGCAAGCGCATGTCGCGGTCGCGCTCCGGATTGGGCGTGGTGAGCAGCTTCGGGCCGTAGAAGATCGAATTGGCGCCGGCGAGGAAGCACAAAGCCTGCGTCTCCTCGCTCATGTCCTCGCGGCCGGCGGAGAGGCGCACCACCGAGGCCGGCATGCAGATGCGCGCGACCGCGATGGTGCGCACGAAATCGAGCGGGTCGAGCTTACGCGTACCGCTTAGCGGCGTGCCTTCCACCTGCACCAGCATGTTGATCGGCACGCTTTCCGGATGCACCGGCAGATTGGCCAGCGTCGCGATCATGCCGACGCGGTCGTCGAGCCCCTCGCCCATGCCGACGATGCCGCCGCAACAGACATTGATGCCGGCATCGCGCACCTTGTCGAGCGTGTCGAGGCGATCCTGGTAGGTACGCGTGGTGATGATCTCGCCGTAGAACTCCGGCGAAGTGTCGAGGTTGTGGTTGTAGTAGTCGAGACCGGACTGCTTCAATCGCTGTGCCTGCTCCCCGCTCAGCATGCCGAGCGTGGCGCAGGTCTCCAGCCCGAGCGCCTTGACGCCCTCGACCATGGCGCAGACCTGCTCCAAATCGCGGTCCTTCGGCTCGCGCCAGGCCGCACCCATGCAGAAGCGCGAGGCGCCGTTGGCCTTGGCGGCGCGCGCTTCGCGCAAGACCGCCTCGAGACTCATCAATTTCTCCGCCTTGACGCCGGTGTCGTATTGCGCGGCCTGCGGACAATAGGCGCAATCTTCCGGGCAGCCGCCGGTCTTGATCGACAGCAGCGTCGAGATCTGCACTTCGGCCGGATCGAAATACTGCCGGTGCGTCTGCGCCGCGCGGAATATCAGCTCCGGAAAGGACAGCTCGAGTAGCGCGCGGACCTCCTCGCGGGTCCAATCGTGCCGGAGCGTCAGCGGGCCCGGATGCGGCGACGCGGCATGAACAAGCGACATTCTTTGACCTTTCGGCGGAGATTTTCACCACGATTTGGGCAGATTGTAGCGCCAGATAAGGCCGTGATAAACCTATCCCAGGCCAGATACCGGGTGTCGTCCATGAAAAAACTGTTTGCCGCAATGCTCGCGCTCACCGCGCTGACCGGTCCCGGCTTTGCGCAAAGCGACAAGAAAACGCCGCTCCAGGTCGAGCAGGAAGAGAAGAAGAAGGCCGCCGCGCAAGCCGAAAAGGACTACCAGGCGGCGATGAAAAAGACGCAAGATCAGACCACCCCGCAAGTCGCCGTCGATCCGTGGGCGAATATGCGCCAGGTCGACGGCGCGCAGCCCAAACGCTGATGGCCGCCGCATGAACGGGCCGACGATTGCCCGCATCGTCTCGGTGCTGGTCGGCGCCGCCGTGCTGTTCGGTTTGCAGCACGGCCTGGACGTGAAGTTTTATATCGCCCTTCCGGTTGCGATCCTCTCCTACCTCGCCGTCAAGGTCGGGCTCGGCTTGCTGCTTGGCGCCGGCAAGACGACCTGACGCTCACCACCAATGGCGGCGCCAGCCCCAATAGGGCCGGTAATACGGACCGCCATAGTAGTAGACCGGTGGCGGCGCATAGTAGGCCGGCTCTTCTTCCTCGACATAAGGCCCGCGCGGCGCCGGATAGGCCGGAGCCGCGGCCCGGCGCGGCACATGGCCGCTCAAATCGAGCGCGGTCTGGATGGCAAAGCCGCTCTTGTCCTGCCAGTTGACCTCGCACCAGCCTTCGCTGCAATCCTTGGCGTCGATCAGACTGCCGCCGGGAATCTTGGCGACGATCTCGCTTTTGGTTCCGGGCGCGGCGCGCAGGTTGACGGTGGAGGCGACGTAAGCGGGCTTCGCCAAGGCGCCGGTTGCCGACAAGGCCAGGACGCCGAGGCCGAGGAGAATTCGCGCGTGTCTCATGACGCTGCTCCTTCATGTCCCGGCTTTAAAAATGCCGCGGACGTGGTGGAATTCCAGCCTGCAAAAAAGGCGCAATTCGGGCTACGGTTCGGCATGGACGACGAGGTCACCCGCGAGGACATCGCGCGCGTCGAGGCGCGCATCGAGGAATTGGCGGAGGCGATCGAGCGCTGCCGCAAATTTTCGCTGACCGCCAAGATCACCATTGCCGCCGGCGCCGGCTGGATCGCGCTTTCGATGTTGTCGGTCGTTTCCTACACCCCCGAGACGACCATCGCCGCGCTGGCGGCAATCATCATCGGCGTAGTGCTGCTCGGCTCCAATGCCACCACCTGGAGAGAGACCGAAGGCGCCATGCGCGCGAGCGAGACGATGCGCGCCGACATGATCGAACGGCTGGAATTGCGCGTGGTCGACGACGGCGTCAAGCGGCTGCATTAGGGCGAGCGAAGAAACGCGGAATTGTGAAGAGCACGAGGCCGATCAGCATCACGAAACACCCCGCGCCGAACAGCGGCAGCGCGATCGCCGGATCGCCGAGGACCGCGAGATGGCTGAGCACCTCGCGCGGCGCCGCGGCGCAGGCGGCAATCGCCGAAAGGCCGTAGCGCCGATCGCCGGTCGCTTCGGGAAGGCAGCCGCTGAAATAAAACAAGTAGAACGTGGTCGCGAAGACCAGGAACGGGACCGGAAAGAGAACCAGCGCGCCGATCAGCGGCCGCACCCGCCGCCACTTCGAGGTCTGCTCGAGCCCGATGGCGACGAAGGCCGCGAGCATCGGCGCCAGGCAATGCAGATACCAGGCTCCGGCCAAGAATCCGCCCACCTCGGCGATGATGACCAGCGAGTTTTGCAGCAAGGCGAGGACGAAAAGACCGAAGGTCAGCAGCACGAGCGAATCGAGCGCCGAGAGCTCTTTCGTTTTCACCGCGCGGCAGATCCAGCCGCCGGCGATAACAACGACCAGAATGCTGAGCGGCACCTCGATCCAACGCGGCACGAAGACGAACGACCACGTTCCCGACCAGGCGAAGGAGCGCACGTTTTGCACAACGCCGCTGATGGCCTTCCACCAGATGAAATGCTCGCGCAGGCCCTTGAGCAGGCCGCCATGCGCGGCGACGTCGAAAGCGGCGGAGCTGACCAGCGGCGTGCCGTAATCGACGTAACATTTGAGGTACCACCAGCCGCCGACCGCGGCGACGGCGACGCCGAACGTCAGCAAGCGCGACAGCGCGACGCGCCGCAGCGCGGCGTCGCCGCGCGCGCGCCAGACGCGCCAGATCAGGAAGAGGCCGAGCGCGCCGACGAAAGGCAGCGCGGTGACCTTGGTCAGCGCGGCGAGTCCGCAGAGCGCCCCGAGCAGCGCGATGTAGCGCAGCCGTCCTTGCGGCGCGAGCGCCGTCTGGGTCACGGCCCATGCCAGCGCGAGCAGCAGCAGCAGCAGGCTGTCATTGCCGAGCCGCGCCATTTCCGGAAACCACATCGGAAACAACGCCGGCCACATCGCCGGGCCGAGCAGCAGCACCGGCCGTAACGACGGCGCGACCGCTGGCCGTGCCAGCATCACGCTGGCGATGATGAGCGCGCCCCAGGCGAACAGATAGGACACCGCGCGCAGCAGCAGCAGTTGCGCGGAAAGGCTCCAGCCTTTCGACAGGGACCAGAGCGGCGCCAGCACCGCGTAATAAAGCGGCGGATGCTGGCCCTGCCAGTTCGGCCGCGTGCCGGCGCGCCAGGGCCGCGCCGGATCGCGCGCGTTGTGGACCGCCGCGTCGCCGGCCGCTTGCGCCGCGGCGTCGGCTTGAGAAAACGCCCGGTACGACCAGCGCGCGCTTTGCGGGCTCGGCGCGGCATTCAGATAATCGTCGATCTCGCCCGTCATCGGATCGTTCAGCCGCGGCCAGGTGCCGGTCTGCGCGATCTGCTCGATGTAGGAATAATGCGCCGACTCGTCGAAGCCCTCGTAGGGCGGCAGCAGCGCGCAAAAGCCGAGCCCCGCCAACAGCGAGCCAGCGAACAGTATTGCGGCGACGACGACGGACGAGCGCATGGCTTCCCCGGTGTGCACGCTATATGCCGGGATTGTCGCGCCACGGCCAGACGTCGTGCGCATCGGTCTCCGATCGGGGTGTGCGGGTCTCGCGCGGGCGTGCGCCATCGCCCCTGTTCTTTGCGGCGCGGGGGCGGCTCTCGTTGAATCGCCGCCACGCTAGCACGATCGCCGAAGCGTGCAGCCGCCGGATACCGCATCCGCTCGCGCGGAGCTACGTACACATCCCTAGGCTCGGCTTGATTTGATCTTAACGCGGCGAAACGCATTGTGCGATCGGTAACCTTATCGGCGTGTCGGCGGGCAGCGACACGATCAGCCTGCAGGCGACCGCATCAGGCCCCGGCACGACCTTCAACCTGTCCAACATCACCGGCGGCGTGATCGGCAATACGGTCACCGACGGGACGAACGGCGGCGCGGTCAAGACCGTCGATCAACTGGTTTCCGATATCAACGGCAATGCCGCGCTGGCCGGCAATATTTTGCCTCCAACAGCGGCGGCGCGCCGTGCATCGAAAACGAATCGGGCAGCGCGCTCACGGTCACCGGCGTCACTGGCGGCACGATCGAAGGCGGCAACGGCACCGACTCGATCGGCGGCGCGTCGGTCGACAGCAGTCTGACCGCGCAGTTCGACGACCTGCGGAGCCAGCTCGATCAGCTGGCGAACGATTCGGTCTACAACGGCGTCGACTTGCTGCGCGGCGACAACCTGAACACCGTGTTCAACGACGACGGCACCAGTTCGTACGCCGTCACCGGCGTCACTATGGACTCCGCTTATCTCGGCCTCACCATTCCGCTGGACGGCCAGAACAGCGCGGCCTAGCTCAGCCTGCTGACGGCGGCGCTCGCGAAAGTGCAATTGCAGGCGTCGCTGTTCGGCTCAAACCTCGTCGTCTTGCAGACGCGTCAAGACTTCACCAAATCGCTCGTCGATACGTTGCAGACCGGCGCCGATACGCTGACGCCGGCCGACACCAACCAGGAGGGCGCCGATCTTCTGGCCTTGCAGGCGTGCCAATCGCTGTCGATGACGGCGCTCTCGCTCGCCAACCAGGCGGGTCAGGCGGTGCGCAGGCTGTTCGCCGGTTAGCCGTTTTGGCGCTTGCAAAATCGCGCGCCACC
>DATJVE010000116.1:0-12929 GCA_035501975.1 Pseudolabrys sp.
GTCAAAGGCATCGCCAGCGATTTTTAGCGGCGCGGGGAGCGCTTACGCGCTCAGGCCGGCGAACAAGGTCGGCATGTCGAATGGGCGGAAGCCATAATGTTTCAGCCAGCGGACATCCGCCTCGAAGAAGGCGCGCAGGTCATGCATGCCGTATTTCAGCATGGCGATGCGGTCGATCCCGAGACCCCAGGCGAAGCCTTGGTACTCGTTCGGATCGAGGCCGCAATTCTTCAAGACGTTCGGATGCACCATGCCGCAGCCGAGAATCTCCAGCCAATCCTCGCCCTCGCCGAAACGGATCTCGCCCTTGTCGCGCTTGCACTGAATGTCGACTTCGAGCGACGGCTCGGTGAAAGGGAAGAACGACGGGCGGAAGCGCATCTTCACGCGGTCGACCTCGAAGAACGCCTTGCAGGATTCCTCCAGGATCCATTTCAGGTGGCCGAGATGCGAGCCCTTGTCGATCACCAGGCCCTCGACCTGATGGAACATCGGCGTGTGCGTCTGGTCGCTGTCGCTGCGGTAGGTGCGGCCCGGGCAGATCACGCGGATCGGCGGCTTCTGGCTCAACATGGTGCGCACCTGCACCGGCGAGGTGTGCGTGCGCAGCAAGAGCCGCGAGCCGTCGGGTTTCGGCGGGAAATAGAACGTGTCGTGCATCTCCCGCGCCGGATGGCCTTCGGGGAAATTCAGCTTGGTGAAGTTGTAGTCGTCGGTCTCGATGTCGGGACCTTCCGCCACCGCGAAACCCATGTCGGCGAAGATGGCGGTGAGTTCGTCGGTCACCTGGCTGATCGGATGCACGCGGCCGAGTTCGGCCGGCGCCTCGCGTACCGGCAGCGTGACGTCGACCGTTTCGCTGTTGAGCCGCGCATCAAGCGCGGCGCCGGCAAGCGCCTCCTTGCGCGCGGCGATCGCCGCGGTGACGCGATCCTTCAGCCCGTTGATCGCCGGGCCTTGCAGCTTGCGCTCGTCCGGCGTCATCGCGCCGAGCGTCTTCAGCAGCGCCGTGACCTGCCCGCTCTTGCCGAGCGCCGCGACGCGCACGGCTTCCAGCCCCGCTTCATCCGTGGCCGAAGCGATGGCGGCGAGCAGATCGGACTCGAGCTTTCCGATGTCAGTCATCAATAGCCCCGGATGTCATCGTCCGCGCAGGCGGACGATCCAGCAACCCCGGCATTTCGATTTCTAACGTCGGCGGTTACTGGATGCTCGCTTTCGCGGGCATAACACCTTGTGGTTACGCCGGCAGCGCGGCCTTGGCCTTTTCCACGATCGCCTGGAACGCCGTCGGCTCGCTGATGGCGAGATCGGACAAAACCTTGCGGTCGACCATCAGCCCGGCCTTGGAAAGGCCGGCAATGAATTTCGAGTAGTTCAGTCCGAACGGCCGCACCGCGGCGTTCAGGCGCTGGATCCACAGCGCGCGGAAGGTGCGCTTGCGCCGCTTGCGGTCGCGGAAGGCGTATTGGTTGGCCTTCTCCACCGCCTGTTTGGCGACGCGGATGGTGTTCTTGCGGCGGCCGTAATAGCCCTTGGCGGCCTTGTAGACTTTCTTGTGCTTGGCGTGGGCGGTGACGCCACGTTTGACGCGGGCCATGACAAATCTCCTTGCAAATCTTTCAGCGATGACGGGGACAAGGGCCGCGTGGTCGCGGCCTTAAGAATACGATCAGCCGTTGGGCAAAAAGTATTTCTTGATGTTGTCGCCGTCGGTCTTGAACAGCACCTTGGTGCCGCGATGTTCGCGGATCTGCTTGGTGGTCCGCTTGATCATGCCGTGGCGCTTGCCGGACTGCTGGAATTTCACCTTGCCGGTCGCGGTGATCTTGAAGCGCTTTTTGGCGCCCGATTTGGTCTTCAACTTGGGCATTTGGCTCTCCTGGTCGGCACGCGGGCGCGAAGGCCCGCTCGGCCGGAAATGCTCGAAAGAACTTGTCTTTGAGCAGGCGCTCGGAATTGAGCTTTAAATCGCCGCCACGGCAGCCCTGACTGGCCGGGCGACGAGAGGGCGGCGTTATGGCAGAGGCCGCCGCGCCTTGCAACCGCGCCGAGGCGCCGCGTTAACGAAGCATTTCCCATCGGTTTGCTATCAGCCCCCCTCAATCAGGGGGGTCGATATGTCCCGTTTATCGAATTTGGCGTTGTTTTTGGCCCTGTCGGCCGCTGTGGTGGCGAGTACCTTGCCGCGCACCGCCGTGGCCGCGGTCCGTGACGGTATCTGGAGCGTGCTCGTCATCACCGAAAAGGGCGAGTGCGACCGCGGCTACCGCTACGAGGTGAAAGTGGCCAAAGGCCATATCACCTACAACGGCGATTTGGGCATCAACCTTGCCGGTACCGTGGCCTCGGACGGCGCGACCAAGGTCAGCATCCAGGCCGGCGAAAAGGGCGCCAGCGGCACCGGCCATTTGTCGGAACGTAGCGGTGCCGGCGTTTGGCATGGCATCGGCGCGGCCGGCAGCTGCGCCGGCCGTTGGGAGGCGGAGCTGAAGTAAAATCATCTGTCATTCCGGCCGAGCCGCTTTGGCGGCGAGAGCCGGAATCCATAACCCCGGTCTGTGACTATGGATTCCGGGTTCGCGGACTAACGCCCGCGCCCCGGAATGACGATAAAAAAACTTAACGCGGCGCCAGCAGCATCACCATCTGGCGGCCTTCGAAACGCGGCTCCGATTCGATCTTGGCGACCGGCGCGGTGTCTTCCTTGACGCGGTTGAGCAGCTTGTAGCCAAGCTCCTGGTGCGCCATTTCGCGGCCGCGGAAGCGCAGGGTGATCTTCACCTTGTCGCCTTCCTCGAAGAAGCGCTTCATCGAGCGCATCTTCACGTCGTAGTCGTGATCGTCGATCATCGGCCGGAGCTTGATCTCCTTGATCTCGACGACTTTCTGTTTTTTGCGGGCCTCGGCGGCTTTTTTCTGCGCCTGGAATTTGTATTTGCCGTAATCCAGGATCTTGCAGACCGGCGGGGCGGTATTGGGGGAAATCTCCACCAGGTCGAGCCCGGCGGCTTCCGCCATGCTCATGGCGGTTTGAAAATCGACGACGCCTTTGTTGTCGCCGTTGCTATCGATCAGCTGTACCTCTCGGGCGCGGATCTCCTCGTTGATGCGCGGGCCATCCTTCTGGGCGGGCAGCGCGGACTTCATCGGACGACGAATGGCTTTTTTCTCCTCAAGCTGTTGCCACAAGCCGTGGCGCATCGCACGGCCACGGACCATGAAAGATTGGTAGAAACGGCGAATAAGTCAACGTCGTTCCGCGACGAGCGCCAAATGAAATGAGCGGAACCGCGCCCAAATCGTTCAAATTGCTCCCATTTTATTGCAATCGCGGCATCGCCGCCGGATTTTTATCGCGCCCGGTTATCTCCTCATAAAATCGCAGCGTCTCGCGGGCAACCACCGGCAAGTCGAAATGGCCAAGTACCCAGTTGCGGCCGCGCGCGCCCATGGCGCGGCGAACCGGATCGGGCAATGAGAACAGCCGCAAAAGCGTCGCCGCCAGCGCGGCGTCGTCGCCCGAGTGGAAACGCAGGCCGGTGATGCGGCCTTCCGGCACCGCAGGCGGCGTGAGCACGATGTCCGGCCCCGCGCCCAGGTCGGAGACGACGACCGGCCGCGCCATGGCCTGTGCCTCGATGACAGCGCGCTGCTGGCCTTCCGGCTGCACCGCCGCCGAAACGACGACGGCAGCGGCCGCGTAAGCGGCCGGCATATCCGAGACTGGCGCCGCCATGCGGATCACGTCCATGGTTCCGGTCGACAGCACTAGATCCCAAAGCTCGCCGGTGTAATGGGTGCGGCCGCGGTCTTCGCCGACGAAGACGCACAAGAAATTCTTAAGCCCCATTTCCTTCAAGCGCTTGGCCGCCTTCACCACCACATGATGGCCCTTGCGCCGCACGATGCGCCCGACGATGAGGATCACCTTGGTGTCGCGCTTGATGTCCCAGGCGTGCCGCAGCGCCTCGACGCGCTCCGGTGCAACCTCGGCCGGATCGAAGCGCTCGAAGTCAATGCCGGTCGGCACCACCGCGATGCGGTCCCACGGGATGCCGTAGCGGTCGTTGATCAGTTGCGCGATCTGCTCGCTCACCGCGAGCACGCGATCGCCGCGCGCCATGACGCCGTTGTACAGGTGCTTGAAGATGTTCTGGTCGCGAAAGCCCTTGTACCAGCTGGTGACGAAAGGAATGCCGCGCAGGCGCGCGGCCAGCAGCGCGCTCCAGGCGGCGGTGCGGCCGAGCGCATGGATCACGTCGCATTTTCGCTCGCGCGCGATGCGGTTGAGCACGACGGCGTTGCGCAAGATGCGCAGCGGGTTGATGCTGGCGAGATCAAGCGGCACGAATTCGCCGCCCGCCGCCGTTACGTCGACGACCAGCCGGCCCGCCTGCGAGGCGACGATGGCGCGGTGACCGGCTTGGTTGAGAATGCGCACCAGGCCGAGCGCGCCGACATCGGCCGCACCGACGTCGAGCGTGGGCACCACGATCAGCACGGTGATAGGATTTTGCGCCGGCTGCGGCTGCGCGCCCGCAAGATCGACACGCGCGGCTGCGCGCTCCTCGACGGCCGGGATCACAGACGCGGTCGAACTCGACATTGCTTCATCACCTCGACTTCGTCGGCGTCAGGCGTCGCGGGCCAGAAACGACGTATAATCGCCGCGCATGGCTTCGGCAACGCTTTGGCCCCTTGCCTAAGGGGCCGGCTTGCGGCGAGAAGGAGCGGGGCCGGACACTCAGTCATTCCCGAATCCTGCCAAAACGCATGAGCGAAGCTCGCCTGACGACCCTGACAATCGAATCGCCGGCGCCGGCGCGGACCATTACCGTGCGCCTGCGCGAGGGCAAGAGCCCAAGTTCTGGACCAAGCGTCTTCTGGCTCGGTGGCTTCATGTCCGACATGAAGGGCACCAAAGCGCAGGCGCTCGACCAATGGGCCGAGCGCCAAGGCCGCGGCTGCCTGCGCTTCGACTATTCCGGACACGGCGAATCGGGCGGCGCCTTTACCGACGGCACCATCGGCCGCTGGCTTCAGGAAAGCCTCGCCGTCTATGCGCGCTTTGCGCAAGGCCCGCAGGTGATCGTCGGCTCGTCGATGGGCGGCTGGCTGGCGCTGCTGCTGGCGCGCGAACTGAAAAGGCGCAACGGTGCGCCGCCGATCGCCGGCATGGTGCTGATCGCGCCGGCGGTGGACTTCACCGAGGAGCTGATGTGGAAAAACTTCTCCGCCACGATCAAGCGCGAGATCGAGGACAAGGGCGTGTGGCTCAGGCCCTCGCAATATTCGGAAGGGCCCTATCCGATCACGAAGGGTTTGATCGAGGATGGCCGCCGGTATCTGCTGCTCGACGGGCTGATCGAGACCGGCTGCCCGGTGCATATCCTGCAGGGGGTGCGGGACCCCGACGTGCCGTGGCGGCACGCGGTCGAATTGGTGTCGCGCTTTGCCCGCGACGACGTGGTGCTCACGCTGATCAAGGACGGCGATCACCGCCTGTCGCGGCCGGAGGACATCGAGCGGCTGATCAACGCAGTGAAGGAATTCTAGGCGAGCGCGGCGGCCCACTCGTCTTGCACGCTGTCGTCGGAGTCCGATTTACGTAACGCCGCGAATTGTTCCCGCGGCAATAATCTCCCCAGCGCCCACACCGCGGCGCCGCGCACCAGCGGCGAAGCGTCGTCGAGCAGGCGTTTCGCTTCGACGCTCAGCGATGCGTCGCCGGAATTGCCGATGGCGATAAGCACATTGCGCACGAAGCGATCGCGGCCGGTGCGTTTGATCGCGGTTTTGGCAAAAACGCTACGAAATTGCGCGTCGTCGAGCCGCGCGAGCTCGGCCAATGCCGGCGCGCGCAGATCCTCACGCGCGGCAAGCTTGGCCTCGCGGCCTTGCACGGCAAACTTGTTCCACGGGCACACGGCGAGACAATCGTCGCAGCCATAGATGCGGTTGCCCATCAGCGGACGCAAATCGCGCGGGATCGGTCCCTTGTGCTCGATGGTCAGATACGAAATGCAGCGCCGCGCATCGAGCCGGTAGGGTTCGGGGAACGCCGCGGTCGGGCAGATATCGAGGCAGGCGCGGCAGCTGCCGCAATTGTCCGGCTCGGCTGCGTCGGCGAGCAGATCGAGCGTGGTGAAGATCGCGCCGAGAAAGAGCCATGAGCCGAATTGGCGCGAGACCAAATTCGTGTGCTTGCCCTGCCAACCGAGACCGGCGCTTGCGGCAAGCGGTTTCTCCATCACCGCGGCGGTATCGACGAAGACCTTCACGTCCCCGCCGGCATTGGCGACCAGCCAGCGCGCGATGTCTTTCAGCCGCGCCTTGATCAACTCGTGATAGTCGTCGCCCTTAGCATAGCTGGAAATCGCCGCGCGGTCCCCGCGCTTGAGGATCGCCAGCGGATCCTCGTCCGGCCCGTAATTCATGCCGAGCATGACGACCGAGCGCACGTCCGGCCACAGCGCCACGGGCGAGGCGCGCCGCTCCGCGGTCGTCGCCAGCCACAGCATGTCGCCATGCGCGCCGTCGGCGAGAAAACGTTCAAGGCGCACCTTTGCTTCAGGAACGGCGTCGGGCCTAGTAACGCCGGCGACGTCAAAGCCGCGTGTCTGCGCGTACGCGATGAGGGCGGCCTTAATGCGCGCGGGATCGCTCAAAAGTCGAGATTGGCGTAGGTCGGCGACGGCGGCAGTCCGGCCAGCGTGTCGGCGAGGATGGCGCGGAACGCCGGGCGCGACTTCACCCGCGCGTACCAGTTCTTGGCGGCTTCGTCTGCGGTCCACGGCACATCGCCCAAATAATCCGCAGCGGACAGATGCGCCGCCGCGGCAAGGTCGGCCAAGCTCAGCCGGTCGCCGGCGAGCCAATCGCGCGTGCGCACCAGCCAGCCGATATAGGCGAGATGATAGCGGATATTGTGGCGGGCGGCGCGCAGCGCCGCGGTGTCGGGCGGCCCGCCGCCCTGCCCTTCCGTCATATGCCGCTTGAACTCGCGCTCGGTGACCAGCAGGCCGCTCACCTCGTTATGGAATTTGTCGTTGAACCAGTTCGCCAGCCGGCGCACCTCGACCCGGTCCTCGACCGTCGCCGGCAGCAGGCGGTCGCCGCTGTGCCCCGCCGGCAGGGTCTCCTCGATATATTCGGCGATGATGCCGGCGCCGGGAACCGGCGGCTGGCCGTCCGCCACCAGCACCGGGATTTCGCCGGCCGGATTGAGCAGCAAAAACTCTTCCCGCCGCTCCCAGAACCGTTCCTCCACCAGCCGCGCCTCCAAGCCGTATTCGCCGAGGATCAGCCGCACATAGCGCGAGAGCGGGCAAAGCGTTTGATGAAACAGCGTCAGCATGGGTCCTGGAACTGGCCGGCCGCAATCACGGGCCGTCATGGCGGGAATCGGGGGAAGCACTATAGAAAACCGTCGTTTTGGAGCAATGAAAGCGGAGCAAATTGATGGCGATTACGACTTTTTTCGTTGCCGGAATGGCGGCATTGCGCCAAAAGCGCTGACCTTTCGGCGATTCCCCATCGCGGCTTGGACAAGCCGGCCCTCTGGAGCACGCCTCATGCCTCTTCACGCCTTGCAGGCGGCCGGTCTGATCTCGGCAAATATCGACATCGTCAAGGCGGCGGTGCTCGGCTTTGTCGAAGGCCTGACCGAATACTTGCCCGTTTCCTCGACCGGCCATCTGCTTCTGATGGAGCGCATTCTCGGCTGGGGCGACGATTCCTTCGGCAAGTCGTTCGCCGTCCTGATTCAGCTCGGCGCCATCCTGGCGCTGCTCAGTATTTATTTCGGCCGGTTGTGGAACTTGGCGCGCACCATGTTCACCGACTGGGCGGCGGCGCGCTTCGTCATCGGCGTGCTGCTCGCCTTTCTGCCGGCGGCGGTGATCGGCGCGCTCGCCTACCACATCATCAAGACCTATCTGTTCGACGTACGCGTCGTCTGTATCTCGCTCATCGTCGGCGGCTTCATTCTGCTGTTGATCGATCGCCTGAATCTGCAGCCGCGCTATCACGAGGCGACGGGCTTCACGCTGCCGATGTATTTCGTCATCGGGGTATGCCAGTGCTTCTCCATGGTTCCCGGCGTGTCGCGTGCCGGTGCGACCATCGTCAGCGCCATGCTCCTCGGCGCCGACCGACGCTCGGCGGCGGAGTTCTCGTTCTGGCTGGCGATGCCGACCATGGTCGGCGCCTTCGCCTTCGAGGCATTCAAAGATCGCGCCGAACTCGCGCACGCCAACCTCACGCTGATCGCGGTCGGCTTTGTCTGCTCGTTCATCTTCGGCTGGATCGTGGTGAAAACGTTCTTAGGGTACGTTCAGCACCATTCGTTCGCGCTGTTCGCCTGGTGGCGAATCCTCGTCGGCGCGATCGGGCTGGTCGCGATTTATTTTTTGTAAGCGCCGCTTTTTTCTCTATCGCGTGATCTGATCCGAAAACCGGTTGCCACTTTTCGGGATCACGCGACCCGGCTGTGGAACTGGCCGGTCTTGCGGAAGCGCCAGAGATAAGACGGCACGATCGCTTCGATCGATTCCGGCTGGATGCCGAGCCCTTGCAGCGTGCGGCCTTCCGCCTTGGCGGCTTCGGAAACCACATTGTCGCTGCGCAGGAGCTCGACTTGATCGGGCGTAAGCGGCGGCTTCGGCCAATATTGCAGCAGGGCCGCCTTGATCTTGGCGGCGAAGAAGGGAACCGGCACCAACAGCCGCTTGCGGCCGATGGTCCTCAGCATGAAGCGCATCAATTGCTCGAAGGTGAACACCTCCGGCCCGCCCAATTCATAGATCGTGCCGCCCTTGGCATTGCCGTCGACGGCTTGCGCGATGGCCTCGGCGACGTCGCCGACGAACACCGGCTGGAAGCGGGTCTCGCCGCCGCCAATCAGCGGCAGCGCCGGCGAGATGCGTGCGAGCGCCGCGAAGCGGTTGAAGAAATCGTCCTCCGGTCCGAACACGACCGACGGCCGCATGATCACCGCCTGCGGCTGCGCAGCGAGCACCAGCCGCTCGGCCTCGGCCTTGGTGCGCGCGTAGGCCGCGCGCGAGTGCTCGTCGGCGCCGATCGCCGACACATGCACTAGGCGGGCGCCGTGGGTGTTCGCCGCCAGCGCCACTTGTTCGGCGCCGTAGCTGTGGATGGCGTTGAAGCGCTGTTTTCCGCGCTCGAACAGCAGGCCGACCAGATTGATCAGCACGCTGGCGTCGCGCGCGGCGGCTTCCACCGACGGCGCATGCCGCAGATTGGCCTGCACGGCGTGGATCTGGCCGACGCGGCCGAGCGGTTGCAGGTGGCCGGCGAGATCGGGGCGGCGGACCGCGGCCCGGATCAGGTAGCCGCGGCGGGCGAGCGCCCGCACGACATGGCGGCCGAGGAACCCCGAGCCACCATAGACGGTGACGAGGGTTTCGGAATTGCTTTTGGCGGTCATTTCCGCGCTCATGCAAAGGGGTGAACGGCTGCGGGGATACAGGATCGGGAGCAGGCTGTACAGACCCGGACGGGAGTAGTGCCGGCCCCGAAAAGCCCTTCAATTGACAAGCCGAAACGGGCTCCGTACCTAGTCCCGACGAGCCCAGGTGGCGGAATTGGTAGACGCACTAGTTTCAGGTACTAGCGCCGCGAGGCGTGGAGGTTCGAGTCCTCTCCTGGGCACCAGAATTCCAAGCCGGGTTGCGCAATGACCATCCGCCTGCATCGCGGCGATCTGCCCGACCTCTCCGCCTACAAAGGCGCGGTCGCGATCGACACCGAGACGATGGGTCTCGACCCCAACCGCGACCGGCTCTGCGTCGTGCAGCTCTCGCCCGGCAACGGCAACGCCGACGTGGTGCAGATCGCGGCCGGCCAGCACAAGGCGCCCAATATCGAAAAGCTGCTCGCGGACGCGTCGATCCTCAAGATCTTCCATTACGCGCGCTTCGATCTCGGCATACTGGCGAAAGCCTTCGGCGTGATGGCCGGGCCGGTCTACTGCACCAAGATCGCGTCGCGGCTGGCGCGCACCTACACCGACAAGCACGGGCTCAAGGATCTGGCGCGCGAAGTGCTCGGCGTCGACCTGTCGAAGCAACAGCAATCGTCGGACTGGGGCGCCGAGGCGCTCAGCGACGCGCAGGTGGCTTATGCGGCGACCGACGTGCTGCACCTGCATGCGCTCAAGGAAAAGCTCGACGCCATGCTGGCGCGCGAGAACCGCAGCGAACTGGCGGCGGCCTGTTTCCGCTTCCTGCCCGACCGGGTGCGGCTCGATTTGTCCGGCTGGGCGGCCGAAGACATTTTCTCGCATTCGGTCTAAGCTATTGTCGTAAGAATAGTATTCGTTGAATCGCGGCTGCCGCGCAGGGGCCATATTCGCACGCCAGGTTGCGCCGCGGGGCATCAGGCGATTTCCGAACACGCAACGCAACGGAGCTAAATGCCGATCCTGGCATGAACCATGTGAGCACCGCCCGAACCGACTCGCAGAGCCCGCGTGCCTATTGGACCATGGGCCGCGGCGACAGCGACCGCGCGTTCCGCTCGGCGCGGCGGCACAGCCGCGTGGTGCGCATCATGCGCATCGCCGTTCCGATGGGCGTGCTTGTGGGGTTCACCGGAATTTTCCTGACTGTCTATTTCAACCCGCTGCGCATGCTCACCAAGCTGCCGATTGACGTCAAAAATCTGGTGGTGGCCGGCACCAAGATCACCATGGAGAAGCCGCATTTGTCAGGCTTCACGCAAGATGCGCGCGCCTACGAACTGTCCGCCGACGCCGCCAAGCAGGATCTCGCGCAGCCGGACACGATCGAGCTGAGCAACCTGCACGCCAAGGTGCAGATGCAGGACAAGAGCATGGTCGAATTGTCCGCGGCGCTTGGGCGCTACGACAGCAAGGGCGAGACTCTGAAACTCAATAAGAACATCGTGCTCACCTCGTCGACCGGCTATCGCGGGCTGCTCAGCGAGGCCTTGGTCGATATCCGCACCAGCCACGTCGTGTCCAATCAGCCGGTCGAGGTCGATCTCCTGCAAGGCAAGCTCTTTGCCAACCGGCTGGAGATCGTCGACAACGGCGACCTCGTCCGCTTCGGCGGCGGCGTGAGCATGACCATGAAACTCGGCGACACCGCGAACTCGCAAGCCAAGGCCGGAGTGCAATGACCGTGCTGCGTCGCCCGCTGCTGATCGCCGCCGCAGTCTTGGCCATGGCCGCGCCGCTTAACGCGCAGCCGGCGAAGGGGCCGCCGAACGCGTTGCAGGGCTTTTCGCAGAATCGCGATCAGCCGGTGCACATCGAAGCGGCGACGCTCGAAGTGCGCGACAAGGACAAGGTGGCGACCTTCTCGGGCGATGTGCACGTGACGCAAGGCGACACCGATCTGCGCTGCAAGTCGCTGGTGGTATTCTATGAGCAGGACGACGCCAAAACCGGCAATGGGAAGACATTGAAAGCGGCGAGCCCGGGTCCCGGCGGCCAGCAGCGCATCAAGCGGCTGGAAGCGCGCGGCGGCGTGGTGGTGACGCAAAAGGACCAGACGGCAACCGGCGACACCGGCATATTCGACATGAAGACCAACACCGTCACCCTCAACGGCAAAGTGGTGATGACGCAGGGGCAGAATGTGCTGCGCGGCGAGCGCCTGGTGGTCGATCTGACCAGTGGCGTTTCGCGGGTCGAAGCCGGCAAGAACGGGCATGACCGGGTGCAAGGCCTGTTCCTGCCCTCCAGCGGCCCGGTCGATCTCAAGTCGGGGCTGAGACAAGCGCCCGCGCCGCAGCCCGGGCGGTCGTCCAATTGACCCGGAGCGCCCGCGCAGAAGCCCCTGCCGCCCTCGGCGGTGTGGAATCAGCTAATCTGGCCCGCCGGCAATGGCAGTTGATCGGCAAGTTCGCAACGCTCGCGGCGAGGTAGCCCGGTGAACATCCTTACGCTGTTTCGACGCCGGCCTCAGCCCGTGAGCCGCACGGCCCGGCAACCCGCCGGACCGGTGATCCGCCAGGTTGCGCCGGCCCGGGCTGCTGAGGCCGCTCCGGCCGCGCGGCAACCGCAAGCGCAATCAGCGGCCGGCGCGGCGCGCCGCCCGGATGGGCGGCAAGCGCAGCGTCCCGCCTATCTTGCCGTGCACGGCGTCGAGAAAAGCTTCGGCAACCGCATGGTGGTCAGGGGCGTCACGCTTTATGTGCGCCGGGGCGAGGCGGTGGGACTGCTCGGCCCGAACGGCGCCGGCAAGACCACCGTATTCTACATGATCACCGGCCTGATCAAGGCCGACCGCGGCCGCATCGAGCTCGACGGCTACGATGTCACCGCCTTGCCGATGTATCAGCGCGCCCGCCTCGGCATCGGCTATCTGCCGCAGGAGGCGTCGATTTTTCGCGGCCTCAACGTCGAGGACAATATCCGTTCGGTGCTGGAAATGGTGGAGCCGAACAAGCGCCGCCGCGAAACCGACCTCAACGCGCTGTTGGAGGAGTTCAACATCGCGCGGCTGCGCAAGACGCAAACCATCGCGCTCTCCGGCGGCGAACGGCGGCGCGTCGAGATCGCCCGCGCGCTGGCGACGCGGCCGAGCTACATGCTGCTCGACGAGCCGTTTGCCGGAATCGATCCGATCGCGGTTGGCGACATCCAGGCGCTGGTGCGGCACCTGACCAATCGCGGCATCGGCGTGCTGATCACCGATCACAATGTACGCGAAACGCTGGGGCTGACCGACCGCGCCTATATCATCTATTCGGGCTCGGTTTTGATGGAGGGTCGGGCCGACGACATCGTCAACAATCCGGACGTTCGCCGGCTCTACCTCGGCGAGGAATTCAAGCTTTAAATCAATTTCTCGCACAAATATTGTGCATTACCGCACTGCGGAATCGCATATCGCTGGCGCGAAAGACTTGGTATAAGCAATAACAAGCAAGAATCG
>DATJVE010000117.1:0-6402 GCA_035501975.1 Pseudolabrys sp.
GCGCCGGTCAGGCGCGGATCGATGCCGATATAGATCGCGCGCACGATCGAGGGAATGTCGGTCTCGCCCTTGGCGAGCCGGTGCAGGATCGAGGCTTCGCGCGCCTTGCGGTGCAGGATGTAGTAGTTGACGAATCTGCCGGCATCGTGGATCGCCGGACCGTGGCCGGGGAAATAGATCGTCTCGCTGCGCTTGGCGAGCTTCTGCAGCGAGGCCATGTAGTCGCTCATGGCGCCGTCGGGCGGCGCCACGATGGACGTCGCCCAGCCCATCACATGGTCGCCGGCGAATAGCGCGTTATTCTCCTTGAAGGCATAGGCCATGTGGTTGGCGGTGTGGCCGGGCGTCGTCACCGCTTCGATGCTCCAGCCGTCGCCGCTCACCACCTCGCCGTCTTTGAGCGCGACGTCGGGGCGGAAATCGCGGTCGCCGCTGGAATCGAGCGGATTGTGCTCGCCGATATGCAAAGGCCGCGCAGCGCGGTGCGGACCCTCGGCATAGACGGTGGCGCCGGTCGCCGCCTTCACCGCCGGTACCGCCGGCGAATGGTCGCGGTGGGTATGGGTGACGAAGATCGCGGCGACCGTCTCATTGCGCACGGCCTCGAGCAGCGCGCCGATATGGCGCGGGTCGTTGGGGCCGGGATCGACGATGGCGACCTCGCCGCGGCCAATGATGTAGCTCATGGTGCCCTTGAAGGTGAACGGCCCCGGATTGTCGGCCATGACGCGGCGGATGCCGGGCATGGGCTCGTCCACCGTGTCGGGGGCGAGATCGAGATTTTTGTCGAAGGGAATGTCGTCGGCCATGGGAGCCGTCACATGGCGGCTCAAGCGGCCGGCGTCAATGGATTTGTGGCGCGCCGGCGCCGCTACTTGACGACGAGATAGCCCTGCGTTTCTGGATGGAAGTCATCGAAAAAACGATAACGGCCGGGCTCCAGCGGGCGGATGCGCAGCGTGATGGTGCCGCCGGCGGTCACCACCTTTTCCACGCGCAGCATGTTGCTCTCGAACTCAGCCGGCGCGGAGTTGAGGTTCTTCACGATGATGACGATGGCCTTGTGGGCGGGCGCCTGCAATTCGGCGGGCTGGAAGCGATGGTCTTTCATCGAAATATTCACGGTCACCGTATCCTCGGCGCGCAATGCCGAGCCCGCGAAGATGAGCCCTAGCGTCAGGACGGTGGCGAGCCCGTGTTTCACGATCCGTGTCATGTGCGCATCCTTTCCGGCGAACGCCGCCCGTCAACCCTAGAATTCGAATTCGAGCTTCAGATTGGCGCGATAGCGCTCGAAGTTGGTCAGGTCCAGCGGCCGCGGGTCGGCGGCGGCGTGGCCGGCAACCTGCGCCATGAACGCGGCGGCCAGCAGCATCTTGCGGCTGATGTTGATCTGCAGTGTCGGCCCGACAAACAGCGCATGACCGTCGAAGGTCTGGAACACGAGACCGTCATAGGCGCGGTCGTATTCCGTCGCAACGCCCATGGCCCAGGTCGGCGTCAAACGGTAGGTCAGGCCGAGCCCGACGCCGGCGGACGAGCTGCGCTCCCACATGCCGGTGTCCGCGGGCTTGGCGATTTCCGGCTCGTAGATCAAGTTGACCGCGGCGTAGAGGCGATTAGGGATCAGCTCGGTATCGGCGACGATCCTGAATTCCGAACTGTAGGCCTGCACTTGGGTGCCGTCGGTGCCGTCGACGCGCGCCCATTCCGGCTCCGCCGACACGGTCAACCCAAACGGCGAGCCGGGGCCGCGGCCGATGATCAGATAGCGCAGCTTCGCCGAGGCGCCGCTGAACTGCGTCGAGTTGCGGTCGTCGAGATCCTCGACGCCGCTGATCGAATGGGTGATGGCGTGCGCGCTGAGCTCGTAAGCGAAATTCTGCGTCGGCACCTGCTCGAACTCGAACTCGTGCTCGAGCGCGGTGTAGCGCCCGCCGCGCTTCTGGAACGAGCCGGTCGCCTCGTACTCGAACGCCTTCTCGCCTTCGTTGCCGATGTCGGCGCCGTCGATGAAGCCGAACATGTATTTGGATTCGGCTTCGTGAAAGACGTCGGCGACGGATTGCGCGGGAACAGGCGGTGTCTGCGCGCGGGCTGCAAGACTGGTCGCGACGAAAGCAAGCGCGGCCAACAGGCATACGCGCGCATGGCGGTTGAACATCTATTTTTTCCTCATCCGCCGGGTTCAAGGCCCGGCAACAAGTCGGCCGCACGCGGGCCGCGCGCGGCGAAATTCAATACGGAAAATTTCCGCGCGTAAGTCAATGCGCGCGGACGAACATTAGAGGCTTTCTAGTTCGGAGTTCTTCTAAATCAAAAGTGCGTGCCCGGCGAAAGGCCGGTATGCCGATAGCGCGCGCCAGCCTAGTTCGCCGTCACGCCGGTTTCCTTGATGATGCGGGCGTATTTGCCGCTTTCGGCGTTGACGAAGGCGCGGAATTGATCGACCGACATCGGCTCGACGTCGGCGCCGGCGTCGACCAGCTTCTTGCGGATTTCGGGGTCGGCGAGCACCTTGTTGATCTCGGTATTGAGCCTGGCGATGATCGCCGGCGGCGTGGCGCGCGGCGCGAAGACGCCGGCCCACAACGTGAAGTCGAAATCCTTGATGCCGGCGCTTTCGGCGACCGTCGGCACGTCTGGCGCGATCGGCGAGCGCTTGGCGGACGACACGGCGAAGACCTTGAGCAGGCCGCTTTTGATGTGCGGCATCACCGCCGGCATTCCGGGGAAATAAAAATCGACGTGGCCGCCGATCAGATCGGTCAAGGCGGGGCCGGCGCCCTTGTAGGGCACATGCGTGAGATCGCCGTGCGTCTTGGCCTTGAGGAATTCGCCGGCGAAATGGCCCGGCGTGCCGGTGCCGGCCGAGGCGAATGTCAGCTTCTTGGTGCGCAACGCCGTCATGAATTCGGCCATGTTGGAATACGGCGCCTTGGCCGGTACGGCGAGCGCCAGCGGCACGATCGCGAGCATGGCGACCGGCGCGAGGTCCTTGTCGGGATCGTAGCTCAGGCCCTTGAGCCAGTGCTGGTTGATGGCGACTTCGGCGGTCTGGCCGATCAGCAGCGTGAACCCGTCGGGCGCCGCGGTGACGACGCTGTGCGCGCCGATGGCGCCGCTCGCCCCGGCGCGGTTTTCCACGATCACCGATTGGCCGAGCGCCTGCGAGAGCTTGGGCGCGACGATGCGCGCCACCACGTCGCCGGTGCCGCCGGCCGAATAGGCGACGATCAGATGCACCGGGCTGGTCGGGTAGGTTTGCGCGCTTGCCGGCAGTGCCGTCATGGCGAAGGCCGTAGCGCAAGCTGCCGCGCCGACTTTTCGCAACATCGTACGCCTCCGATTTTCAACCCGTGCCGCTAGTGAATCTCCGGCTCGGGGATCGCGCCGCCGGCGCCGAGGAAATCGAAATCGCAGCCCTGGTCGGCCTGCCCGATATGTTGCGAATAAAGCGCGCCATAGCCGCGCGGATATTTCGGCGCAGGCTTCGTCCAGGCGGCCTTGCGGCGGGCGAGTTCTGCATCGCTGACGTGCAGATGGATGAGGCGCTTGTCGACGTCGATCTCGATCTCGTCGCCGGTCTTGACGAAAGCGAGCGGGCCGCCGACGAAACTCTCCGGCGCCACATGCAGGATGCAGGCGCCGTAGCTGGTGCCGCTCATGCGCGCGTCGGAGATGCGGATCATGTCGCGCACGCCCTGGCCCAGCAGACGTTTGGGGATCGGCAGCATGCCCCATTCCGGCATACCGGGGCCGCCCTTCGGCCCGGCGTTCTTGAGCACGAGAATGTGGTCGGGCGTGACGTCGAGATCGTCGCGCTCGATCTCGCGCATCATGTGGTTGTAGTCCTCAAACGCGATCGCCTTGCCGCGATGCTTGAGGAAGCGCGGATCGGCCGCCGCCGGTTTGATGACGCAGCCCTGCGGCGCGAGATTGCCCTTGAGCACGGCGGTCGCGCCTTCGGCATAGACCGGGTCGTTGAGCGAGTGGATGACGTCGGGAATATAGACCTTGGCGCTGTCGATGTTGTCGGCCACCGTCTTGCCGGTGACGGTGAGGCAGGTTAGATCGAGCTTCTCGCGCAGGTTCTGCATCAGCGCGCGCAAGCCGCCGGCGTAGAAGAAATCCTCCATCAAGTATTTGCCCGACGGGCGCACGTTGGCGAGCACGGGGATCTGGCGCGACAGCCGGTCGAACGTCTCCATGTCGACAGGGACGCCAGCGCGGCGCGCCATCGCCACCACGTGGATGATGGCGTTGGTCGAGCCGCCCATCGCCATGTGCACCTTGATGGCGTTGTCGAAGGCGGCGGGCGTCATGATCTTGTTCGGCGTCAGATCCTCCCACACCATCTCAACGATGCGCCTTCCGGCGACGCCGCACATGCGCGGGTGATTGGCGTCGGCCGCCGGGATCGACGAGGCGCCGGGCAGCGCCATGCCCAACGCTTCGGCGATCGCCATCATGGTCGCCGCCGTCCCCATCACCATGCAGGTGCCGAAGGAGCGGGCGATGCCGCCCTCGATCTCGTCCCATTCCTCGTCGCTGATGTTGCCGGCGCGCTTCTCGGTCCAGTACTTCCACACGTCGGAGCCGGAGCCGAGATACTGGCCCTTCCAATTGCCGCGCAGCATCGGGCCGGCCGGCACGTAGATCGCCGGGATCCCCATGCTGATCGCCCCCATCAACAGGCCCGGCGTGGTCTTGTCGCAGCCGCCCATCAGCACCGCGCCGTCGAGCGGATGGCTGCGCAGCAGTTCCTCGGTCTCCATCGCCAGGAAATTGCGATAGAGCATCGTGGTCGGCTTGACGAAGGTCTCGGCGAGCGACATCGCCGGCAGCTCGATGGGGAAGCCGCCGGCCTGCAGCACGCCGCGCTTCACGTTTTCCGCCCGCGCGCGCAAATGCGCGTGGCACGGGTTGATGTCGCTCCAGGTGTTGATGATGCCAATGACCGGCTTGCCCTTCCAGTCCTCGGCGTCATAGCCGATGCCGCGCAGCCGCGAGCGATGGCCGAACGAACGCATGTCGTCGACCCCGAGCCAGCGGTAGCTGCGCAATTCTTCCGGACGTTTGCGGTTTGTCATGCGGAGAACGTCCGACTTAGGCGAGCGTCATTGGATCGACAGATTGGCCGCGTGCACAACCTTTTCCCACTTGGCCGTTTCGGCCGCGAGGAACTTGCCGAAATCCTCGGGCGTACCGGGCACCGGGATGCCGCCAAGTTCTTTCAGCTTGGCCAGCATGCCGGGATCCTTGAGCGCCTCGTTGATCTCCTTGTTGAGCAGCGCGATCACCTCTTTCGGCGTGCCGTGCGTGGTGCCGAAGCCGAAGAAAGCAACGGCTTCGTAGCCGGGCACCGTTTCGGCGACCGTTGGCACGTCCGGCAGTTCGGGCGAGCGCACCGACGTGGTCACCGCCAGGGCGCGCAATTTACCGGCGCGGATGTGGCCGATCGACGACGGCAGATTGTCGAAGGTGACTTGCACCTGACCGCCGAGCAGATCGGTGAGCATCGGCGCCGAGCCTTTGTAGGGGATATGCGTCATCTTCAGCCCGGTCATCATCTTGAACAGTTCGCCGGACAGATGGATCGAAGTGCCGTTGCCGGACGAGGCGACGTTGACCTTGTCGGGATTGGCTTTCACGTAGTCGATGAATTCCTTCACGGTCTTGGCCGGCACCGACGGATTGACCTCCATCACGTTCGGCACCTGAATGACGTTGGCCACCGGATCGATGTCGCGCAAGAACACGAAATTGAGCTTCTTGTAGAGCGTCGCGTTGATGGTGTTGGCCGGATTGATCAGCAGCAGCGTGTAGCCATCGGGCGCCGCCTTCGTGACGAATTCGGTGCCGATATTGTTGCCGGCGCCAGGCTTGTTCTCGACGATGAACTGCTGACCGAGCTTCTGGCTGAGCCACTGCCCGATCAGCCGCGCCACGATGTCGGTCGAGCCGCCGGCCGGATAGCCGACGATGATGCGCACCGGATGGTCGGGATAGCCGGCGCGCGCAGCCGTCGCGCCGAACAGCGGCAGCGCCAGCAATCCGAACAGCAGACGAGACAGAAACCCGACGTTCCAGCGCATGGACGTGATCCTCCCCCAACCGGCCGGTACCGCCCGGCCGCATCGTTTTTGACGCCGGCGACGTTACGCGCGCGGGCGGCCCGCGCCAAGGGCGGCGGGCGGGAACCCAATATGCAGCATGGCAAGACCGCCGGGGCCCCGGCGGGCCTTGGAAACGCGGCCTAAATGTCTGATTTAATGGTCGGAGTGGCAGGATTTGAACCTGCGACCCCCTCGTCCCGAACGAGGTGCGCTACCAGACTGCGCTACACTCCGACTGGTGGCCGGTCTTATAACCACGGCCCCTCTAAAGGCAAGCTTGGGA
>DATJVE010000118.1:0-6440 GCA_035501975.1 Pseudolabrys sp.
CTTTCTGGCGCGGCCCGAGATATTTGAGATCGATCACCGCCCCACCCGCCTTCATGCTGGCGCGCAACGTGCGGCGAATGTCGACCATGTGCCCGCGCCGGCTAGCGGCGAGCCGCCGCGTGCGCAGCAGATCGAGCGGCAGCGCCAGCCGCGCGATCGCCTGCTTGGCCTCGGCAATTTCAGCCGCGGTCATCTGCGCGAAGTCCTTCTTCTGCAGCACCTCGCGGTCGGAGACGGTGAGCCGCGCGTCGACCTCGACTTCGGATGAATCCTCGCGCCGATCGAGCCCGCCGAACAGCGCCTCTTGGATGCGTTGCGCGCCGGGCGGCGGCGCCTTGGGCTCGCCTGGTGGGGTGCCCGGCAGCATCGAGGCGATCAGCTTGTCGATATAGCCGCGCTTGCGGAAGAAGACGCGGAAGGCCTGATCGAACAGAAGCGTGTGCTCGTGCCGCTTCACGAACACCGCGTGCAGCGTCCAGTAGAAGTCGTCGCGGTCGCCGACCTGCGCGACTTGCACCGCTTCCAGCGCGTCGAGCACCGCGCCCGGGCCGACCGGAATACCCGCCGCGCGCAGCGCGCGCGCGAAGTAGAGGATGTTCTCGGCGAGGCGGCCGTCGGCCATGCACACTACTCCGCCGCCCTGAGCTCCGACTTCGCCTCGTCAAGCAGCGCTTTCACTTTGGTGCCGTCGAGGCGGGCGATGTCATCCTGATATTTCAACAGCGCGCCGAGCGTGTCCGACACCGTCGCCGGATCGAGCGCGACCACGTCGAGCTCGGTGAGCGCGCCGGCCCAGTCGAGCGTCTCGGCGACGCCGGGCGATTTGAACAGGTCCTCCTTGCGCAGCGCCTGCACGAAGGCGACCACCTGCTCGGATAGCTTTTTCGAAATGCTCGGCACCTTGGTGCGCACGATCTTCAACTCGCGCTCGGCATTCGGATAGCCGACCCAATGATAAAGGCAGCGGCGCTTGAGCGCGTCGTGCACCTCGCGCGTGCGGTTGGAGGTGATCACCACGATGGGCGGATGCGGCGCCTTGATGGTGCCTAATTCCGGCACGGTCACCTGGAAGTCGGCCAGCACTTCCAGGAGGAACGCCTCGAAGGCTTCGTCGGTGCGGTCGATCTCGTCGATCAGCAGCACCGGCGGACCGTCCGGGTCTGGCTCGAGCGCCTGCAGCAGCGGCCGCTTGATCAGGAAGCGCTCCGAAAACACGTCATGCTCGACCCGCTCGCGGTCACCCTCGTGCTCGGCTTCGGCGAGGCGAATGGCGATCATCTGCGCGCCGTAATTCCATTCGTAGACGGCCGATGAGATATCGAGACCCTCATAGCATTGCAGGCGGATCAAGCGGCGGCCGAGCGCCTGGCTCAAGACCTTGGCGATCTCGGTCTTGCCGACGCCGGCCTCGCCCTCGAGGAACAGCGGCCGGCCCATTTTCAGCGCGAGATAGAGCACCGTCGCCAACGAGCGATCGCCGACATAGTCGGCCTTGGCCAAGAGATCGAGTGTGGCGTCAATGCTGCCGGGCAGCGGTTTCAAAGCCATTCCTAGGTCACCTCGATGACACTTTAACCGGCGCGGGCCCCAGCCTACATTTATAGCTCGAGGCGACCCGCCACCAGCCCAGGATAACTGCCATGTCCAACGCCGAGACCGCCGAAAAGACCGCCCTGCGCTTGCCCACCATCGACGCCGGGGTGCGCATCGGCCACGTGCATCTGAAGGTGGCCGATCTGCAGCGAGCGCTCGATTTCTATTGCGGCGTCTTGGGTTTTGAGGTGACCACCACCCGGCCCGGCGCTGCCTTCATCTCGGCCGGCGGCTATCATCACCATTTCGGCTTGAACACCTGGGAGAGCCTGGGCGGCTCGCCGCCGCCTCCCGGCACCACCGGGCTTTACCATACCGCGATTTTGTACCCCACCCGGTGGTTCTTGGCCGACGCGCTGCGCCGGCTGATCGTCGCCAAGATCCCGCTCGAAGGCGCCAGCGATCACGGCGTCTCCGAGGCACTCTATCTGCGCGATCCCGACGACAACGGCGTCGAACTCTATCGCGACCGGCCGAAAGAAGAATGGCCGAATAAGCCGGACGGCTCCTTGCAGATGTTCACCCGCCCGCTCGACCTGCACGATCTGTTGAGCGAGTTGGACAAGGCGGAGTAACTCACCCCGTCTTTCCGAGACGCGAGCAAAGCAAACCTTGCGGCCGCGTCCCGGAATGACAGAAAATTCTTACGCCGTCGCTTTCGCCACCGCGCGGCGCGCCAGGACGCCGACGAGATGCGCGCGATATTCGGGGCTGGCGTGGATGTCGCTGTTCATCCCCGTCGCGGGAATGCTCATGCCCTCGAGCGACTTCGCAGCGAAGCGCTTCTTCAGCGCCTCTTCGAACGACTTCACCCGGAACACGCCGTTCGACCCGGCGCCGGTCACCGCCACGCGAATGTCGGCGCCGCGCTTGCTCACGAACACGCCGACCAAGGCGAAGCCCGAGGCTGGGTGCTTGAATTTCTCGTAGGCCGCCTTCTTGGCGATGGGGAAACTGACTTTGGTGATGATCTCGCCGTCTTCCAGCGCGGTCGAGAACATGCCGGTGAAGAATTCGTCCGCCGCGATACGCCGCTTGTTGGTGATGATGGTCGCGCCCAAGCCGAGGCACGCCGCCGGGTAGTCGGCGTTCGGATCGTTGTTGGCGATCGAGCCGCCGATGGTGCCGCGGTTACGCACCTGCGGATCGCCGATAGAATTCGGCACCATGGCGAGGCCGGGAAGCGCCTGCTGTAACACCGGCGAGTTCGCGGCGTCGGTGTGCCGCGTCATGGCGCCGATCACGATCGAGCGCCCCTTCTGCTCGACGCCGGCCATGCCTTCGACCAATGACAGGTCGATCAGCGCCGACGGCTGCGCCAGCCGCTGCTTCATGACCGGGATCAGTGAATGGCCGCCGGCGAGCAGCTTCGCCTCCGGATTGCGCGCCAACAGGCCGGCCGCCTGGCGGACCGTGGTCGGACGATGAAAGGTGAAATTGTACATCTCGGTCTCCTTTAAGCAGCCTGGCGCGGCTTAGCGCTTTGCAGCGCCGCCCACACCGCATTGGCGGTCGCCGGCATGGCAAGATTTTCGGTGCCAATCGCGTCGGTGATGGCGTTGATCACCGCGGCGGGCGCGGCGATTGCGCCGGCCTCGCCGCAGCCTTTGATGCCGAGCGGATTGGACGGGGATTTGGTTTCGGTCATGCCGACGTGGAACGACGGCAGATCGTGCGCGCGCGGCATGGTGTAGTCCATGAGCGAGCCGGTGAGGAGTTGGCCGTCTTTGTCGTAGACGGCGCCTTCGAGCAGCGCCTGGCCGACGCCCTGCGCGATGCCGCCGTGCACCTGGCCCTCGACGATCATCGGATTGATCACCGTGCCGAAGTCGTCGACCGCGGTCCAGTTCACGACCTCGGTCTTGCCGGTGTCGGCGTCGACCTCGACCTCACAAATGTGGCAGCCGGCCGGGAAGGTGAAATTGGTCGGATCGTAGAACGAGGTTTCCTTCAGGCCCGGCTCCAGTTCGGCGCCGGTGAACTTGTGTGCGATGTAGGCGTTGAGCGCGACGTCGCCCCAGGCCGCCGACTTGTCGGTGCCGGCGACGGTGAACTTGCCGTCCTTAAACTCGATATCGCCTTCCGCCGCTTCCATCATGAAAGCCGCGACCTTCTTGGCCTTGGCTTCGATCTTGTCGAGCGCCTTGACGATCGCCGACATGCCGACCGCGCCGGAGCGCGAGCCGTAGGTGCCCATGCCGAATTGCACTTTGTCGGTGTCGCCGTGCACGATCGAGACGTTCTCGAACGGAATGCCGAGGCGCTCGGAAACTAGCTGCGCAAAAGTCGTCTCGTGCCCCTGCCCGTGCGCGTGGCAGCCGGTGAGCACTTCCACCGAGCCGGTTGGATTGACCCGCACTTCGGCGGATTCCCACAAACCGACGCCGGCGCCGAGCGAGCCAACCGCTTGCGAAGGCGCAATGCCGCAGGCTTCGATATAGGTGGAAAAACCAAGCCCACGCAGCTTGCCGTGCCGCGCTGCCTCGCGCTTACGCTTGCCAAAGCCCTTCACGTCGGCAATCTCAAGCGCCTTCTTCAGCGAGGCGTGATAGTCGCCGGCGTCATAGGCCATGATCACCGGCGTCTGGTGCGGGAAGGTCTTGATGAAGTTGCGCTTGCGGATTTCCGCGGGCTCGAGCCCCATCTGCCGCGACGCGACCTCGACCAGCCGCTCGACCACGAAGGTCGCCTCGGGACGCCCGGCGCCGCGATAGGCGTCGACGGGCACGGTGTTGGTGTAGACCGCGTCCACCTCGCAATAGATCTGCGGGATGTCGTACTGGCCCGACAGCAGCGTGCCGTAGAGATAGGTCGGCACCGACGACGAGAAGGTCGACATATAAGCGCCGAGATTAGCGATGGTTTTGGCGCGCAGCGCCAGGATCTTGCCGTGCTCGTCGAGCGCGAGCTCGGCATGGGTAACGTGGTCGCGGCCGTGCGCGTCGGTGACGAAGGACTCCGCCCGCTCGGCCACCCATTTCACCGGGCGGCGCACCTTGCGCGAGGCCCAGAGGCAGACGACTTCCTCCGGATAAATGAAAATCTTGGAGCCGAAGCCGCCGCCGACATCGGGCGCGATCACCCGCAATTTGTGCTCCGGCGCCATGCCGACGAAAGCGGCGATGACCAGCCGCGAAACGTGCGGGTTCTGCGTCGTGTTCCACAGCGTGAGCTGATCGGTGCCGGCGTCGTATTCGGCCAGCGCCGCGCGCGGCTCGATCGCGTTGGGCACCAGGCGATTGTTGACGATGTCGAGCTTGGTCACGTGCTTGGCGGCGGCAAAGGCTGCGTCCACCGCCTTGGCGTCGCCCAGCGACCATTCGTAGATGGTGTTCTTCGGCGCGACCTCGTGGATTTGCGGACCCGACTTGGCCTTGGCCGGATCGGTCACCGCCGGCAACAGCTGGTAGTCGACCTCGACCTTCTCGGCGGCGTCGCGCGCTGCGGCAAGCGTCTCGCCGATCACCACCGCCACAGCGTCGCCGACATGGTTGACCGTACCGGCGGCCAGCGCCGGATGGGGCGCCATCTTCATCGGCGAGCCGTCCTTGGAGTGGATCATCCAGCCGCAGATCAGATTGCCGATCTTGTCGTTGGCGAGCTCGCTGCCGGTGAGCACCGCGAGCACGCCCGGCATGGTCTTCGCCGCGCTGACGTCGATGCTCTTGATCTTGGCGTGGGCGTGCGGCGAGCGCACAAACACGGCGCGGGTCTCGCCCGGGCGCACCACGTCGTCGGTATATTGGCCGTTGCCGGTGACAAAGCGGAAGTCTTCCTTGCGGCGCACCGCCGCGCCGATTCCGGTCGCGCTCATGGCGGTTTTCTCCCGTTGTATTTTTTTAACTTTATTCGGCGGCTTGACGCGCGCCGCCTTTGCCCATCGCTTTCGCTCCCGCGGCGATCGCCTTGACGATGTTGTGGTAGCCGGTGCAGCGGCAGATGTTGCCGTCGAGCTGCTCGCGAATGGTGTGCTCGTCGAGATCGTTGCCCTTGCGGCGCACGATATCGAGCGCGGCCATGATCATGCCCGGCGTGCAGTAGCCGCATTGCAGGCCGTGGTTTTCGCGGAAGGCTTCCTGCATCGGATGCAATGGACCGCCCGGCTCGGCGAGGCCCTCGATGGTGGTGACATGAGCGCCCTCGCATTGCAGGGCGAGCAGCGTGCAGGATTTGGCCGCGATGCCATCAAGGTGAATGACGCAGGCGCCGCATTGCGAGGTGTCGCAGCCCACATGCGTGCCGGTCAGCCGCAGATTCTCACGCAGGAATTGCACCAGCAATGTGCGCGCTTCGACCTCGCCGCTGACCGGCTTGCCGTTCACCGTCATCGACACAGCAGGCATGATTTCCTCCCGTTTCGGGGCCAAAAGCCCTCTTTTCACGCCACTCGTTGCGAGCGGCGGATGCGCGGGCGCGAAATCGCGTCGATTCCGTCCCAGATGCGCCTTGGAACTAGATTAACTCTGGACCTCCGCCGGGGACCGGGTCAAGGGATTCAAAAGGCGAAGGGCCTTCAATTTGCCGCAGATGGACCGCCGCTGCTTGCAACCGTTGCAGCAAATTTTTGGAAAAATTCATCGGCGAGCTTCTTGGAGACACCGTTGATCAGGCGTTGGCCAAGTTGGGCAAGCTTGCCGCCGATCTGCGCTTCGACCGTGTAGGAAAGCAACGTGCCGCCGTCTTTGTCGCTGAGCGCGACCGTGGCGCCGCCTTTGGCGAAGCCGGCGACGCCGCCCTCGCCTTCACCGGAAATCTTGTAGCCATTGGGTGGATCGAGATCGCTCAAATGCACCTTGCCTTTGAAGCGCGCCTTCACCGGACCGATCTTAGTGGTCGCCACCGCCTGA
>DATJVE010000119.1:0-21291 GCA_035501975.1 Pseudolabrys sp.
CCTTTTAAGTCTTCTTCACAACACACAAAGTTCAAACGAACTGGCTTAAGCCCGGTATCGCACCGACGATTTCGCCGACCGTGTCTTCGCCCGCCTTTTCGCGGGCGTATGCGATGACTTCCTTGGTGACGCCTTGCACCTGGCCCATGCTCAGCCCGGCCGCCATCATCTTGGTGCCGGCACCCATCAGCCCGCCCATGGCGAACATGCCGCCGCCCTCGCCCTTCTGGGCGTCGAGCAAGGCTTGTCCGCCGGGAAGCTTGTCGATGAGCGCCTGAACTTTGTCGGGTGGACCTTCCTTGGAAAGGAAGTCGAGAATGACGCCGACGGCTTTTCCCGCGGCTTCTCGATCGACGCCAACGTTGGCGACGAGACGCGCGATCAATTCATCCATGTTGCTTCTGCCCCTCCCCGCACTGGCGGCGGGTTGTCGCCATATTGAACGTCGTTGATGTCGATGACAAGCGCGTTGCGTTGTCACATGAGCGAAACGGCCGTTGTGCTCCACCCACTCGCCGGCGAATGTCAACAAAAATGTGAGCGGCTTGCGCGTTGCGCAGGCATTCGTTGCGATGATGTCACAGACGCCGCGGCGTGCGCTTGCGCAATTAAAATTCTTGCAAACAATGCACCCAGAGTATCTGGAGAAGGATGTCTGTCATAAATTCAGGCAGACGAAGTGCCGCGACTGTTTATGCTTTCGAAGTATTGAATAGAAAAATGAAAAAAACATTGCCGAACGGTGTAACTTCGCCGCTTCGACTTGCCATCGGCGGCACAATTCGCACGTATTCACCGATTATGCGGGAGACTGGCCGCGCTTTTCAGGGAGAATAAGCGTTGCTAGTTTCGTTTTTTGTTGAGGGGAGCCGTTCATGAGCACACTCGACGCGGTCTTGAGCCGCATTGACCAGGATATCGACCAAAGCGTCGAGCGTTTATTCGCACTGTTGCGCATCGCTTCCATTTCCACCGATCCGGCCTACGCGGCACAATGCCGCGCCGCCGCTGAACACGTCGCCGCCGATCTACGCAGCATCGGATTTGCCGCTGACGTACGGCCGACCGAGGGACACCCGGTCGTCGTCGGTAAGACCAACGGCGTTTCCGGCCCGCGCGTGCTGTTTTACGGCCATTACGACGTGCAGCCGGTCGATCCGCTGAACCTCTGGAAGACCCCGCCCTTCGAGCCGGGCATCGAGACGCTGCCCGACGGCCGCAAAATCATCATCGCGCGCGGCGCCTGCGACGATAAAGGCCAAGCGATGACCTTCATCGAGGCTTGCCGCGCCTTCAAGGCGGTCACCGGCAAGCTGCCGCTGCCGATCACCACCATGATCGAGGGCGAGGAGGAGTGCGGGTCGCGGAATCTGTTCAAATTCGTGCGCGACAACGCCGCGGAGTTCAAACTCGACCTGGCGCTGGTCTGCGATACCGCCATGTGGGACGCGCAGACGCCGGCGGTGACCACCTCGCTGCGCGGGCTGGTCTATGAGGACGTCAAGATCACCTGTGCCGACCGGGATTTGCACTCAGGCGTGTTCGGCGGTGCGGCGCAGAACCCGATCCGGCTGCTGGCCAAGATCCTGGGCGCGCTGTGGGACGACAACGGCCGCGTCACCATCCCCGGCTTCTATGACGGGGTGAAGGACCTGCCGGCCGATATCAAGGTTGACCTCAAAGCGCTCGACCTCACCCCGGAAAAGTTCCTCGGGCCAATCGGGCTGAAGATCCCGGCCGGCGAGAAGGACCGCATGCTGATCGAAATGGTCACCACGCGGCCGACCGCCGAGATCAACGGCGTCATCGGCGGCTATACCGGCGAGGGCGCCAAGACCGTCATCCCCGGCCAAGCAAGCGCAAAAGTCTCGTTCCGCCTGGTCGGCGCGCAGGACCCCGTGAAGGTCCGCGACGGCTTCCGCGCCTTCGTGCGCGCGCGGCTGCCGGCCGACTGCCAGGTCGAGTTCGGCAATTTCGGCCTGGCGCCGCCGCTGCAGCTGTCCTTCGACAATCCCGCGCTCAACAAGGCGCGCACGGTGCTCGCCGAGGAATGGGGCCACAAGGCGGTGACGGTCGGCGCCGGCGGCTCGATCCCCATCGTCGCCGATTTCAAGAGCGTGTTGGGGATGGATTCATTGCTGGTCGGTTTCGCGCTCGACGACGACCGCGTGCATTCGCCGAATGAGAAGTTCGACCTCAATTGCTACCACAAGGGCATCCGCTCCTGGGCGCGGATTTTGGCGGCGCTGGCGGCCTAGGCCAGAGCGCGCGTCGTGTCGTCGAACAATTCGTCGACCGCAAAGGCGCGCGGGATGAGCTTCTGCCGCACGCTATAGTCGATGATGATCTCCAGCGCGCGGCGGTCGGCCTCGACGCCGAAGCGCCAGGGATCGAGCGGGCCGCCCGGTGGCGGCGAGGCGGCATTGCGGCTCTCGCGCAGCAGGCGATAGATTTCCTGCACGACGTCCGGGCGTTCCTTGGCGATCGAATTGCGCACCACCATCATGTGATTGATCGGCACGCCGCCGTGCTTGAGCGCCCATTGGCGCGCTGCCGCCTCGGCATCCGGAATGAGCGGCTTGAGGCGCGGATCGGGCATCGTATCGCCGACGATCGCCGCATCGAGCTCGCCGTCGAGCAGCATCTGCACAATCGTCTTGCCGGCGGGAGCGCGGGTGACGAATTCGGGATCCTTGTATTCGGCGAGATGCGGGTCCTCGAAGCTGACCCAGCGGATCGCGGCGGGGTCGACGCCGTAGTCGTCGGCGAGGAAGCCGCGCACCCAGGCGCCGGTCGTCACCGTGTAGGCGCGCACGCCAACGCGCTTGCCGGCAAGCGCGGACGTCTGCAGCGCCCCGCGCTCGGGATTGTAGGCAATGGTATGGTGCTGACCGCGGCCGAGCACCGTCGCCGGGATCAGCACGTAGGGCTTGCCATAGGTCTTCGCCTGCAAAAAAGTGACGATCGCCAGTTCGGCAAGGTCGAACTTGGCTTCGCGCACCAGCGCCTTGAACGCGGTGTTGGGCACCTTCACATCGGCGAAGTCGAACTCGACTAGATCGGATTTCACCGCGCCGGTCTTGAGCGCCTGGGCGTTCGGATAATTGCCGAGCAAAGTGGACAGCTTGAGCTTGGTCATCGTGTTCCTTTAGTCCTTGAGCGCGGGGTAGAGCGCCTGCGCGGTCCTGGCGAAGATCCAGTCGCGGTCGGCTTGCGGCAGCGAGGCGAGCGAGTCGCGCGCGGTCTGCAAGAGCGCGGGCAAAGTGCCTTCGCTCGCGGGAAAGTTAGAACCCCAGGCGAGCCGCGCCGCGCCGAATTCGCCAACGAGCGTCGGAAAGAATGTCTCCGGCGTCGCCTTGCCGCCGCGCGCCTCGGCGAAGATGCGCGGCGTGAGCTTGAGATAAATGTTCGGATAGCGCGCGAGCGCGAAAAGGCTCGCCGCTGCGGCATAAGGTGGCCCGTCCTCGAGCACCGGCCGCGCGCAGTGGTCGAGCACGATGCGCACGTTCGGAAAGCGCTCGGCCATGGCGCGCGCCTGCGGGATCGCCTTGGCCGACATCTGCAGGCAGATCGGCAGGCCGAGCTCGCCGGCGCAGGTCCATGCCGGATACGACTTCGGGTCATCGAGCCAATTCGCCTGTTCCGACATCGTGCTGCCGAAGGTGAACAGCCTTAAGCCCGTGAGTTTTCTGCCGTGCCAATAACGCATGCGCTCGGGCGCGTCGGCCGCCAGCACGTCAACGGAAAAAACGCCGGTGAAACGCGCTGGATGCGCGGCGACCGCGTTGGCGACATAGGAATTGTCGTGGCCGTAACAGGTCGAGGCCTGCACCAGCGCGGCCTTGTCGACGCCGGCTGCGTCCATCGCCGCGATCATTCGCTCGACGGTTACCGGCCGCGTGCGCGACCAATCCGATTGTTGCCCGCCGAGGGGCGCCAAGGGATAACGTACGGCGTCGGCGGCGATGATGTGCGGATGAATGTCGATGGTCGTCATCGGGCGGGCCTTGGCGGCGAAGCTGCGCCGATTTTCCTTGCGTCGTCAACCGAGGCTCCAGGTAACGCGCCATGCGTGGCGCGCATTGTCAGCGCCGCCGGACCTACCTATTCTCCGCGCGCGTCAAGACACACGAAAACCAATGCCGCGGCCCATTCCGTCCATACGATTTGCGCGACCGGCTTTCGCGCTTGCTTGCATTGCCCTGGCGATCGCCGTCACGCCGGCGCAAGCCGGCGACACCGAAGCCTATCCGTCGCGGCCGGTGCGCATCGTGGTTCCCTACGGCGCGGGCGGCATCGCCGACGTGACCATGCGCATGGTCGCCAAGCAACTGAGCGAGCATTTCGGCCAGCAATTCTTTGTCGACAATCGGCCGGGCGCCGGCGGTATTCTGGCGATGAAGTCGGTGCAGGAGGTGCCGCCCGACGGCTACACGCTGTTCATGATCGGCGGCGGGCTCACCATCGCCAAGGCGCTGTTCACGTCGCTGCCCTACAACATCGAGACCGATTTCATCCCGGTCTCGACCACGGCATCCTACGGCCTCTTGATCGCCACCAAGGCCGGCTCCCCGTTGAAGTCGGTGAACGACATCATCGCCGCGGCGAAAGCCAACCCCGGCAAGCTCAACTTCGGCACCATCAATGCCGGCAGCACGCAGCACCTGGCGGCCGAATTGTTCCGCATCATGGCCGGCATCAATGTGGCGACGATCCCGTACAAGACCACGCCCGATCTGGCGCTCGCCGTGCTGCGCGGCGATGTCGACGTCGCCTTCGACTACTTCCCCGGCTTCCAGTCGGCGCTTGCCGAAGGCCGGCTGACGGCGGTCGCCACCACCGCGCACGACCGCGCGGCCAACCTGCCGAACGTGCCGACCGTGATCGAAAGCGGCTTGCCTGGCTACGAGGTGACGAGCTGGAACGGCATCGCCGCGCCGGCCGGCACGTCGCAGGAGATCGTGCTCGAGCTCAACCACGCCATCGACGACGCGCTGGCCTCGCTCGAGGTGCAGAAATACTCGGCCGCGGCCGGCATGGACGCGCGCAGCATGTCGCCGCCCGATCTCGCCAAGCGCATCTCGAGCGACGTGGCCAAGTGGACCCAGCTGATCGGCGAAGCCGGGATTCAGAAGCGCTAGGCTCGTCCGCAGGGACTGCCGTCGGTCAATGCCGGCTGGCCGATGCCCGCTTTGCCCGCGAAAGCGGACTCTCGACTGCAGTCGTAGAATGTCCGTTTTGTGCGGATAGTGTTGAAAAAGTCTCCGCAAATTGGCTGTGGAATTAGATTTTGAAATGATCGAATCCGCATGCATGGATTTGTGAATCAAGATTGCGTCTTGATGCAGGATTTTGAATCAATCTTTCCCGCGGTCCCCTTGAAAATCGTTTTTCAACAGTATCTGCCAGAAGCCGGCATCAGGATTGTGCGCTCAAGTTTTTATGAGAATTATATTCGCCAACTTGCCTGTAGCGTTGAAGGCTCCAAATACGAGGGACATATTTGCGATAGATAGACACAGGAGGCGGGCATGCTTCGGAGGCCGGAGGCCATTGGTTTGGCGATTGTCGCGCTCTTTTCGATATCCAAGGTTGCCGAGGCAGATGCGTTCGACGGCACTTACCGCGGCATGATTGTTTGCGAGAAACTTAAAACTTCACAGTTTATGTTGCGAGCGCCACTCGACATAATAGTCAACGGCAAGACCGCAATCGCCGCACGTCCGATATTCAATCTCAAAGGAACACTTGTGGTCGGCAGCGAGATCGCAACAGGTGCAGTGGCGGACGACGGCACAATCAAACTCAGTTCGAATTGGAAAGGGGCGGCGGCGCACTTTAAGGGCAGCTATAGCGGTGTGCTAACCAACAAAGGCGCCACGCTTACGGGAACGCAAGCTTGGACGACGTCCGAAGGGGAACAGCAGACCCGAGCTTGCACTGCAGCCGTGGTGCATACACCATCTTAGGGTTCACGCCGGGGCGCGGGCGGTGCAGGATGAGTTATCGTTTTTAATCGCGTTGGGGGTTGCGATGCGTCGGTTCGCATCCGTGGGGGCCGGATTGCTTTCTGTCGCCCTGTTCTACGGCGCGGCTCATGCGGCTGACCTCCCTGCAGGGAGCTATAGCAAAGCGCCGCTCGTGGCCGCCCCTGTGTATAATTGGGCCGGCTTTTACATCGGCGCCAACGCGGGTGGCGCATCGAGCCATGAGTGCTTGACCATAACTAGCGCCGCAGGGACTCCGGTTGTCCCGAATTCCGAGGGCTGCCACGACGCGACTGGCGGTTTGGCTGGCGGTCAGATTGGTTATCGTTGGCAGGTCGCCGACTGGGTGTTCGGCATCGAAGCTCAGGGTGATTGGGCCGGTCTGAAAGGCTCCAATGGCAGTCTGACCGCGATCATCCCCTATACCAATCAGACCAAGGTCGACGCCGCCGGCCTATTCACCGGCCAAGTCGGCTATGCCTGGAACAATGTGCTCTTGTACGTGAAGGGCGGCGTTGCCGTCACAGACAACCAGTACAGCTCCTTTTTCACCGCGACCAACGTCGTGTTCAATGAGGCCAACGAAACGCGTTGGGGCGGTGTCGTAGGGACGGGGATTGAATTCGGGTTTGCGCCGGACTGGTCCGTCGCCGTCGAATACGATCATCTCTTCATGGGCAACAACGGCGTGACGTTTCCGATGTCCGCCCTTGCAGTGACGCGGAGTGACAATATCCGCCAGGACGTGGACATGGGACTTGTCCGGGTGAACCATCGCTTCGGTGGCCCTGTCGTCGCGAACTACTGAATTGCACTCGACCGTGGCAGAAGCGGCCGCCAACTGAGGCGGCCTCAATTCGGCCTCGCGCGTTTGGCGCGCCGCTATCCTGCAAAATACCAAAGCGCCGCGCCTGCAATCGCGAGCAGCACCACAATAATTCCACCTATTTTCATGGTTTTGTCGAACATAATATCTTCGCTGTCGGTGACCTGGAGATCACTGTGCATTGTCATTGGAACCTCCCTTGTCGCAGCAGGTTGCGGTTTCGAGCTCTTCCGTAGCCGCGCCTGTAAAACTAAAGCCGCAGGTCGTTGTTCCGGCAAATTAGGCCACGAGGGGTCAAAACAGGCCGGTACCCCGCGCTGTAGAGGAACAAACAGCCGCCGCTATTTGAGCTGATCGGCGACCTTGTCGATGCCGGCCTGCGCGCAGACGTCGTCCTTGCCGGGCGAGCCAGAGACGCCGACCGCGCCGATCACCTCATTGCCGACCTTGATCGGGATGCCGCCGCCCAGCGCCAAGATGCGATGATATTGAATCGCCGGCGCGTAGTTCGGCTCGGTGGTTACGCGCTTGGCGAAGGCGGCCGATGGCGAGCTATAGGCGCGCGCCGTGTAAGCCTTGCGGTCGCTGCCTTCCGGCGTATGCAGGCCGGCGCCGTCGCCGCGCAGCATGACGACCGCGAGGCCGTCGCGATCGAGCACCGTCACGGAGACCTTGTAGCCCATCGACTTGCACTGCTCGAGCGCGGCATTGGCGATGCTCTGCGCCAAGGCGAGGGAAACGTTCTTTTGTGTGAGGACCTGTGCCCCGGCCGGCGACGACAGCATGGCGGCAGTGGCGATACTCGCGAAAGCCTTCGACAGCGGCGACATAAGGCAACCTCTCTGGCAACGGGGGCTCGATCGGCCCCCTGACCTGAGCATACCCCAGGCACGGGCGCTTTATCCGCAGTCACGCAAATTTCAGCGGGGCGTCAGTTCTTCAGCCGGTAGCCGGTCTTGAAGATCCACGACACGGTGCCGAGGCAGATGCCGAGGAATACCAGCGTCATGACAATGCTGATGCCGGGCGAGACGTCGGAAATCTCGAAGAAGCTCCAGCGGAAGCCGCTGACGAGATAGACGACCGGATTGAACAGCGCGATCTTTTGCCACAGCGGCGGCAACACGCTCACCGAATAGAAGGTGCCGCCGAGAAAGGTTAGCGGCGTGATGATCAGCAGCGGCACGATCTGCAGCTTCTCGAAGCCGTCGGCCCAGATTCCGATGATGAAGCCGAGCAGGCTGAAGGTGACCGAGGTCAACACCATGAACGTCATCATCCAGACGGGGTGCGCGATATGCAGCGGCACGAACAGCACCGAGGTCGCCAGAATGACGAGCCCGAGAATGATCGACTTGGTCGCCGCCGCGCCGACGAAGCCGAGCGTGATCTCCAGGAATGAGATCGGCGCCGACAGCAGCTCGTAGATGGTGCCGATGAAACGCGGGAAATAGATGCCGAACGAGGCGTTCATCACGCTCTGCGTCAGCAGCGTCAGCATGATCAGGCCCGGCACGATGAACGAGCCGTAGTTCACGCCTTCAATCTGCGAGATGCGCGAGCCGATCGCCGCGCCGAACACCACAAAATAGAGCGCGGTTGAGATGACCGGGGAGACGATGCTTTGCGCCAGCGTGCGGCCGGTCCGCATCATCTCGGTCTTGTAGATCGCGCCGATGCCGCGAAGATTCATGGTGCGCTCCGCGGTTCGTTGACCAGGCCGACGAAAATCTCCTCGAGCGAGGACTGGTCGGTGTGCAGGTCGCGGATGCGCACGCCGGCCTTGCTCAGCTCGCCGAGCAGTGTGGCGACGCCGGTGTGCTCGGCCCTGGTGTCGTAGTCGTAGATCAGCTCATAGCCGTCGCCGCCGATCGTGAGGTTGAAGGCGGAGAGGGCGGGAGGCACGGCGCCGAGCCGATCGGTGACATGCAAGACAAGGCGCTTCTTGCCGAGTTTGCGCATCAGCTCGGCCTTGTTCTCGACCAGGATCATCTCGCCTTTGTTGATGACGCCGACGCGGTCGGCCATCTCCTCGGCCTCTTCGATGTAATGCGTGGTCAGGATGATGGTGACGCCGGCGGCGCGCAGCGTCCGCACTACGTCCCACATGTCCTTGCGCAGCTCGACGTCGACGCCCGCCGTCGGTTCGTCGAGGAACAGGATTGCCGGCTCGTGGGAGAGCGCCTTGGCGATCAGAACGCGCCGCTTCATGCCGCCGGACAATTCCACGATCTTGGCGTGGCGCTTATCCCACAGCGACAGGTCCTTGAGCACCTTCTCGAGATAGGCCGGGTTCTTCGGTTTGTTGAACAGCCCGCGCGACATCGTGATCCCCGCCCAGACGGTTTCGAACGGGGCCATCATGATCTCCTGCGGCACCAGCCCGATCTGCGAGCGCGCCGCGCGGTAGTCGCGGATGATATCGTGGCCGCCGACCGTGACCACGCCTGCGCTCGGATTGACGATGCCGCAGACGATGCCGATCAGCGTCGTCTTGCCGGCGCCGTTGGGGCCGAGCAAAGCGAAAATCTCGCCGCGCTTGATGTCGAGATTGATGACCTTGAGCGCCTGGAAGCCGGTGGCATAGGTCTTCGACAGGTTGGCGATGGAAATAATCGGGGCCATTGATGGGCATATAATTGAGGGCGGTGGACCGCGCCAGTCCCGCAAAAAGAATTAGGGCATGACTCATCAATAGAGTGCCGACACGCCTCGTTGCGGCGCGGCATTGCGCGGCCGCTGGCGCCCACGATTAACGTTATTTGGTCAGGTTACCTGGTGGATCGAATCGTCGCGGGCGCGGCGAGAAGCTACAGATACTTCCCAAGGCAGTTACGCGCGATGAAGGAGCCCGTCATGCTGCGACGATCTGTTATCGCTATTGTCACCGTTGCCGCCTTCGGATTTTCGTTCAGTTCTGCCAATGTTCCTGCCGCTACGTTTGCAGACGGCGGTCATTCGCAAGGATTGAGCCGGCCCTTTTTTCATGGGCATTTTCTCCGTCACGACCACCGGGCTCACGCGCCATATGCCGGCTACGGATATCTTCCCTATGGCGGCTTCGTCGGAGCAGATATGTCGGACTATTATGGGGCCGATTCTTACAGCTATTTCAGCAATCCCATCGGGCTCTTCTCCATGCTCCGTCTGCTCGACCACGCGATGCCCGCGCCGGCGCCGTTAAGTTGCAAGCACAGTGTGGAAACGAAAACGGTTCCGTCGGAAGAGGGCGGCGAGCGGAAAATCACGATCACTCGCTGCTGAATGCGATCAATTCGTTCAAATCCGCCAACTGCCCGCGCGGCGGAAAATCCAGATATTCGTCCGGCATCTTGCTGCGGTTGACCCACAGCCCGCGGAAACCGACCGAGACGCTCGCCATCACGTCCCAGCGATTGGACGATACGAAAGTGACGTCCGCCGGCTTGCACTTGTAGAAATCGGTCACCAGCGCGTAGACCTCCGGCCGCGGCTTGAACATCTTCAATGCGTCGACCGACAGCACCGCGTCGAGATCGCCGCCGATGCCGGCGCCATCCACGGCACCTTTCAGCATATTGGGCGAGCCGTTCGACAGAATGCCGGTCCTATAGCCCCTGGCTTTCAAGGCGCGCAGCGCCGCGCGCGCGTCGGGAAAGGCGTCGAGCTTGAAATAGGCCTCGAGCAGTTGCGGCTTCAGCGATTTCGGCACCGACGGCACGCGCGCCAGCGAATAATCGAGCGCGCGCTCGGTGAGCGTCCAGAAATCCGCGTAATGGCCGGCGAGCGTCAGCGTCCAGGTGTATTCGAGCTGCTTCAAGCGCCAGATCTCCGACATGCGGTCGGCGTCCGGTCCGGCTTGCCCGCGGAACCGGCCGATCGCCGCGTGCACGTCGAACAGCGTGCCATAGGCGTCAAAGACAAAAATGGACATTGATTCCTCCCATCAACAAATCGCATAAGAGTCTCAATGGCGGCTGGCCTAGCATAGCACGGGCCGAACCTGCCACGCAGGAGACATCACATGGCCGCGAGTCCGGCTTTGTCCGCGACCTGGACCTATCTCGACGGCGACTGGCACGAGGGCAACGTGCTGATGTGGGGCGCGCGCACGCATGCGATCTGGCTCGGCTCCTCGGTGTTTGACGGCGCGCGCGTGTTCGAGGGCGTGGCGCCAGACCTCGATTTGCACTGCGCGCGCGTCAACGCCTCTGCCAAGACGATGTATCTCAAGCCCAATATGTCGGCCGAGGAGATCGAAGGCCTCACGCGCGAGGGCATGAAAAAGTTTCCCAAGGACACCATGCTCTACGTGCGGCCGATGTACTGGGCCGAGCGCGCCGGTCCGCAGGCGTTGCCGCCGGATCCCAATTCGACGCGCTTTGCGCTGACGCTCTACGATGCGCCGATGCGTAAGCCGGACGGCTTCTCCATCACGCTGTCGCCGTTCCGCCGCCCGACCTTCGAGACCGCGCCGGTCGACGCCAAGGCCGGCTGCCTTTATCCGAACAATGCGCGCGCGCTGTTCGAGGCGCGGTCGCGCGGCTTCGACAATGCCGTCGTCTGCGACGTTGTCGGGAATGTCGCCGAGCTTGCCAATTCCAACGTTTTCATGGGCAAGGACGGCGTCGTATTCACGCCGATTCCCAACGGAACTTTCCTTGCCGGCATCACCCGCATGCGCGTGATCGCCCTGTTGCGCGACGCCGGCATCGCCGTCGTCGAAAAAGTGCTGCGCTATTCGGACTTCGAAAACGCCGACGAGATCTTCTCGACCGGCAACGCCTCCAAGGTGCTGCCGGTCACCCGCATCGGCGAGCGCGCGCTGCAACCCGGGCCGCTCTACCGCAAGGCGCGTGCGCTCTACTGGGCCTACGCGCATTCTGCCGCATGACGTGGGTTCTCGATCGCATCGGGCGCCGGATCGCCCGTTATCTTCAAAAGCCAGCCGCCGGCTACGAGCCGTTCACGCCGGCCGATCCTGCGGCGTTGCGCGCCTGCATCAAACCCGGCGATATCCTGCTGATCGAGGGCCACAACCACATTTCCGGCATCATCAAATATCTGACTCAGTCGACGTGGTCGCACGCGGCGCTCTATGTCGGATCGATCGCGGGCCGGACGTCTCCGAGGGGCGAGTCGTGCGATCTGGTGGAAACCAATCTCGACGACGGCATCGTCGGCGCTCCGCTGTCGCGGTATGCCCCCTACCACACCCGCATCTGCCGACCGGTCGGCTTGTCGGACGAGGATCGCAAGACCGTCTGCAGCTACGCGGTCGAGCGCATCGGCCTGCAATACGATCTCAAGAATATCGTCGATCTGGCGCGCTACCTGATGCCGCTTCCGGCGCCGCAAGGCTGGCGGCGGCGCATGATCGCACTCGGCTCGGGCGACCCCACCAGGCTCATCTGTTCGGCGCTCATCGCCCAGGCCTTCAGCAAGGTCGGTTATCCGATCCTGCCGGCCATCACGCGGGTGGAAAGTGAAAGCGCGCGCCGGGAGATTTATCATATTCGCGATTCGTCGCTTTATACGCCGCGCGATTTTGATATCTCGCCGTATTTTGCCGTCGTGAAGCCGACGATCGAGACCGGCTTCGACTACAAGGCGATCGAATGGTCGAGCGACGGCGCAACCCGCATCGGGCAGGGGAGTGATGGACAAAACGCAGCAACCTGACGACGACGGCGAGGAGACCGAACGCGAGCGCCGCGTGACCAACATGGTCCTGCTCGGCGCCGCGGTCGCCGTCGTTGTCGGCGGCATCTGGCTGGTCAACGCGCTGGTCGACGCGCGCAAGAGCGAAGAGTGCATGGAATCCGGCCGGCGCAACTGCAATCCGATCAGCGTGCTGCCGCGCGACAGGGACCGGTGACCATGTTCGTCTATGTCGGCAATGCCGAAAGCCAGAGCGTGACCATCTTTTCGCTCACCGCCGATGGCGCGCTCAACGCCGTCGACACCAAGGCGGTACCGGGGCCGGCGAAACCCGGCAGCGCCACGCCGATGGCGGTCAGCCCGGACAAGAAATTTCTTTATGTCGGCCTGCGCAATGAACCTTATAGCGCCGCGACCTTCGCCATCGACGCGGCATCGGGCAAGCTCGCCTATGTCGGCAGCGGCCCGCTGCCCGACCCCATGGCCTATATCGCCACCGACCGCAGCGGAAAATTCCTGCTCAGCGCCTCCTATAATGGCGGCAAGATCGCGGTCAATCCGATCGGCGGCAACGGCGTCGTCGGCGCGGCGCAGCAGGTGATCGCCAACCAGCCGAACGCGCATGCCGTCCTTGCCGACCGCGCCAATCGCCACGTGCTCTACACCAGCCTCGGCAGCGATTGCGTCGGCCACCTCAAATTCGATGCCGCGAGCGGCGCGCTTACGCCAAACGATTCGCCCGCGATACGCGTCAAGGCAAAAGCCGGACCGCGCCACTTTCGCTTTTCGGGCGACGAGCGCTTCGTCTATCTGCTGTGCGAGCTCGATGCCTCAATTTACGTCATTCCGTACGACGCGGCGTCCGGCCGGCTGGCCAAAGAAACCCAGATCGTCAGCGCGCTGCCGCAGGATTTCTCCGGCAAGCCCTGGGCGGCGGATATTCATCTGACGCCCGACGGCAAATTCCTCTACGCCTCCGAGCGCACGTCCAGCACGCTCGCCGCCTTCCGCATTGATGCGAAAAGCGGCGCGCTCAACGCCATCGGCTCCTATCCGACCGAAACGCAGCCGCGCGGGTTCGCCGTCGATCCGACCGGGCGCACGCTGCTCGCGGTCGGCCAGCTGTCGAACAGCCTGACCGCCTATGCGATCGACCCCGCGCGCGGCAGCCTGCGCCCGCTCAAGCGCTATCCGGTCGGCAAGAGCCCGAACTGGATCGAGATGGTGTTCTGAGCGTCAGGCGCCCGGTTGCAGCTTGTAGCCCGGATGGAGCGCAGCGAAATCCGGGGCCGGCTTATCAATCGTTCCCGGTTTACGCTTCGCTTCATCCGGGCTACGGGCGGCGCCATTTTCAAGATGATCTGACCGCCCCTCACGGCGGCGGCTCGGTGAGCAGCTTCTCCGGATGGCCGCCGCGCAGGGCTACGATGCGGTGCGCGATGCCTCACGCGGTCGTGCCGTGGAGGGCGACCCGCGCGCAACCAAAGCCGAGATCGCAAAATTCCTCGCCCGGCCCCAACAAAACGCTTCCGCGCAGGACAAGCCGCCGCTTGCAGCGACGATGGCGACACGCAGGCGTCAGATTAAAACAAATTCTTGCCGTCCTACGGCCTGCCGGTGGCGATCGGCATCGCCGTTGCGTTTGTCGTCGCGACGTTCCGCAAGAACGGGAAGAAAGACGATGTGCGCCTCGAATACTATTAACGGCGCGCTCGGCGGCTTCTCCAATCGATCACGGAACCTCTTCGGCCCACACGGCTTTTTTTTGCTCAGGGTGCGGCGCAGGCGTATAGTCGCGCTCGGCACCGAAAGGCGGAGCCATGGGAAACATCGTCCTTCTCGACCTCGTCGGCGGCGTTGCCCTGCTGCTGTGGGGACTGCACATGGTGCAGTCGGGCATCCTGCGCGCCTTCGGCGCCGACTTGCGGCGCGTCCTCTCCGTTGCGCTGCGCAATCGGTTCACGGCTTTCCTCGCCGGGCTCGGCATCACCGGCTTGCTGCAAAGCAGCACGGCGACCGGACTGATGACCGCGACCTTCGTCGGCGATGGCTTGGTCGGGCTCGTCCCGGCGCTGGCGATCATGCTGGGCGCCAACGTGGGGACGACGCTGATCGTCCAGCTCTTCAGCTTTGACGTCGCCCCGCTTGCCCCGATCTTTTTGATTCTCGGCGTCGTCGCCTTCAAGCGCAGCGCGCGCACACGGGTCCGCGACCTCGGCCGCGTGGCGATCGGGCTTGGCCTGATGCTGCTGTCGCTGCACGTTTTGCTCGACGTCCTGGCGCCCGCGGAAAATGCGCCGAATGTGCGCGCGCTGCTCGCGGCAATTACCGGCGTGCCCGTGCTCAATATTGTGTTTGGCGCGGTGCTGGCCTGGGCGGCGCATTCGAGCGTCGCCGTGGTGCTGTTGGTGATGTCGCTCGGCTACTCGAATTTCATTCCGGCGGCCGTTGCGCTGGCGCTGGTGCTAGGCGCCAACCTCGGCAGCGCGATCAATCCGCTGGTCGAGGGCGGCGGCCTGAAGAATCCGGTGGCCCGCCGTCTCCCGCTTGGCAACCTGATCAACCGCGTGGCCGGCTGCGCCTTGGTTCTGCCGTTCCTGCAGCCGGTCGCGGATTTCTTGGTCCGCTTCGACGCCAATCCGGTGCGGCAGGTCGCCGATTTTCACACGCTATTCAATATCGCGCTGGTGGCGTTGTTCATCGTGCCGCTGCCGGCCTTCGCCAAGCTGCTCGAATGGCTGTTGCCCGCGCCGCCGGCGAGCCCCGATCTCGCGACGCCGCTGTATCTCGATCCGGCCGCGATTGGCACGCCGTCGCTGGCGCTGACCTGCGCCGCGCGCGAGACGCTGCACATGGGCGATTTCGTCGAAAAGATGCTACGCGAAACCATCGACGCCTTGATGACCGATGACCGCAAGCTGGTCGCCGCGATCGAGCGCGCCGACAACGTCGTCGACAAGCTGCACGAAGCGATCAAGCTCTACGTGACCAAGATCACGCGCGAGAGCCTCGACGACCGTGAAGGCCGCCGCGCCATGGAGATCATCGCCTTCGCCATCAACCTCGAGCACATCGGCGACATCATCGACAAGAACCTGATGGAGCTCGCGGCCAAGAAGATCAAGCACCGTCTAAAGTTCTCGGAGGAGGGCGCCGCCGAGCTGCAGACGCTGCATCGCCGCGTGCTGGAGAATCTCAAGCTCGCGCTCGGCGCCTTCATGTCCGGCGACGTGAAGATCGCCCGGCAACTGATCGAGGAGAAAGTTGATATCCGCGAAGCCGAGCGGCGCGCCGCGGAAAGCCACTTTGCGCGGCTGCGCGATGGCCTCGCGGCGAGCGTCGAGACCAGCTCGCTGCATCTCGACATTCTGCGCGATCTCAAGCGCATCCACTCGCACATTTGCTCGGTGGCTTATCCGATCCTGGAACTGGCTGGCGAGCTGCAGCCGAGCCGGTTGAAGGCGATCGATGCCGACGCGCCGCGGGCGATCGGCGACCGGCCGCCCGGCCAGCAGACGCGCCTGTGGAAGCCGAGCACCTAGACGGCGGCAAAAAGCGTCACGGCGGCGGCTCGGTGAGCAGCTTCTCTGGCTGGCCGCCGCGCAGGTCGTAAATGCGCGCGTAAACGACGCCGTCGCGCTCGACGCTCACGAGGATCGGCGCCTTCAGGTGTCGGCAATAGAAGGTGCCGAGCGACATCACGAAGTCGGCGGTCTTGCGGTCGAAGGTGGTCTCGAAGTCGGGTCCGAGCTCCTCCTGCGCCGAGGCCTGCGGGCCGCAGATCGCCGCTACCCAGCGGCGGCCATTGGGCGGGCGCTCGGCGTTCGCCGCAAGCCGCGCACGCAACTCCTCGGCCGCCTGTTTGAAGGCGAGGCCCCAATAATCGAGCATGTAATTGTGCTGCGCCTCGCGCACGCCGCCGGCGAGCGCGTTGAAGTAGGTGTATTCGTAAGGATGCAGCTTCACCATGCCGGCGACCGGCCAGGCGAGGCCGGTGATGACGACGGCGGCGAGGGCGCCGAGCGCTAGGCGGCCGTAGGCGCGGGCGCGGTCGATCAGCCAGCCTGCGCCCAACCCGCCGAGCACGGCGAAAGGCGGCACCACAAAGACGAAATGACGCAGGCCGTTATAGAGCGCCGGGCGCGTGATCATCGCCAGAGCCACGGGGAAGATCGCGGCGAGCACGACCAGCATCAGGCTGGCGCGGCGGTTGAGGCCGATGCCGCGTCGCGCAGCGACAACAAGCGCGCCGATCGTTCCGATCAGTCCGAGCGCCAGCATCAGCAGCGGCAGCTTGAGCACGAATAGATGCGCCAGGTAGCTCGCCGGCATGTCGGGCACGGCGATCAGCCGGCCCTCGTACAATTCCTCCCACGGCTTTTCGAAAAACGTGTCGAAATATTCGACCGCGTGCAGCGGATTGAGCGGTGAGAGCACCGACCACGGCCACAACAGGCCCATGATCAAGTAGCCGAGCCCGAACGCCGGCAGCAGCGTCCACAGGAATTGACCGGCGCGTTGCGCCGCCTGTTTCCAGCCGGCAGTGCGGCCTTCCATGACAACGACGAACACAAGCGCGGCGATGCCGGGCGGCGCGGCGACGCCGGCGAGAACGCGCGAGCCGAAGGCAAGGCCAAGCCCGACGCCGGCCAGCACGACGGCGCGCGCGCTGGGGCTCGGATATTCGTCGAAGGCGCACACCAGGCCGAGCAACAGCACCGCCATGGCCATGGCGAATGGCGCGTCCTTCGCGTTCATGAACATGTGGCCGTAGTAGAGCGGGCAGGCCGCCAGCAGCGCCAGCGCGATCAGGCCGGCGAGCGGCCCGCCGACGCGGCGGCCGATGCGCCAGGTCACGATCAGCCCGATAATGCCGATCGCGGCGCCGACGAGCCGCCGCGTTTCGAACAGCCCGAACGGCAGCACCTTGGCGGCGAGCGCCGCCGCCATGTCGAAGCCGCCGCCGTATTTATAGAGGTTGACGAAGGAGAGCGCGCGCGTGTCGGCGAAGCCCGAGCCGTAGAGCTGGAGCAGAAGGTCGCCGTATTGCGAGTGGGTGTAGTCGTCCCAGCCGAGGCCGTAGTCGCGGAAAGTTATCCCCGCCACGGCGGCGACGAGGACGAGGATAACAACGGCCATGCGATCGGCCGAAGAAAAAACCGACCGCATGCCGACGTTCATCCGTCAGAAAGCCACATCCGTGAGGAACATCTGCTTCGAGAAAATGAAGAAGAAGCAGATCTTCGGCGCGTCCTCGGCCGCCGCGCTCACGAGGTCGCCGCCGTGAGCATCATCTCCACGTGGTCCCAATTGACCAGGTGATCAAGGAAGGCCTTCAGGTAGTCGGGCCGCCGGTTGCGGTAATCGATGTAGTAGGAGTGCTCCCACACGTCGCAGCCGAGGATCGGAACGGCCCCATGCACCAAGGGGTTCTCGCCGTTCGGCGTCTTGGTGATGGTCAGCTTGCCGTCTTTGACCGCGATCCAGCACCAGCCGGAGCCGAACTGGGTCACGCCAGCCTGCGCGAAGTCTTCCTTCATCTTGGCGACGCCGCCGAGGTCGGAATCGATCTTCGCCTTGAGTTTCCCGGGGATCTTGTCGCCGCCGCCGTTCGGTTTCATCCATTGCCAGAAGTGGATGTGGTTGTAGTGCTGGCCCGCATTGTTGAACAGGCCGGCGTTCTTGCCAAACGAGCCTTTGACGACCTCTTCGAGCGATTTGCCCTCGAGCCCGCTGCCTTGCAACAGCTTGTTGCCGTTGTCGACATAGGCCTTGTGGTGCTTGTCGTGGTGATACTCCAGCGTTTCCCGCGACATATAGGGCGCCAGCGCGTCATAGGCGTAGGTAAGGTCGGGCAGCGTGAACGACATTCGGTCCTCCTCGATCCACAAACGATGATTGGGAAATAAACCGGTCCCTGAGTGAAACCGGGATGTCCCGCGGCGAGTTCCTCGATCAGGTTAATTAGGCGCAAGCGCGCTTATGAGCAACGCCTTGGCGGCGGTCCGCCGCCGGCCGTTCGGCCACCCCCGATGGGCTAAGGGCTTGGAAAGGCCACAGATTGGCCTTCTGCCGCGCTGCAGCGTTGTAGGCGCGAATGAAAGAAACGAGGGAAGACAAAGGCCAATTCGTATTTGTAGTTGCAGGCGGGAGCGCGAGCAGCCAAAATTCGCCGTTGCCTGAAACGCTTACATGGTCTTTCTACAGCCAAGACCGGAATTCACACGAGGTCATCGCGCGTATGTCAGTCTTGTTGATTGTTGTTGGCGCCATTGTCGCCGTCTTGGGCCTCGGGACGGTCGGATACGGCATCCCGATCAAGGAATTCAGCTTCGGCAACACGCTCATCATCGCCGGCACCACGGCCTTCATCGGCGGTTTCATCATCGTCGCTATCGGCGTAGCGATCCGGCAATTGCAGCGCCTGGCCGAGATGCTGGCGCACGCGCCGCTGCAGGTCGCCGGGGCGGCCGATACATTCGAAGCGCCGGCGACCGCGCATGCCGCGCCGCCGCCGCCGATTCCGTTCCCGACACGGCCGAAGCCCGAGCGCGACATCGCTGAACCGGCGCCGTTTGCGCCTCCGCCTCCACCTCCCGCGGCCGAAGGTCGCCCGGCCGCCGCCCCGATGTTACGCAACCCCGACACGCCGGTTTCTCTGGCGGAGCGATTCGAAGTTCCGGAACACGAGGACGTTTCGCTGGCGCCGCCGCCTCAGGCCGCCGCCGTGAGCGAGCCTGAGCCGCTGCCGCCACCGCCGCCGGCAGAGACGTTTTTTGCCCCGCCGCCGCTTGAGCGCCATCCGGAGCCGCCACCGGCTTTCGCCGACGAATCCTGGCGTCCAATGTCGCCGCCTCCGCCGCCTCCGCCGCGGACGGAACGGCAAGGACAGACGAGCTATTTCGACACTATGTGGCCGGCGGACAATCGGCCGCCGAGACGGCCGCCGGTCGACGAGCCCGAAGTGAAGCCGGAAATTCCGCCGGCGCCCGCGCCGGAGGCCCCCAGAGAGCCGGTCGCCATCCTGAAATCCGGCGTTGTCGACGGCATGGCCTATACGCTTTATATCGACGGCTCGATTGAAGCCGAGTTGCCGAACGGCACCTTGCATTTCGCCTCGATCAACGAACTGCGCGATCACCTCGCCAAGAGCTCCTAGGCGCCGCGGAACTAGGGCCGTGCCGCCCCGCGTCGCGGGCGGCCGCCGTATTGACTTCACGGTTTTCGGCCGGCAATAACGGTTCAACACTTGGTCTATTCGAAGTTTTCGCGATCTTCTTCTTGCCGAGACTTGATTTCACCAGTAGTATTTAAAATATAAGGCTTGCGCTCGACATTCGTTGTTTTCGAAACCGCGGTTCAACCGTGGCAATGTCCTCTTGTTATCAGGCCCGTGGGGCCCCCGGTCTAGCGCCGGACCAGAGTGAGGCAGCGTCGATGACCGATAGTCCAGGTGGCGGGAACTACATTGAATTGACCGCAAAAATCGTCTCCGCCTACGTCAGCAACAACACGGTTGCCGCCGGCGATATCCCCGGCCTGATCAACCATGTGCACGCCGCGCTCACGCGGGTATCCGGAAAATCCGGCGACACGTCCGCCGAGCCGTTGCGCCCGGCGGTGTCGGTGAAAAAATCGGTTACGCCGGAATACATTGTCTGTCTGGAGGATGGCAAAAAGTTCAAGTCGCTCAAGCGGCATTTGCGCACGCAATACAATATGACGCCCGAGCAATACCGAGAGAAATGGGCGCTCGGCGCGGACTATCCGATGGTGGCGCCGAGTTACGCCGCCGCGCGCTCGCAATTGGCGAAACAAATGGGGCTCGGCCAGCAGCGCCGCCGCCGCGCCAAGTAGCCGTTATCGCAACCGAACAGGACCGGCACGCAAAGAAAAAGCCCCGGCGCGAATGCCGGGGCGAAGAATGGCTAGGGCCAAAATCGGGACCAGACGTCCCGAACGCGCGCAATTCGAGAAGCAAGCTGTGACTGGGATATGACCGTTTCCTGACGACGGGCGTGCCGTTTTTCGTGCAGATGGCGGTCGATGGCGTCGGCCACTTCTCTCCAGATCTCGTTGCCTTCCCGATCGCCGTTCGACTCGAGCGAACTCGCCATCTTCCGCGCCGACCCGCTGGCATTGGTCCCGTAACGGGCGGTCCAAAACCGCGCATACATTTCAATGGCTTCGGCCCTGGTGACGACCCACATGCGGTTCGCTCCTTCGGTTGCGCGTTTGCGATCGTGTGGGGATGTGGGGACCGGGGACGTGGTCCGTCAACCCGGCTCCAACCTTAGTTGAAGTGCGCGTGACGTGCGCAAAATACCTGGATAAAAATCCTATTTGTGTGGATATCTGGCCGCTCATTATTCTCCGGATTCGACAGATATTTTAACAAAAACAATCGAATAGCCTGACCGGTCCGGACTTATCCCCGCCGCCTCGATTTCTGCCATGATGTAGGTAAATAATCACAATTATATCGTTGACACCCCAAGCCCAATATGCTGTAGTAGCCCTACCACACGGGGATTACGGCCATGGCCGCTTACACAGACGCCCACTTCAATGACGAAGCCGCCGCTCGGGACACCCTAGAACGGGTCCTGTGGCCCCACGGGCCGGTCTGCCCGCATTGTGGCGTCATCGGCCATGCCTACCGCAAGGAAAGCCGTCCGGGCGTCTGGCGCTGCGCTGAGGTCGAATGCCGCAAGGATTTCACTGTCACCATGAAAACCGTCATGGAACGGTCCCATATCCCTTTGCACAAGTGGTTGCTGGCCTTCCACCTGTTCACCGCCAGCAAGAAAGGCTTTAGCGCCCACCAACTGCACCGGA
>DATJVE010000120.1:0-4959 GCA_035501975.1 Pseudolabrys sp.
GAGCGCGTTCTCGTTGTCGAAGAGATAAGCCGCGAGCGCCTTGGTCAGTTCGGTCTTGCCGACGCCGGTGGGGCCTAAGAACATGAACGAGCCGATCGGCCGGTGCGGATCCTGCAAGCCGGCGCGGGCGCGGCGCACCGCGGTCGAGACTGCCTGCACCGCTTCCTTCTGGCCGACGACGCGCTTGGCCAGCTCCTCTTCCATGCGCAGGAGCTTTTCTTTTTCGCCCTCGAGCATGCGGTCGACCGGCACGCCGGTCCAGCGCGACACCACCTGCGCCACATGATCGGCGGTCACGGTCTCCTCGACCATGGCGCCCTTGCCTTTGGCTTCCTTCGCCTCGATGGCGGCGAGTTTCTTTTCCAGTTCGGGAATGCGTCCGTAGGCCAATTCGCCGGCGCGCTGGTATTCGCCCTTGCGCTGCGCATTGGCGAGCTCGGCGCGCAATTGGTCAAGCTCGGTCTTGAGCTTCTGCGCCTCCGACAGCTTTTCCTTTTCCGCCTTCCAGCGGCTGGTGATATCGGCCGATTGCTTTTCCAGCGCCTTCAATTCGGCTTCCAGATCCTTCAGCCGGTCCTTGGAGCCGGGGTCGCTTTCCTTCTTCAGCGCCTCCTGCTCGATCTTCAGCCGCACGATTTCGCGGTCGATGGAATCGAGCTCTTCCGGCTTGGAGTCGACCTGCATCTTCAGCCGCGCCGCCGCTTCATCGACCAGATCGATCGCCTTGTCGGGCAGGAAGCGGTCGGTGATGTAGCGGTGCGACAAAGTCGCCGCGGCAACGATCGCCGAATCGGAGATGCGCACGCCGTGGTGCTGCTCGTATTTGTCCTTGAGCCCGCGCAGGATGGAGATCGTGTCCTCGACGGTTGGCTCTTCGACGTAGACCGGCTGGAAACGACGGGCGAGCGCGGCGTCTTTCTCGACATGCTTCTTGTATTCGTCGAGTGTGGTGGCGCCGATGCAATGCAATTCGCCGCGCGCCAGCGCCGGCTTAAGGAGATTGGACGCGTCCATCGCCCCGTCGGCCTTGCCGGCGCCAATCAGCGTATGCATTTCGTCGATGAACAGAATGATGCCGCCGTCCGAGGAGGTGACCTCCTGCAGCACGGCCTTGAGCCGCTCCTCGAATTCGCCGCGATATTTGGCGCCGGCGATCATGGCGCCGAGATCGAGTGCCAGCAGTTTCTTGTCAGCCAGGCTTTCCGGCACGTCGCCGTTGACGATCCGCAGCGCCAGGCCCTCGACGATCGCCGTCTTGCCGACGCCGGGCTCGCCAATCAGCACCGGATTGTTCTTGGTCCGGCGCGAAAGCACCTGGATGGTGCGGCGGATTTCTTCGTCGCGGCCGATCACTGGATCGAGCTTGCCATCACGGGCGGCCTGCGTGAGATCGCGCGCGTATTTCTTCAGGGCGTCATAGGCATTCTCGGCGGAAGCCGAATCCGCGGTGCGGCCCTTGCGCAGCGCATTGATGGCGGCGTTGAGATTTTGCGGCGTGACGCCGGCGGCTTTCAAGATCTTGCCGGCCTCGCTGTCTTTCTCCAGCGCCAGCGCGAGCAGCAACCGCTCGACGGTGACATAGGAATCGCCGGCTTTTTCGCCGGCCTTTTCCGCGGCATCGAACACGCGGGCGAGCGATTGCGCCAGATAGACCTGCCCGGCACCAGCGCCGGTGACTTTCGGCAATTTATCGAGCGCCGCCTCCACCGCCTGCAGCGCCTGCCGGGAATTGCCGCCGGAGCGGTCGATCAGCCCGGCTGCCAGCCCTTCCGGGTCGTCGAGCAGGACCTTGAGCAAATGTTCGGGGGCGAATTGCTGGTGGCCCTCACGCTGGGCCAACGATTGGGCGGATTGCACGAAGCCGCGGGCGCGGTCGGTGTATTTCTCGAAATTCATCGGTCTACTCCCTCGGCCCTAAAGCGGCACCGTTTAACGGCGGGTCCCCGTAGGCGGCCCGCTCCGGCATTATGTGGGTGCGATTATGCCGGTTTGAAGAGCCCTTTTGCCTGATATAGGTCACTGGTTGAGCGTCGTGGAGCGGTACGGAAAGTGCCCAAAAATCAATGCCAAACCAAGCCAGGATCGAGGCCATCTATCGCTACCCGGTCAAAGGCCTGTCGCCGCAGCCGTTGACGCGGGTGACGCTTGCCCCGGGCGCGACCCTACCGGCCGACCGGCTCTATGCCATCGAAAACGGCCCGAGCGGTTTCGACCCGGCGGCGCCCGCGTACTTTCCCAAGCAGCGCTTCCTAATGCTGATGCGCAACGAGCGGCTGGCAGCGTTGCGCACCGACTACGACGAGGCGAACCATACACTGACGATCCACTGGGAAGGCCGCCAGGCCGCGCGTGGGGATCTGCGGAGCCAAGACGGACGGCTGGCGATCGAGATCTTCTTCCGCCGCTTCATGCCGAACGAATTGCGCGGACCGCCCAAGGTGCTGTTCGGCGATGGGCACAGTTTCTCGGACGTGGCGAAGAAAGTCGTCTCCATCATCAATCTCGCCTCGGTGGCGGAGATCGAGAGCGCGGCCGGCGCGCCGGTCAATCCGTTGCGCTTCCGCGGCAACCTCTATGTCGCCGGCTGGCCGGCCTGGCACGAGTTCGGCCTCATCGGCCATGAGCTCACGATCGGCCAAGCCCGGCTCAAAGGCGTCAAACGCATCGTGCGTTGCGCAGCGACCGAGGTCGATCCCGACACGGGCATCCGTGACGTGCCCGTTCCGCGCACGCTGATGGACAATTTCGGTCATGCCGAATGCGGCATCTATGCCGAAGTCATCGCGGGCGGCGACATCGCCATTGGCGACGCCGTTACGCACGCATGATCTTATCCGAAAACCGGTTCCCACTTTTCGGATCATGCGCCAAAAGAAACGGCCGGCGCATAGGCCGGCCGTCTCGCATCTTGCGTTCACGGCGGACGATCAGCCGCCAGGCAGGACGTAGGCCGCGATGCGGCTGCGCGGATAGACCGATTCTGCCGTCGTGTGATTGTGATTGCCGGAGATGATGATCGGGTTGCCGTTGGCGTCGATGCCGCTGACCACGCCGACATGGCCGCCGCCGCGACGGCCCATCACCGCGATGGCGCCGACCTGCGGGCCGGCAACGCGGGTGCCGTAGTGCTCGTAGCCCAACGCGAGATTGCCGCCGCCGGGATGGCCGGTGCGCTTGAGCACTAGGTCCATGAAGGCGCCGCACCACAGGCTGGCGCGCCCGGTCGGGTTGGTGCCGATATATTTGCGCGCCTCCGCCACCAGGTCGTTGGCGGTAAAGCCGCCATAGGCGGAGTTCGCATGCGACTGCGCTTGCGCGCGCGCGTCCTCCAGCAACTGGCGGCCGCGACGCCCGCCATGGCGGGTGGTGTCGGCGTCCGTTTGGCTAATATGAACCGGATAACGCACGTCACGATCGGCAACGTCGTTTTGCGAATTCGCCGCGATCTGTGCGACGGCCGCCACGCGGTGCCGATGGTGATGCTGGACGGGTCTTGCGGCGGCTGTCGTTGCGAAGGCCGCAACTGCCGCCGAACATACCAGTACTGTCGCCCGTTTCTGATTAAGTTTCATTCGATGTAGTCCCCTTGTCATCAAAGAAAAGCACCCGCTATCGACAGGATCGATAGCGGATGCGGTGGCATAAACGACGGCTAGTTATGGCAACATCGTGATCAGGGGAAGGTTATTTGATGAACTGCATAGCTGGTATTCCATACTAAAACTTTTGATCAATAAATTATACGGATGTTTTCTATTTCAGTACTTATGGCTTTAAAGAAATACAGAAAGCAAACACACTTATACTTCGAGCGTAAGTTATCGCGCTCTGAGCGCAAAGTTAAAGGTGCAGTGCAGCATTTGGGCGCGCGAACCGCGCCGCCGCTGGTTCAGCCCTTGCGGCTGAGCAGGAATACGGCCTGTTCGCCGAACAAATTCCAGAACCACCACGGCGCATTGAGCCGCAACGGCGAACCCCAGGCGTTGAGCGCCACCGCCCGCTCCATCTTCACGCCGATCTCGGTACAGAGCTGCACGAAGTCCTTGATGGTACAGTGGTGGATGTTGGGTGTGTCGTACCAATTATAGGGCAGGATATCGGTTTGCGGCATATGGCCGGCGAACAGAAGCTGCAGCCGCACCCGCCAGTGGCCGAAATTCGGGAACGACACCACCGCGTGCCGGCCGATGCGCAGCATGTGCTCGAGCACCACGCGCGGATGCCGCGTCGCCTGCAGGGTCTGCGAGAGGATCACGTAGTCGAAGGCATCGTCCGGATAGTCGGCCAAGTCGGTATCGGCGTCGCCCTGGATCACGGCGAGCCCTTTGGCCACGCACTGGTTGACGCCCTCGCGCGACAGTTCGATGCCGCGCCCGTCGACGCCGCGAGCGATGCTGAGTAGCCGCAGCAGCTCGCCGTCGCCGCAGCCGACGTCGAGCACCTTGGCGCCGTGCTCGATCATCTCGGAAACCAGCACGAGGTCGACGCGGGCGCCGCTGGCGTTGCGCGCGATATGGTCGATGGCAGGATTATTCACGGCGTTTTCCCACCAAGCCCGCGCGCCTTGCCGGCGCCGTCGAGAAAGCCGCGCACGATGGCGAACAATTCAGGCTCCTCGAGCAGGAAAGCGTCGTGGCCCTTGTCGGTGACGATTTCGGCGAAGGACACGCGCGCGCCGGCGGCGTTGAGCGCATGCACGATAGCGCGCGATTCCACGGTCGGGAACAGCCAGTCGCTGGTGAACGACACCACGCAGAAACGGGTCGGCGAGTTCTTGAATGCGTTGGCAACCAGCCCGTCGTAATCGGCGGCAAGGTCGAAATAGTCCATGGCGCGCGTGAGATAGAGATAGGAATTGGCGTCGAAACGCTCGACGAACGAAATGCCCTGGTGGCGCAAGTAGGATTCCACCTCGAAATCCGCGTCGAACGAGAAGGTCGGATTCTCGCGGTCCTGGAA
>DATJVE010000121.1:0-12223 GCA_035501975.1 Pseudolabrys sp.
CGCTCAACAGGAAATATCCGCTGCACGCGCTGCTGCAGGCCTGCCGCGATTATCCCGGCGCCTCGAACGCCAAGCGTATCACCTTCGAGTACGTCATGCTCAAGAACGTGAACGACTCGATCGAGGACGCCAAAGCGCTGGTGCGCCTGCTCAAGGGCATCCCGGCCAAGATCAATCTGATTCCGTTCAATCCCTGGCCGGGCAGCAGATACGAATGTTCCGACTGGGAGCAGATCGAGAAGTTTTCGCAAGTGGTGTTCGACGCCGGCTATGCCTCGCCGGTGCGCACGCCGCGCGGGCGCGACATTTTGGCCGCCTGCGGCCAGCTCAAGAGCGCGACCGAGAAGCTTTCCGCCCGCGAGCGCATGGCGCTGCGTGCGATGGCGATGACGGACTGACCAGTGGCGCTGCTCGGCCGCATCATCGTCATCTTTTTCGCCCTGTTCATGGCGACGATGGCCGGCGGCATCGCCGCGGCCATCGCGCTGCTCGGTGCCGAATTGCACATGGTCGGCACCGATCCGGTCGAGCACGTGTTTTTCTGGGGCACCGCGGCCTTTGCCTCCGGCGTCACCGTCCTCGTCGGTTTCCTGCCCATTTTGATCGCCGTCATCCTGTCGGAAGCGTTTTCCATCCGCTCGCTCGTGATCCAGGCGGCGGCCGGTGCCGCCATCCTGCTGCTCGGCTATTACAGCGCGGGTTTTACTTCGACTTACGAGGAATCGATCGACCATCCGCCGCCGCCGATTTCGCGCGAGGCGGAGATTGCGGCCGCGGTCGGCGTGGTGTTCGGCTTTACCTATTGGCTGCTCGCCGGCCGCAATGCCGGCCGCTGGCGCGAGCATGAGCGGAGCAAGGTCAGCTAACGCTTCGCCCAGGCGAGCGCCGCTTCCAACCGGTCGTTGCCCCAGAACAATTCGCCGTCGGCGGTGACGAAGCTCGGCGCGCCGAATATCCCCAGCCGCTGCGCCTGCTCGGTCTGCGCGCGCAAGGCTGCCTTGGCGGTGTCCGCCTGCGCCTGTTCAATCACCGCGCCCGCGCTCTGTCCGAGCGCGATAAGGATATCGGCGATCGCGCTCGGCTCGCCGACATTGCGGCCCTCGCCGAATTCAGCACGATAGACCGCACGGCAGTAATCCTCGCCCCAATCCTGTGCGAGCGCCACCAGCGCGACGCGCGCGGCCAAGAGCGTGTTCTGCGGAAACGGCCTCGGCTGCCTGAACGGCAAGTCAAGCGGCGTGCAAATTCGTTCCAGGTCGCGCCACATATAGCGGCCCTTGCCGGGATAGATATTGAACGGCGAGTCATCCCAGCCTTGCGCCTTGAAGATTGGCCCGAGCAGGAATGGCCGCCAGCGCACCGCAACGCCGGATCCTTGCGCCAGGGCGGCAATGCGCATGGCCGCCGGATACGAATAGGTGGAGGCGAATTCGAACCAGAAATCGACCGCGGGTGCATGGCTCATGCCATGATTATAGCGGCTTTGGCGGCTCGCGCTTTTCATTTCCGCGAGCCTCGGCTAGACGAGCGACGCGCATGATTCCGAAAAGCTTGTCCTCGACTTGATCGGAGCTGGGAACCTGTTTTCGAACAAAATCATGCGCAAAGGAAATATATGAACCGTACCGGACTGATTGTTGCGCTTGGCCTGGCCGCCGTGGTCGGCGTGGTGTTCGGACTCTTTCCGCAGCTCGATCTGATGATCTCCGCGCCGTTTCATCCAATCTACGACGTCAATCGCAATACCTTCGCCTTGCATCTGTATCCAAGCTTGCAGCTGGCGCGCGATATTGGATTGTGGGTCGGCACCGTCATCATCATTCCTGTGGTGGCGGCGCTGGTGCTCAAATTGCTGCTGCCGCGCCGGCGGCTGCTGCTGTCGGGCCGTGCGATTCTATTCCTGATGACGACCGTCGCGCTCGGTCCTGGCCTGCTGGTCAACGTCACGCTCAAGGATCACTGGGGCCGGCCGCGGCCGATCGACGTGACGCAGTTTGGCGGCGATCAGCATTTCGTTGCCTGGTGGGATCCGCGCGGCGATTGCCCGGGCAACTGCTCGTTCGTCTCCGGCGACGTTGCCGGCGCGGTGTGGACGATCGCGCCGGCGGCGCTGGTGCCGCCGCCCTGGCGCGCGTTCGCCTATGGCGCGGCGCTGGCGCTGGGTATCGGCATGGCGGCGTTGCGCATCGTGATGGGCGCGCATTTCTTCACCGACACCGTGTTCGCCGGGGTGTTCACGTTCCTGATCATCTGGGTGGTGCACGGGCTGATCTATCGCTGGCCGCGCACGCGGCTCAGCGAGGAGACGGTCGAGCGCGCCATCGAGCGTCTCGCCATGCCCGGTCACGATTTCATTGTCGGATTGCTGCGCAAGCGAAAAACCGAATTATAGCCGGCCGGCGCTTTAACCTTCTCGGCAAGCGGCATTTCACCTTGGAATTGGCGCCGGGGCATGCGGTCTGGCCGCTGCACCGGGTGACCTTGCGGCCGGGAGGCGGCGTGCCGATGATCGTCAGGCGGCGACGATTGCCGCGCTGATGACGGTCCGGTTACGCTTCCGTGACAGCGCCGGCCTGCGCGATGCTAGAATCGCGCCGATTCGTGCCGGGAGGGGCCTATGGCTGAACGTACGGAAAACCTTAGACGGGTGCTGCAAATCAAGCTGCGGGCGCTGGGTGACCCCTCGCAGGTGCTTGCGCTTATCCAAAGCGCGGCGCCGTTCTACCGGACGATCGGCGGTACCAGCTTTCGCGTGCTGCAGAATGTCGACGACCGCGCCCAGATGCTGATCGAGATCGAGTACGCGGCCCCCACCGCCCTCGAACTCAACCGCCACAAGGTGGCGAGCGACCCGATGGTGCGCACCTTCCTGCAGGGCTGGCGCGCCATTCTGCAAGGCAGCGCGGACATGGACGTCTACGAGGACGTAACCAAATAGGGCCGCCTTGCGTGCGCGGGCATTCCGCCTATAGTCCCCGCGCTTTCAATGGTTTAAAGACGGTCAGGCGCACGGACCGGCATCGCATGGCAAAGGCCAATATCAAGAAAGTCGTGCTCGCCTATTCGGGCGGGCTCGATACCTCGATCATCCTGAAGTGGCTGCAAACCACCTATGGCTGCGAGGTGGTGACCTTCACCGCCGATCTCGGCCAGGGCGAGGAGCTCGAGCCGGCGCGCAAGAAGGCGCTGCTGCTCGGCATCAAGCCGGAGAATATCTTCGTCGAGGACCTGCGGGAGGAATTCGTCCGCGACTATGTCTTCCCGATGTTCCGCGCCAATACGCAGTACGAAGGCCAGTATCTGCTCGGCACCTCGATCGCGCGGCCGCTGATCGCCAAGAAGCAGATCGAGATCGCCGAGAAGGTTGGCGCCGACGCGGTGGCGCACGGCGCGACCGGCAAGGGCAACGACCAGGTGCGCTTCGAATTGACCTATTACGCGCTCAAGCCGGACGTGACGGTGATTGCACCCTGGCGCGAATGGAACCTGACCTCGCGCACCAAACTGATCGAGTTCGCCGAGCAGCACCAGATTCCCATCGCCAAGGACAAGCGCGGCGAGGCGCCGTTCTCGGTCGACGCCAACCTCTTGCACGCGTCCTCGGAAGGCAAAGTTTTGGAGGACCCGGCGCAAGACGTGCCGGACTACGTCTATTCGCGCACCGTCGATCCGGAACAGGCGCCGGACAAGCCGACCGTTATCAGCGTGGATTTCGAGCGCGGCGACGCGGTGGCGATCGACGGGCAAAAGTTGTCGCCGGCGGCGCTGCTCACCAGGCTCAACGAGCTTGGCCGCTCGAACGGCATCGGCCGGCTCGATCTGGTGGAGAACCGCTTCGTCGGCATGAAGTCGCGCGGCATGTACGAGACGCCGGGCGGCACCATTCTGCTCGCCGCGCATCGCGGTATCGAATCGATCACGCTTGACCGCGGCGCGGCGCACCTCAAGGACGAGCTGATGCCGAAATACGCCGAGCTCGTCTATTATGGCTTCTGGTTCGCGCCCGAGCGCGAGATGTTGCAGGCGGCGATCGACAAGAGCCAAGAATTCGTCACCGGCCGGGTGCGGCTCAGGCTGTACAAGGGCAGCGTTGCGGTGATCGGGCGCGAGAGCAAATACTCGCTCTACGACCAGGAACTGGTAACGTTCGAGGAGGGTGCGGTCGCCTACGATCACCGCGACGCGGAAGGGTTCATCAAGCTCAACGCGCTGCGCCTGCGCACGCTTGCGCAGCGGCGCAGGAAGCTCAAGCTCGACTGAGGAGGGCCGATGCGACAGTCAGCCAAGAAGCTGTTCCTGGTCGCGGCGATGGCCGGCGCGCTCGCGGCCTGCGGCGGCAAGAAAGAGGTCTTGGTCGATCCGAATCTGTTTCCCGCCAATTACAAGCAGGAAATCATCGATACGCTGGCGCGAACGCTGGTCGATCCGACCAATATCCGCAACGCCTTCATCAGCGATCCGGCTCTGACCCAGGTCGAAAACGACCAGCGCTACACGGCCTGTGTGCGCTACACCGCGCGCGACGCCGCCCGCCAATACGGTCCGAGCACCGACCGCATCGCCTATTTCTATGGCGGCCATCTCAACCAGTTGGTGAAAACGACCAAGGACGAGTGCGCCAAAGCCGCCTACAAGCCTTTCCCGGAGCTGGAAAAGCTGTGCCGGTCTGAGAACAAATGCATGTGACCGCGGGGCGCTAGGCTTTCAGGCGGTCGATCAGGCCGTAGATATCGCCGAGCACATAAAGGTCGCGCACCCGGGCGCCGTCGAAGGTGAAGATTGGCATGCCGATCCACCAAACGTGCTTGCCCGTCGGCGGCACGCCGAATAGTTCTGCCCGGTGATAGCCGTGGAAGCGCATCTTGCCGCTGACCCGGTTGCCTTCCTCGACCAGCGCCAGGATGTCGGTGGTGTATCGCCCGAAGGCGCCGGTGATCCAGTCCACGTAACCGGCGAATTGCGCATGGCCGACGAGTACCGGCCCGAGCGAGCCGCGGAAGGTGAAATCGGGATGGAAAATGCGCGGGATCAGGCTCTTGTCGGCGCGATCCCACATCTCCTTGTAGAACAAGCGCACCGTTTCTTTTTGCGGTGACAGCGCGACGCCGGTGAGATCGAGGACGGGCTCGTCCATGGGTTCTCCATCATCCTTCGGGGCTCGCCCAGCGGGGCGCGCGCGTCAGAGTGACGGATCAAAGCAACCGGAGCAAAAACCTGCAGCTAAACCTGCCGCTCGACCATCGCCTTCTTCAATTCGGCGATTTCCTTCGCCGGATTGAGGCCCTTCGGGCAGGCCTTCGAGCAGTTCATGATGGTGTGGCAGCGGTAGAGGCGGAACGGGTCCTCGAGATTGTCGAGCCGGTCGCCGGTCGCCTCGTCGCGGCTGTCCTGCACCCAGCGGTTGGCCTGCAATAGCGCGGCCGGGCCGAGATAACGGTCGGAATTCCACCAATAGCTTGGGCACGAGGTCGAGCAGCAGGCGCACAGGATGCATTCATACATGCCGTCGAGCTTGGCGCGGTCCTCGTGGCTCTGCACCCATTCCTTCTCCGGCGTCGTCGTCGTCGTGTGCAGCCAAGGCTCGATCGAGGCGTATTGGGCGTAGAAATTCTTCAGGTCGGGAACGAGGTCCTTCACCACCGGTTGATGCGGCAGCGGATTGATACGCACCGGCGCCTTGTTGTCGTCGATCGCCTTGGTGCAGGCGAGCGTGTTGGTGCCGTCGATGTTCATGGCGCAGGAGCCGCACACGCCTTCGCGGCAGGAGCGGCGGAAGGTCAGCGTGGGATCGATGTTGTTCTTGATCCAGATCAGCGCGTCGAGGACCATCGGCCCGCAGTCGTCGCGGTTGACGTAGTAGGTGTCGACCCGCGGATTGGCGTCCTCGTCGGGGCTCCAGCGATAGATGCGGAACTCGGTCTCGCGCGCGCCGGCCGGCGCGTGCTGCCAGGTCTTGCCCTGGGTGACTTTGGAATTTTTCGGCAGCGTGAATTCGACCATGAGACTTCCTCTGCTTTGTCATGGCCGGCCTTGTGCCGGCCATCTCGCTTAGGGACGCACTCCTTTGCCTTCCTAGTCGGGATTGCCGGGACATGGGTGTCACGAAGTGACGCCGTTCTTCGAACGGCTATGCCCGGCAATGACAGTCAATCAGTAGACGCGCGCTTTCGGTTCGATATAGGCGACGTCGTTGGTGAGCGTGTAAGCGTGCACCGGACGATAATCGAGCGTCACGTTGCCCTTCTCGTCCATCCACGACAGCGTGTGCTTCATCCAGTTCTTGTCGTCGCGCTCGGGGAAGTCCTCGCGCGCGTGCGCGCCGCGGCTTTCGGTGCGGTTCTTCGCCGAGTCCATGGTGACGACGGCCTGCGCCATCAGGTTGTCGAGCTCGAGCGTCTCGATCAGATCGGAATTCCAGATCAACGAGCGGTCCGAGACATGCACGTCGGCCATTCCGGCATGGATATCGTGGATCAGCTTATGGCCTTCCTCCAGCACCGGGCCCGTGCGGAACACCGCGCAATGGCTCTGCATCGCCCTCTGCATGTTGAGCCGCAGTTGCGCGGTGCTGGTGCCGCCCGATGCGTGGCGCAGCTTATCGAGCCGCGACAGCGCGAGATCGGCGGAATCCTTCGGCAGCGCGGGCTGCTCGGCGTTGGGCGTGAGGATTTCGGCGCAGCGCAGCGCCGCGGCGCGGCCGAACACGACCAGATCGATCAGCGAATTCGAGCCGAGCCGGTTGGCGCCGTGCACCGACACGCAGGCGGCCTCGCCGAGCGCCATCAGGCCGGGGATCACCGTATCGGCATCGCCGTTTTTTTTGGTCAGCGCCTCGCCGTGATAATTGCAGGGGATGCCGCCCATGTTGTAGTGCGCGGTCGGGATGACTGGGATCGGCTCGTGGGTGACGTCGACGCCGGCGAAAATGCGCGAGGATTCGGCGATGCCGGGCAGCCGCTCATGGATCACCTTGGGATCGAGATGGTCGAGATGGAGGAAAATATGATCCTTCAGCTTGCCGACGCCGCGGCCCTCGCGGATCTCGATGGTCATCGAGCGCGACACCACGTCGCGTGAGGCGAGGTCCTTGGCCGACGGCGCATAGCGCTCCATGAAGCGTTCGCCTTCGGAATTGACCAGATAACCGCCTTCGCCGCGCACGCCCTCGGTGATCAGGCAGCCGGCGCCGTAGATGCCGGTCGGATGGAACTGGACGAATTCCATGTCCTGCAGCGGCAGGCCCGCGCGCAGAACCATCGCGTTCCCATCCCCGGTGCAGATATGCGCCGAGGTGCAGGAGAAATAGGTGCGTCCATAGCCGCCGGTCGCCAGGATGGTCATGTTGGCGCTGAAGCGGTGGATGGTGCCATCGTCCATGTTGAGCGCCACCACGCCGCGGCAGCGGCCTTCGTCGTCCATGATCAGGTCGATGGCGAAATATTCGATGTAGAACTCGGCCGAGTGCCGCAGCGCCTGGCCGTACATGGTGTGCAGCATGGCGTGGCCGGTACGGTCGGCGGCGGCGCAGGTGCGCTGCGCGGTGCCTTTGCCGAAATGCGTGGTCATGCCGCCGAATGGGCGCTGATAGATCTTGCCGTCCTCTTCGCGGCGCGAAAACGGCAGGCCCCAGTGCTCCAGCTCGTAGACCGCGGCCGGCGCGTTGCGGCAAAGATATTCAATGGCGTCCTGGTCGCCGAGCCAGTCCGACCCCTTGACCGTGTCGTACATGTGCCAGCGCCAGTCGTCCTCGCCCATGTTGCCGAGCGCGGCGGCGATGCCGCCTTGCGCCGCCACCGTGTGCGAGCGGGTGGGAAAGACCTTGGTGATGCAGGCGGTGCGCAACCCCGCCTCGCTGCAGCCGACCACGGCGCGCAGGCCGGAGCCGCCGGCGCCGATCACCACCACGTCGTAGCTGTGATCCGTGATCGGGTAGGCTGCGCCGTTCACTGCGGGACCGCCGTTCGATTTTCCATTCTTCGCCATGATCTAGACCCCGAACGATAATTTGAGGATGGCGAAGGCGGAGGCGAACGCGATGGCGAAACAGAAGAACGTGTTGCCCATGAGCGTCGCGAACTTAAGCTTATCCTCGTGCACGTAGTCGACGATGATCTCCTGCATGCCGATCCACATATGGTAGACGATGTTGATGATGAACAGCAGCATGATGATCGCCACGATCGGCGATCCGAGAATCTGCACCACGGCCGCGTGGCTGCGCCCGAGCAGGCCGATGACGATGACGATCGCGGCGATGCAGAGCGGGATGCCGGCGACCGACGTGATGCGTTGATGCCAGAAATGGTGGGTGCCGGAATGGCCGGCGCCGAGGCCGCGCACGCGGCGCAGCGGCGTGCGCATGGAGGTGTCTTTCATCGCGGGCCTCCCATGGCGAGATAGCCGATCACCCAGACGACCAGCGTGAGCGTGATCGAACCGACGATGGTCGCCAGCGCCAGGAATTCGCGCTCGGCCGGTTCGAAGCCGTAGCCGAGATCCCAGATCAGATGGCGAATGCCGCCGAGCATGTGATGCAGCAGCGCCCAAGTGTAGCCGAGCAGCACCAGCCGGCCGATCAGGCTGCCCATGAACCATTCGAAATAGCCGTAGGCGTTGGGACCGGAGGCCGCCGCGATCAGCCACCAGGCGATCAGCAGCATGCCGAAGTACAAGACAAAGCCACTGATGCGGTGAAAGCCCGACATCACGTAGCTCAGCATCAGCCGGTAGACTTGGATGTGCGGCGAGAGCGGGCGGGACCGTCGCGGTCCAGTCGCTGAGCCCGCCTGAAATTCGGCCATCGTCATTCTCCAGAACGTTTAAGCCGTGCCGTGAGCACGCCCGACGCCCACGCGCGGTACCTAAACCAAACTGCGCCAGCGTCGCAACGCACCAAACGGCGAGTCGCAGGCTCTTGCGCAGAGACAAAGTTCGCCGCGGCGGACGGCGATACCGCTTCGCCGACCACGCACGCCTTGGAGCACCGCCATTTTACGGTTTGATGACCCCGAGCCGGCGGTTACTTCAACAATTGCGAAACCATGCATGCTCGATTATCATTAGACAATATGCTTTTTACAGAGTCTGCCTTCGCGAAATAAGAAGGTGCCAGCAATATGCGTTTTGACTTCACCGATCTGAACTTGTTCCGCCACATCGTCGAGGCGGGCAGCATCACCCATGGCGCGGTGCGCTCCAACCTGGCGCTGGCGGCTGCCTCGACCCGTATCCGCAAGATGGAATTGGCGTTTGGCACCGAATTGCTGGTGCGCGGGCGGCAAGGCGTGGTGCCGACGCCGGCCGGGCGAACGTTGCTGCAGCATGCGCGCGGCATCCTGGAGCAAACCGAGCGTTTGCAGGAGGATTTGACGCCTTACGCGCGCGGGCTCGCCGGCCAGGTCAGGGTGCTGTCCAACACCAACGCGCTCACCGAGTTCCTGCCGGAGTCCTTAAGCTCGTTCCTGATGGCCTATCCCGATATCAGCGTCGACCTCGAGGAGCGCCTCTCCGACGAAATCGTCGGCCTGATGGCGGAAGGGGCGGCCGATATCGGCATCGTCGCCGGCACCGTCGACCACGGCAACCTGCATATTTTTCCGTTCCGCAGCGACCGCTTCGTGCTGGTGGTGGCGCGCGGCCATCCGCTTGCCAATCGCTCGCGCATCGGTTTCTCCGAAGTGCTCGACTACGACATGGTCGGTCTCGACCGCGCCAGCGCAATCCAGCGCTTCCTCGCCGACAAGGCCAACCGCGTCGGCCGTCCGCTAAGGTTGCGCGTGCAGTTGCGCAGCTTCGATGCCATCTGCCGGCTGGTCGAATGCAATGTCGGCGTCGGCATTGTGCCGGAGACCACGGTGAAGCGCACCGAACGCAACATGGCGATCAGCGCGGTGCGTCTGACCGACGCCTGGGCCTTGCGCGAATTGTCGATCTGCGTGCGCGATATCGCGACGCTGCCGCCCTATGCGCGGCAGCTTGTCGATCATCTGCGCGCGAGTGCGTAAGCAGTCGACTACGCCGTCCGGGGCTGTGCGTTTGCCTTCTGCAGCAAATCAATCAGGTGCTTGACCGAGTCTGACAGCGCCAAGACCTCTTTCTCGCGCAGTTCGTCGATCTTCTGGTGCAAGAGCTCGATCTCGAGCTCCGCCTTCACGTTGACCTGGTAGTCGTGTTCGGCGGCCTTGCGGTCGATGTCCTGCTGTCGGTTCTGACTCATCATGATGAAAGGCGCCGCGTAAGCCGCCTGGAACGACAGCGCGAGATTGAGCAGGATGACCGGGTAAGGGTCCCACTGCTGAATAAAAGCGGTGACGTTGAGCGCGATCCAGATGAACAATATGCCCGACTGGATGATGATGAAGGTCCACGAGCCCATCGTCGCCGCCACGTCGTCGGCGATCCGCTGGCCGAGTGTGAGCTTGTAGGCGTCCTTGCGCCCGGCGCGCTGCGAACGGCGGAGCGTGCGCAACTCGCCGAGCAGACGCTCTTCGGTTTCGTGCAGTTTGTGCATCACGCGCGTCTCGCCGTCCGTGTCGTCCTCTCTCAATCTTATGTTCGCCGCGTCGCTGGGCGACGGCTTCATTTTGGCATCAGCACCCAGTAATCGAGATCGAGAATCACCGCCGGATCGTAGTCGTCGCCGGTCTTGTAGGGAAAATCCGCGCAGGGACGATCTTTGCTGGCGACGGTGCGCAGGCGCAGCGCGCCGACATCGGTGCGGCCGGGCAGGTCGGCGGTTGCCAGCACTTCCGACCAGGCGAATACGGTGAGGCCGGCGAACAGCGGCGCCACGTGCCGGCCGCCGTTGATCGCCGCCACATGGAAGGCATTGCCCAGCCCATTAAATGACAGCGCGCGCGCCAGCGAAATTGCGTGCCCGCCATAGATCAGCCGCTTGCCGAAGCGGCCTTTGCTCTCGGTGAAATGGTCAAAATGGATGCGCGCGGTGTTTTGATAAAGCCGCGTCGCCATCATGTGGTCGGCGTCCTCAACCGTGACGCCGACGAGATGATCGATCTTCTCGCCGGCCTTGTAATCGCCGAAGCGGTGCGGGCTGCCCGCCAGCACCGTATTGTACGCCCTGGCATCAATCTTCGGACAAGCGGCGCCGAGCTCTGCGGGGTCGACGCTTTTCGGCAGATCCGGCACCTTGTCGCCGGGCGCTGGCGCCGCCTCGTCGCGTTTGCGCACCATCACCCAGCGCGCGTAGTCGAGGACGATTTCGCCGTTCTGGTTGAAGCCGCGCGAGCGCACATAGACGATGCCGGTTTTCCTGTTGGAATTCTCCTTCAGCCCGATCACCTCCGACACCGCGTTGAGCGTGTCGCCGGGGTAGACGGGTTTGCGGAAACGGCAGTCGGCATAGCCGAGATTGGCCACGGCGTTGAGCGAGACGTCAGGCACGGTCTTGCCGAACACCACGTGGAAAACGAGGAGATCATCGAGCGGCGAACGCGGATAGCCGATCTCGGCGGCGAAGACGTCGGACGACTGCACTGCGAAACGCGCCCCGAACAGTCCGTTGTAAACGGCCACGTCGCCGAGGGTGACGGTGCGCGGGGTGGCGTGGTGGATCTGCTGGCCGAGGCGGAAGTCTTCGAAAAAATTGCCGGAGTTGGTCTTAACCGATGACGCTTGGCTCACAAGACGGCTCCTTCGATGCTACCCGGCGCGCCATTCTCACAAAACCGTGAGGCGAACGCCAGCTTCGGCCAACGGGAAACTGATGAGGACGTGTTCAAGCCCTGTGTTAGCGGATGGGTCGTCAGGTTCATTCCTCTGGAGGACACCACATGAAGAAGAGCATTTTGCTGTACGCGGTGATCGCGGCCGGTCTCGCCATGGCCCCACTCGCGCCCGCGGCCTACGCCCAGGTTACGCAGAAGGACACCATGTCGAAAGACGAAATGAAGAAAGACGACGGCATGAAGAAGGACGACGCGATGTCCAAGGGCGCCATGAAGAAAGACGATGGCATGAAGAAGGACGACGCGATGTCCAAGGACAAGATGGGCCACTAGGTCCGGCCGCGGCCGGGCTCGATGTATCCGCAGGCCCGGCCGCGCCGTATACTCGTTCGGACAGCAATCGACTACGATGCCATGGGAGGTTCGTGATGACCGCTGAGTCCATAGCCTCCATGCCCGTTGACGCGACCATCCACCCCGGCTGGGTGCGCGTGTGCCACTGGATCAACGCGCTGGCGATCCTGGTGATGATCGGC
>DATJVE010000122.1:0-18065 GCA_035501975.1 Pseudolabrys sp.
GACCAATCAAACTTATGAGCGCTACAACGACGAGGCCGCCCTGACGATCAACCAATTCATCCATGAATCTGATCGTGATGATCTTCCAGACCTTGACACGCCGGATCTGACGATTGCCGCGACGCAATGGGTCCTCGATCAGCGCGACCGATGGGCAAAATCGTATGTGACGCTGAAGTGCCTGGCCATGGCGCAACGCGTGCACGTCCTTACCGTCTGCGGTCTTATACCGGATGCAAGCGGTGAAAAATTGCTGCACGCGCTGAAAGCAGAGCGACCGCGGCCGGCAGGCACGACTGATGCTATGCATCCAAAAAAGCGCGAACAACAAAAACCCAGCCGTACTGTTCGCAACCGGATATTGCGCAAAGTCATCGCAAGCCTTTGCGGTGATGACGACGAATTCAATATGTGGATCGCGGGCTTGCTGCGGATAGGAAGCCGCAACGGATGGCGGCCGTGCGAACTGTTCGGTATGCGCCTGGACGGAAATGTCTTATCGGGCCCGGCGGAAAAATTCAGCAGGGTAGACACTGAAGGTACGGAAAATACGGAAGTTTCTAAAAAAAAGATCGGTGGGCCTCGCGATCGGGGTTTATTCGAGCGCTTGGAAATCGTCGTCGGCGAGCGCTATCCGAAGAAAATAATCGCTGCGCTGCGCGCCTGGACTACTCGCGCACCGCATTGGCTGGAAGTCTACGGAGGCAGCCAAGCGCTGCTGGCGGCAATCCGCGAACGGATCAGACGGGCGTGCGAGGGCGAGGGCGTCAAGCTCTTCTCACCGTACGCGCTGCGGCATTTCGCGATCGCGTCGATGAAGCGTTCCGGCCGCGGCAAGGCCGAAATAGCCGCCATCGTCAATCATCTGTCCGATCGAACGGCTGGCGAGAACTACGGTAGGGGAACAAGCGGCATCCGGCGCCCGCGCGCAATGTTTTCCGTCGCACCGGCCCGTATCGCCGAGGTGCGCAAGTCGAAGCGCTCGTTCGCCGAAAGCCGCGTGCGTCGGGAAAGAGGCCGTAAGCCGGTGCAATAATCGAGTGGCCTTTGAATTTCTGAAGCTGAATGGGAAATGCTGGCATTGGCCGGAGGAGCGGATAACCATTATCTCGTAATAATATTTCATTTGTCGTGTCGGGCGTGATTACCCGAAGGCTTGTCGTATCGAGATTGAGAGCGAAGAATAAAGATCGCTTTGGGGCCTGACTGGAAATATGCTCGACATCGCCGAAGCGAAGAAGGCGTTGGCGACTTTCTACCGCGTGCCGGTTACGGCGATAGAGATTGTCATTCGCGGCTAGCCAGAATGTGTTTGATATTCGCCCACCGCAACCTATTCGAGCAACCAGAAAATAAATCGGCGCCCTGAACTATCTTTCGGTTTTTTGTGCCGATACATAGGAAGCCCCCACACCGGAGGCCCTCATGACCACATTGCGCGAAGTGATTGTTTACATCGTCCGCCGTCGTCCCGGTATCACTGACCGGCAGTTGACCGAAGCGATCTATGGCTCGGACGAGCGACACCAGCAAGTGAACGCCGAGTGCCGCAATTGCCCCGGGATCGTGCGGCGGCAAGGCGAGACGCACATCAGGAATTTTACACCGAGGCGGCACGGATGGCCACGCCGATGACCGCGTGGTGCGGCCCGTATGGGGTTTGCGCCGAACGCGCGTAACCCACCGGGCTATCGCGAGTTGCGAGTCGCTGTGATTGGGTTACGGCGCTTCCGCTTTCGCGCCCACGCGCTTCGGCGGAGAAACCGCGCCTAACCCACCCTGCGCGGCTTTGGCTCGGCGGGGGAATTCCGAGTCTGGCTGGGGAACTAGGATTCGAACCTAGATTCTCGGAGTCAGAGTCCGATGTTCTACCGTTGAACTATTCCCCAAGAGGGCGGCAGCCCGAGGCAAGCCCGCCGGTTCCGGGCCCCTCACATGGGGCAATTCGGCTGATTTGACAAGCCCGAAGCGTGGCTTGCCGCGGCCGGCCTAGCGGGGAGCCCGGCGCGGCCGCGTCAGCACCGTGACGATGGCGATCAGGCTGAACGTGGCGACCATGATGAACACGAGTTTCGGGCTGCCGTGGTCCATGATTGCCCCGAAAATCAGCGGCGAAATGATGCCGCCGATATTGAAGCCAGTGGTGACGAATCCGAACACCTTGCCGAAGGAGCCGGGCGGGGTGACCTCGCGCACGATCATGTCGCGCGAGGGCATGATCACACCCGAGCACAAGCCGGCCGCCGACATTGCTGCGATCAGCGCCACCGTGCCGACGTCGAATTCGGCGACCAGCAGCGTGAACAGCGCGATGCCGGCAAGGCCGAGCGCGGCCACCAGGCCGTGCCGCGTCGTGCGTCCGACCAGCAAGCCGCCGATCAAGACGCCGATCGCGGAGAGCAGCAGATTGCCGGTCAGCGCGGCGTTGGCGACGGTCACCGGCGTTCCGAAGAGCGCCCCGAAGGCGACCACGGAAAAATTGTAGGTGCCGCCGCTGATCAGCGCGAGCAACACGAAGAACACGAGGTTGAGCAGGATCGCCGGCGCCAGCAAGATCCGCCAGCCGAGCGGCGCCGCCGTATCCTTATCGCGCGCGGCGGCGCTCGGTTTGAACTCCGCATGGTCGCGCACCGCCATCAGCAGCGCCGCCACCGCAAAGCCGATCACGCCGGCGCCGACGAAGGCGCCGCGCCAGCCCCACAGGCTCTGCATCATCAGCAGGCTCGGCGGCGCCACCGCCGAGCCGAGCATGCCGGCGAAAGTGTGCACCGAGAACGCCTGGCCGATGCGATCGGCCGGCACATGGTGCGAGAGCATCGCGTAATCGGCCGGGTGGTAGATCGTGTTGCCGACGCCGGCGAGCGCGAACATCGCCACCATCAGCCAGAACGAATTGGTCAGCCCGACAATCGTGAAGGCGCCGGCGCCGATCACCAGCCCGCCGATCAGCAAAATGCGGGCGCCCAGCCAATCGACCAGGAATCCCGCCGGGGTCTGCAGCGCCGCGGAGACGATGTTGAAGGCGGCCAGCGCCAGCCCGATCTCGGTGTAGCTCACGCCGTAATCGGCGCGCACGAACGGCAGCAGCGGCGCCAGGATGATGATGTAATAATGCGAGACGAAATGCGCGGAACTCACCACGCCAACGATACGCGTGTGTGGCGCTCGGCTCGCGGCCGGGAGTTCGATGGCTTGACTCATGGCTTCAGAGTTCCTGGCCGGGGCGCGACTATGGCGCAGCCGCCGGGCGCGTTCCAGTGCATTTCCAGCGCCTTGGCCATGTGCGCCGGGCAGAGCGGGCGCGGGGGAACTCTTCGCAGCGCGGCATAAATAATCGATTAAAACAAGGAGCTGTGAAGCGGAGAGGCCTGGCGGCTTTGCGTCTTCGTTCGCTACGCGACTGCCGGCGCGGCGAGGGCGCGCGTGTAGCCGAAGTGGTCGAAATCGCGCTCGTAGGCGCGATGCACGCGCGCGGCGAGAGCATCGGTGTAATAGTCCGGCCAGGGCCGGTGCATTGACGCATTGTAACTGATGCCAAAGGGCTGCCGTGGCGCGCGGTCGGCGCCGAGATGGTCCAGTACGCGGGCGAAATCCGCGCAGAACGTTTCGACTTTGCCGATGAAGTCGAGGCTGAGCCCGGGCATATTCAGAAGATCGTCCTGCAGGTGCCAATGGGAATTGACGCGGCGGTTGCTGGACGCGACCGCAAACTCGACGAATTGCGCGAACGAGAGCGTCTGCTCCGCCCCGTGCGGCAATGCCGGATTATCGATCGCAGCGCGGTGCGCGAGATAGAGGTCGACGAATGAATCGCCGGCCACCAAAGGTTTGTTCTGGAATTTATCGGCCCAGGCCGACACCAGCCGCGCGTAAGGATTGCGCACAAAGGCGAACCGCAAGGTCGTCGCGTCGGTCGCGAGCCGGTGGAATGCGGAGAGCCCAACCTGCGTCGGCGAGTTGAGCCCGGAATAACGGCGCACGTGGATTTTGTCCGGTGGTGGCGACTCGCCCCGTTGCAACGCGCTGAGTACGGACTTGATCGTGGTCGACGCGCATTTCGGCACGGAGACGTAAATGAGCGCGAAACGCGGCAGCACATCGATATGCGCTTCCGGATCGAAGCCACCGGCGCACATGGTCCGAAAATAGGCAAGCGCCGCCGGATCCCGCCAGCCGTCGCGCAAATTGACGATGCGGGTTGCCGCGCGTCCGGCAAGATATTCGCAAGTGCGGCGGAAGCGCGATGATGCGGTGAGCAAACGCGGCTCGATTGCTGTCGAGTCGCCCCCTGCGCTTATACGGGCTGGCGCGTATCAAACGAATAAACGCGAAATAAAATACCCACAAAATAATTTTTTGTAACAATTCGCAGGAATTCAGTTCCGGCGGCGTTGGGCGTCTTGCATCGCCTGCCAAATACGTGCCGTCGTCATCGGCATCTCCAAGTGCCTGATACCATAGTCGGATAGTGCGTCGATCACCGCATTGGCGACGGCGGGAAGTCCGCCGGATGTGCCGGCTTCGCCGCAGCCCTTGGCGCCGATCGGATTGCTCCTGGTCGGCACCGGACGGTTGGCGACTTCGATCTGCGGCGCATCGTGCGCATGCGGCATGGCGTAATCCATGAGCGAGCCGGTGACCAATTGGCCGTCGGCATCATAAACCGCGCCCTCGAGCAGCACTTGGCCGAGGCCCTGCACCACGCCGCCCTGGATCTGGCCCTCCACCAGCATCGGGTTGAGCACGGTGCCGAAGTCGTTGACCGCGGTGTATTTCACCGTTCGCGTCAAGCCGGTCTCCGGCTCGATCTCCACTTCCGCCACGTGGACGCCGTTCGGGTAGGTCCCGGGAACCTGTTCGGTGACGTGCGTCACGTCGAGCGTGGTCGGCATACCCTCGGGTAGCGTCATGCCGCCGCGCAGGCGTTCCGCCAGCGTCATGATGTCGATCGCCCGATCGGTGCCGGCGATGACGAACCGCCCGGCCTTGAATTCGATATCGTCGGCGGAAGCTTCCAGCACATGCGCCGCGATCAGCTTGCCGGCCTCGATCACCTTGTCCGAGGCCTGCGCGATCGCCGTTCCGCTCAACATGGCCGAGCGCGAACCGCCGGTGCCGCCGCCGGTCACCAGTTGATCGCTGTCGCCTTGCACCAGACGGATGCGTTCGAAGGGTATGCCGAGCTTTTCGGTCAGCACCTGCGCGAAGGCCGAGGCATGGCCTTGTCCGTAATCGAGCGTGCCGGTGACGATGGTGACCGTGCCGTCGGCGCCGAAGCGGATGGCCGCCTGTTCGGTGGTCATCGCCGCCGTGGTCTCGACATAACAGGCAACGCCGAGCCCGCGCAGCTTGCCGGCGCGTTTGCTCGCGCGCTTGCGTTGCTTGACGCCTTTGACGTCGGCGCGCGCCAGCGCGTTCTTGAACAGGCCGGGGAAATCGCCGCAGTCGTAAACCATGCCCGAGGAGGTCTTGAACGGCATCTCGCGCGCCCTGATGAAATTGCGCCGGCGCAATTCGAAGCGGTCGATGCCAATCTGAGCGGCGGCATAGTCCATGGTGCGCTCCATGCTCAGCGCACCCTCGGGGCGGCCGGCGCCGCGATAGGCGGAGACCAGCACCGTGTTGGTGAACACGCACTGCGTCGCCACTTCGAGCAGCGGCGTGCGGTACATGCTGACGATGTTCTTGGTGACGTTGAGCGTCGGCAGCAGCGGGCCGAAGGCCGCGCAATAGCCGCCGAGGTTGCCGTAGCCGGTGAGGCGCAACGCCTGGATCAGGCCGTCTTTGTCGAAGGCGACCTCGACGGTCATGTCGTAATCGCGGCCGTGATGGTCCGACATGAAGCTGCCGGAGCGCTCGTCGGTCCACTTCACGGGACGGCCGAGCACGCGCGCGCCGTGCAGGATGCAGACATATTCCGGATAAACGGCCGCCTTCATGCCGAACGAGCCGCCGACATTGCCGGTGAGGACGCGGACCTTATCGGCCGGCGCGCCGAGCACGTCGCGCAGCATGGTCTTCAGTCCGAACACGCCCTGGCTGCACGAGTACATCGTCCATTTTTCGGTCGTCGCGTCGAACTCGCCGATCGCCGAACGCGGCTCGATCGAATTCACCACCAGGCGCTGATTGACCAGTGGCAATTCCACGACATGCGCCGCCTTGGCGAAGGCGTCGGCAACCTTTTCCGCATCGCCGTGGTGATAATCGAGGGCGATATTGCCCGGCACGTCGTCCCAGACTTGCGGCGCGCCCGGCTTGGCCGCCACGCGCGCGCTGACCACCGCCGGCAGCGGCTCGATGTCGAGCGCGACCGCTTCGGCGGCATCCTTGGCCTGCGCGACGGTTTCCGCGATCACGCAAGCGACGGGATCGCCGACAAAACGCACCTTGTCGCCGGCGAGCGCCGGCCGCGGCGTGTAGCGGATCGGCGAACCGTCACGGCTCTTGAGCGGCAGGTTGCATTTGAGCCCGCCATAGGCGGCCAAATCGGCGGCGGTGAAGACCGCGAGCACGCCGGGCATGGCCTTGGCGGCTTTGCTGTCGATGCCGCGGATGATGCCGTGCGCAAGGCTACTGCGCACCATCACCGCATAGGCCTGGCCCGGCCGGTCGATGTCGTCGGTGTAGCGGCCTTGGCCGCGCACCAGCGTCGGATCCTCGCTGCGCAGCACCGGCTGGCCGATGCCGAATTTGGTCAATGAAAGAGCGTTTTCAGTCGTTTGGTCGTCCATGCGGGCGCTATTCGGGATCATTACCGGGATGGTCACCAGATAAAACAGCCCAACCGCTTCGACAAGAATGACTTTCGGCCACGAGGGTTGCGCGAAGCGTGGGCGCTGTTACACTTTTCGCGATTGAGGGAACAAATTGCTGCACCGTGAGCGCTGGGAGGCGGCCGGGGCGCGGCAGGAAGGCTAAAAGATGAGCGGCGAGGCCGGGGACAACCCCCGCCTCGACCCCGATAACGTTATGCGGGTGCCGTCGGTGCGGTCCCCGTGGGGTCGGCGGTTGCCTGAACGGCGAGACGGCGGCTTGGGCAGCGATCGCGGCGGCCCGAGCTACGCCGCGCTCGATCTCGGCACCAACAATTGCCGCCTGCTTGTCGCTCGTCCGGCCGGCAACAACTTTCGCGTGGTCGACGCATTTTCCCGCATCATCCGGCTCGGCGAGGGCGTTTCCGCTTCGCGCCGCATTAGCGACGCCGCAATCGAGCGCGCGCTCGCCGCGCTCACCATTTGCCGCAACAAGATGAGGAACAAGGGCGTGACCCGTGCCCGCCTGATTGCGACGGAAGCTTGCCGCGCGGCGGAAAACGGCGACGACTTCCTCACACGAGTCGCGCGAGAGGTCGGGATCGAGCTCGAGGTGATCGATCGCGAGACCGAGGCGCATTTGGCCGCCGCCGGCTGCACCACGCTCATCGATCCACAGGCGGAAGGCGCGGTGCTGTTCGATATCGGCGGCGGCTCCTCCGAGCTCGTGCGGCTTGAGCGATCGCAGAAAAGCCGCGGTGGGCCGCCGCTGCCGCAAATCCGTGGCTGGATATCGCTGCCGCACGGCGTGGTGACGCTGGCCGAACGTTACGGCGGCATCGATGTTTCGGCGGACACCTACGAGGCGATGGTCGAGGAGGTTGCGGCGATGGTCGCGCCGTTCGCGCGCGAGCATGCCGGCGACGGCTTGCGCGGCGTCCACATGCTCGGTACCTCCGGCACGGTGACGACGATTGCCGGCGTGCATCTCAATCTCAAGCGCTACGACCGCAGCCGCGTCGACGGTTGCTGGATGAACGAACGCGACACCACCGCGGTGATCGAGAAACTGCGCAGCATGAGCTATCAAGAGCGCGTCGACAGCCCCTGCATCGGCGCCGAACGCGCCGATCTGGTGCTCGCCGGCTGCGCCATCCTGGAGGCGATCCGCCGCGCCTTCCCCTGTCCCCGGCTGCGCGTCGCCGACCGTGGCCTGCGCGAAGGCATGTTGGTGCAGATGATGCGCGAAGATGGCGTATGGGACGGCGGCAATCAGCCGGCGACATCGTGACCGCGCGCGGCAAAGGCAGTGGCGGGCGCGAGCTGAAGGTCCACCTCAAGAGCAGGAAGGCGCGTTCGCTCTCCTCCAAGCTCTGGCTCGAGCGCCAACTCAACGATCCGTACGTCGCGCGCGCCAAGCGCGAGGGCTTTCGCTCGCGCGCCGCCTACAAGCTGATGGAGATCGACGACAAGGCGCACATTCTCAAGAAAGGCGCCCGGGTGATCGATCTCGGCGCCGCGCCCGGCGGCTGGAGCCAGGTGGCGGCGAATCGCGTCGGCGCCCCGCGGCAGGGCCGCGTGGTCGCCATCGATCTGTTGCCGATGGAGCCGCTCGGCGGCGTCGAGTTCGCGCAGATCGATTTTCTCGATCCCTCGGCGCCGGACAAATTGAAGGCTATGCTGGGCGGGCCGGCCGACGTGGTGCTGTCCGACATGGCGGCGAACGCGACGGGCCACGCCAAGACCGATCACCTGAGGATCATGGGGCTGGTGGAGGCGGCGGCCGCGTTCGCCCGCGAGGTGCTGGCGCCCGGCGGGTCGTTCCTCGCCAAGGTGCTGCAGGGCGGCACCGAGGCGGCGCTGCTCGCGACCCTCAAGCGCGACTACAGAAGCGTGAAACACGTCAAGCCTGCGGCAAGCCGCGCCGATTCGGCGGAGCTTTATCTGTTGGCGACGGGTTACCGCCGGTCGTCTTGATGCCACGAGCCTTGCGGCCAGACGTCGGTGAACAACAAGCCGCGCTGCGACTGTTCGTAGCGGCGTTCGTCTTCGTAATAGACGCGGCGGCGCGCTTCCTCGACGCGTGAATAATAGCGGCGCCGTTCGGCCTCGCGTTGCGCGCGCCGGCTGCGGTGGCGCTCGACTTTCTCGTGCGCGACGGCGGCCGGCTCGGCGATTTTGTGCTCGGGCGGCTTGACGGCTTGGTCTTTGTGCTCCTCCGGCGCCACCGCGGCTTGCTTGATGTCATGCGCTTGCCGCGCCGGTTTGATCGCCGCCTTCGCCGCGGCTTCCGCTGCCAGCTTTTTCTGCTCAGCCTGTTTCTGCTCGTCCTGTTTCTTCTTCAATTCGGCGAGCTTTTGCTCTTCCAGCCTCTTTTGTTCGGCCAGTTTCTGCGCCTGCAGCCGGCTCTGCTCGGCAAGCTTTTGTTCTTCCTGCTGTTGTTTCAGCTCGGCCAGTTTCTGGTCTTGCTCTTTCTTGTTCTGCTCGGCCAGACGCTGGGCTTCCAGCTTCTTCTGTTCGGCGAGCTTTTCTTCATCCTGGCGTTTCTTCAACTCGGCGAGCTTCTGCGCCTCCTGCTGCTTCTTCGCCTCGGCCAAGCGCTGCTCTTCCAGTTTCCTGGTTCGCTCGGCGAGTTCGGCGGCCTCGCGCTTGGCCAGATCCATGGCGTCCTGCTGCTTTTGCTTTTCTGCGGCGAGCTTTTGCTCCTCGTCGCGCCGTTTCTGCTCGGCAGCCAGTTTCAGCTCTTGCTGCTGCTTTTGTTCCTCGGCGTTGGCATGCTCCAGCGCTTCGCGCGCAGCGGTGGCACTGGCGTCGCGCGCGATCGCCTTGTTGTAGTCGTCGATCGCCTTGTCGCGTTGACCTTGCTGTTCGTAGGCGAAGCCGCGCTGGTAATAGGCCTGCGCGTTCTTCGGGTTGACTTGGATGACGATGTTGAGATCCTGAATCGCCTGGGCGAACTTGTTGGCGCGGATCAGCGCTGCGGCGCGGGCGTCGAGCGCGGTCACGTTATTCGGATCGCGCTTGAGCACGGCGTCGAAGTCGGCCATGGCGGACGCCGCCTCGCCCCTGGCCTGCTTGATCCGCGCGCGTTCGACGAGACTCGCGACATCGTCCGGCGCGCGCGTGAGCACGGCATTCAGGTCGGCGAGCGCGAGATCTGCGTCACCCTTGGCTTGGTAGATCGTCGCGCGCGCGCGGTAGAGTTCGACACCGGCCGCACCGAGCGCGATGGCGCGGTTGAGGTCGCTCAGCGCCCGGTCGTTGTCGGACTTCGCCAGATAGACCTGGCCGCGTTCGCCATAGGCCAGCGCGTTCTTCGGATCGCTCTTGATGGCCTGGTTGAGATCGGTGAGCGCGCGGTCATACTGCTTCGTGCGCGCGTAGGCTGCGCCGCGCAGCGCTGAGCCCGCTGCGCTACCGGCCTTGAGCTTGAGCATAGCGTCGGCGTCATGCAGCGCGCCGTCGACGTCACCGTCCTGCAGATGCAGCGCGCCGCGCAATTCCAGGAAATCGGCCTTCGGTGAAAGCTTGATCGCGTGGCTGATATCGGCGAGCGCGCGCTTGCGGTCGCCGCTCTGCTCATAAGCGTGGGCGCGCAAGGCATAGGTCGCGGCGCGCGTTTGATCGGCGGCGATGGCGCGGTCATAGACGGCGATCGCCTTGCCGAAATCGTCCTTCATCGTCCAGATCGCCGCCTGCGCCGTGTAGGCGGCGATGTTCTTCGGATCGAGCCGCGCGGCTTCCGCGTAATCGGCAAGCGCGCCGTCGAAGTCGCCGCTGTCCTGGCGCGCGCGGGCGCGCGCCATGTAGTTCGCCGCGCTCGCATTGAGCGTCAAGGTATGGTCGAAATCGGCGAGCGCATGCGCATAGTCGCGCTGGCGCAGATAGAGCTGGCCGCGGCCGCCGTAGAGGCGGGCGCTGTCGGCGCCGAGCTCGATTGCTTTCTGATAATCCTCCAGCGCGCCGTCGACATAACCGAGATCGCGCCGCACGGTGGCGCGGTTGATGTAAGGCGCGGCGGCTTTGGGATCGAGCTTGATCGCCATGTCATAGTCGGCGATCGCCTGGCCGTAGTTGCCGCGCGCGTACCAAGCGTTGCCGCGGTTCTGGTAGGCGGGCGCGAAATCGGGTGCGAGCGTGATTGCCTGGTTGAGATCGGCGACGGCGTGCGCGATGTCGCCGCGATCGAGGTAAGCAAGCCCGCGCAGATCGTAGGCGATGCCTTCCTGCTTGCCGTGCAGCCGGCCCGAATTGAGCATGCTCGAGCAGGCCGCGATGCGCTGCTCGGCAAGGCTCTCGGTCTGGTTGGCGCACATTTTCGCTTCGCGCGACTGGGCGTGCGCGCCAGTCGACAGAACGGCGACCATTGCTGCGAGCGAGGCAGCAGCGAACGGTTGTGTTCTCTTCGTCCCATGCATTGAGCCTTACCCCTTCACTAAGGTCCAAGCGCGAGGAAAATACGAGCTCGGCCAACGGCTTGTCGAAGTGTTAGGCCATAAACCATTAATTTGTAGCGAATAGGTGACCTTAAGCGGCCCGCTGGTCTGACGACTCGGTCGAGGCGGACGCGCGATCGGTCATTTCCGCCCCGGCGTCGGGCGAAAGGCGCAGGAAAATCAACACAGAAAGCGCCGAGATGGCGGCGACCGCGAGGAAGGCCGGCGGGAAGTCGTTCGCCTGTAAAGGTCCGCCGCCTTTGAAATGCACGGTGAGTTCGACCACCGAGGCGCCGAGGGCGACCCCGCTTGAAACGGCCAATTGCTGGGCGACGCTGACCAGCGCCGTCGCCCGGCTGACCCGGTCCGGTTCCACGTCGGCATAGGCCATGGTGTTGATGCTGGTGAACTGCAGCGAGCGGAAGAAGCCGCCGACAAACAGCAACAACACGATGATCAGCACCGGCGTAGTCTGTGTGAACCCGGCGCAGACCGCCAGGAAAGCCGAGCTGATCAGCGCGTTGGTCACCAGGATGCTGCGGAAGCCGAAGCGGCGCAGGATCCTCGTAGTCGCCCATTTCATGCCCATGGCGCCGAGCGCGGTGGCGAACGTGATCAGGCCCGACTGGAACGGCGTCATGCCGAAGCCGACCTGCAGCATCAGCGGCAGCAGAAAGGGCAGCGCGCCGAGGCCGAGGCGGAAAATGAAGCCTCCGGTCACACTGGCGAAGAAGGTCGGCACCCGGAACAGCGTAAGATCGAGCGCGGGGTTGGCGGTGTGCCGGGCGTGCACAAGATACGCAGCGATAAAGCAGATGCCGCCGACGACCAGGGCCGCCACCACGGTCCAGGGCAGGAAATTGAGGCCGAGGACGGATAATCCGAAGGAGACGCCGGCGATGCCGAGGCCGGCCAGCACCATGCCGACGATGTCGAAACGCTCGCGCTTTTCTGTGCGCAGGTCCTCGATGTAGCGCGTGGCGAGCACGATGCCGAGAAGACCGATCGGCACGTTGATGATGAAGATCCAGTGCCAGGTCGCATAGGTGGTGATGAAGCCGCCGACCGGTGGGCCGAGCACCGGGCCGATCAGCGCCGGCGTCGTCACCCAGGCCATGGCGGCGATGAGTTCGCGCCGGCTGATACTGCGCACCAGCACCATGCGTCCGACCGGCGTCATCATGGCGCCGCCCATGCCCTGGACGATGCGGGCGATGACGAAGTCGGTGAGCGAGCTCGACATGGCGCAGCCGATCGAGCCGAGCACGAACACGGCAATGGCGGCGCGGAATACGGTCCTCGCGCCGAAGCGGTCGGCGGTCCAGCCGCTTGCCGGGATGAAGATCGCCAAAGACAGCAGATAAGAGGTTATCGCCAGCTTCAGCGCCAGCGGATTCGTGCCGATATCGGCGGCGATCGCGGGCAGCGAGGTCGCGATCACGGTCGAATCAAGGTTCTCCATGAACAGCGCGACCGCGACAATGAGCGGAACGATGCGGTCTGGGCGCATGGGAATCCAGGCGAACGGCTTGAGGGTCAGGGGCCGCCCTTCAATAGCAGAGCGGCGGCAGAACCAAGGCGCCCGAGTTCATAACAGCCATCCTCGAATGCCCTAGGAATCGCGGCTCTCCCGTGCTATCGACCGGCGCCAACCCAAAAGCGGGCCGTGACGTCGGGCGAGGACCCCCTCGCGACAGGCATTTTATAAGCCCTCGACAGCGAGCCTTGTTCTCCTTTTCGGGTGAGACGGAGTTGGCGATGGCCGAACAAAACAACGAAAGCCCGCGCGAAGGGCTCACTTTTGACGACGTGCTGATCAGGCCCGGCCTGTCGGAGGTGTTGCCCGGCGACGTCGATATCCGCTCGCGCGTTACCCCCGCCATCCCGGTCAATATCCCGATTATTGCCTCCGCCATGGACACTGTGACCGAGGCGCAGATGGCGATCGCCATGGCGCAGGCCGGCGGCATCGGCGTCATCCACCGCAACCTCGACCCGCAGGCGCAGGCGACGCAGGTCCGCCAAGTCAAGAAATTCGAATCCGGCATGGTGGTGAACCCGCTCACCATCGAGCCGACCGCGACGCTGCAGCAGGCGCTCGACCTGATGAAGGAAAACCACATTTCCGGCATTCCGGTGGTCGAGCGCGGGCGCGATCACGAGCCCGGCAAACTCGTCGGCATCTTGACCAACCGCGACGTGCGCTTCGCAACCGATCCGCGGCAACGCGTCTCCGAGCTGATGACCAAGGACAGACTGGTGACCGTGCGCGAAGGCGTGAGCCAGGACGAGGCCAAGCGCCTCCTGCACCAGCACCGCATCGAGAAGCTTTTGGTGGTGGATGGCCAATACCGTTGCGTCGGACTGATCACGGTCAAGGACATCGAGAAGGCCGTGAGCAATCCGAACGCGTGCAAGGACGAGCAGGGACGTTTGCGCGTCGCCGCCGCCACCACGGTCGGCGACAAGGGCTTTGCGCGCACCGAAGCTTTGATCGCAGCCGGGGTCGACCTCGTGGTCGTCGACACCGCGCATGGCCATTCGCGTCTCGTACTCGACGCCGTCACTCGCATCAAGAAGCTGTCGAACGTGGTGCAGGTGGTGGCCGGTAACGTCGCCACCGTCGAAGGCGCCAGGGCGCTGATCGACTCCGGCGCTGACGCCATCAAGGTCGGCATCGGCCCCGGTTCGATCTGCACCACCCGCATCGTCGCCGGCGTCGGCGTGCCGCAGCTCACCGCCATTATGGACTCAGTCGAAGCGGCGAAGAAATCCGGCATCCCGGTGATAGCCGACGGCGGCATCAAATATTCGGGCGACCTCGCCAAGGCGCTCGCCGCCGGCGCTGATGTCGCCATGGTCGGTTCGCTGCTGGCCGGCACCGACGAAACGCCGGGCGAGGTGTTTCTCTATCAGGGCCGCTCCTACAAGAGCTATCGCGGCATGGGCTCGGTCGGCGCCATGGCCCGCGGCTCGGCCGACCGCTATTTCCAGCAGGACATCAAGGACACGCTCAAGCTGGTGCCGGAAGGCGTCGAAGGCCAGGTCGGCTACAAGGGCCCGGTCGCCAACGTCCTGCACCAGTTGGCCGGCGGCCTGCGCGCGGCCATGGGTTATGTGGGTGCGAAGACGCTGGCCGATTTCCACAGCAAAGCCGAGTTCATGCGCATCTCCGGCGCCGGCTTGCGCGAAAGCCACGTGCACGACGTGACCATCACGCGCGAGAGCCCGAACTATCCGGGCGGAGGCTGAGCGGCCGATGTCCATTCAATTTGTGCTGTTGCCGTTGTTCGTCGAGGTCGCGCTGACGCTTGGTCTGTTGGTCTGGCTGTTTCTGCTGCGTCGCCATGATTTGGTCAGCCGCACGGTGCATCCTTCCAAGATCGCGCTCCGGGAGCCGAACTGGCCGCAACGCACCCAGCAGATCGCTAACAGCTTCAGCAACCAGTTCGAATTGCCGGTGCTGTTCTATGTGCTGACCATCCTGGCGATCGTCACCCATCACGCCGACATCGTCTTCATCGTGCTCGCCTGGATTTTCGTCATCGGTCGTCTGGGTCAGGCCTATGTGCACACGACCAGCAACCGGGTCATGCTGCGCGGAAGTTGGTACGGCATCAGTGCGCTCGCGCTGATCGTTATGTGGATCATCTTCGCCGTCCGCATCTTTGCTGACCTGCCATGACGCCGGGGGCGAGGCTGGCGGCCGCGATCGACGTGTTCATCACGATCGCAAATGAGCGCCGGCCGGCGGCCGACGCACTCAAAAGCTGGGGGCTCGCGCACCGTTTCGCCGGCTCGGGCGACCGTGCGGCGATCGCCGGGCTTGTCTATGATGCGCTGCGCCGGCGCGCGTCGAGCTCCTTCATCATGGGTTCGGGCAGCCCGCGCGCGATTTTGCTGGGCATGCTCAAGCGCGAGCGCGGCCTCGGCAGCGATGCGATTGCCAAGCTGGCGAGCGGCGAGCGTTACGCGCCCGAAGCGCTCAGCGACGACGAACACAAACGTCTCGACGCCCCCGACATGGCCGCCGCGCCCGCTTACGTCGCCGGCGATTATCCGGAATGGCTGGAGCCGCATTTCACCCGCGCTTTCGGCGACGCGCGGGCGCAGGAAGGCGCCGCGTTGTCGTCGCGCGCGCCGCTCGATCTGCGGGTGAACACGCTGAAGGCGGATCGCGAGCAAGCCGCCGGTTTGCTGTCCGGCCTCAAGCCCGAGCCGACGCCCTGGTCGCCCTGGGGCTTGCGCATTCACCTCTCCGCCGACGCCAAAAGCCCGGCCATTCATGCCGAGCCGGCCTTCCTCAAAGGCATGGTCGAATTGCAGGATGAAGGCTCGCAACTCGCCGCGCTGTTTTCCGGCGCCAAGCCGGGCGAACAGGTGGTCGATCTCTGCGCCGGCGCCGGCGGCAAGACCCTGGCGCTCGCCGCCATGATGCAGAACAAAGGGCAAATCTTCGCCACCGACGACGACAAGCGGCGCCTCGCGCCGATCCACGACCGCCTCAAGCGCTCCGGCGCGCGCAACGTGCAGGTGCGCACGCCGAAGTCGGTCGGCGGCGAGCTCGCCGACCTCGCCGGACGTTGTGACCTGGTGCTGATCGACGCGCCGTGCACCGGCAGCGGCGCCTGGCGGCGCAACCCGGACGCCAAATGGCGCATGCGCCCCGGCGCGCTCGAGCAGCGGCAGAAGGAACAGGCGGAGATTCTCGACCGCGCCGTGCCGCTGCTCAAAGCCGGTGGGCGCATCGCCTACATTACCTGCTCGGTGCTCGACGAGGAGAACGGCGCCCAGGTGCGCGCATTTCTGACGCGCCATCCGCAGTATTGGGCTCTGCCGTCAGCCGAGGTGGCGAAGGCGCTGGGGGAGAACGCGCTGTCGTTCGTCAAGGCGGCGCGGCTGTCGGCCGAGGCTATCTTGTTGACGCCGCGCACGACCGGCACCGACGGATTTTTCGTCAGCGTGCTTCGCCGCGGCTGAACGATCGCACAGCGCGTTAACACTTGCGTTACGGGAATTCCCCGATTGCGCCGCATTCCCGGCCCAATTTCTCCGCGAAAGTTTCGTGAGTGACGCTCGAGATTAGAGTCCCGAGCGAGGTTCCCCGACATGCTGGTGGCGAGGCGCGATCCTTTTCATCCCGGCGCGCACGACGCCCCCTATGCGTACAACGCCGCCGGCGGTAGCCCGCGGCTCGCCCGCACCGTGAGCATGCTGCAGGTGGTCGGCTCGCTGCTGGCGATCCCGGTCGGCTTGGCCAGCGCCTATTCGATCTACCGCGCCAATTTTTCGGTCGAGACGACCTGCCAAAGCCTGCGCGCCGATATCATCTCGATGATCGACAAGCGCGTCGACGCCAGCACGAGGCGCATCCTCGCCCACCGCGACGTCGAGAAGTTCGAGCAGACTTGCGGATCGATCGACCCTGACGCCACCGATGCGTTCAAGGCTTTGCTGGCGGCGGACAAGCCGGCGGTCCCGGCTGCGGCCGCGGCGGCCGCGCCCATTCCCGTCGCTCCGGCAAAAGACGCGGTCCGCAAGGCCGAGCCGCATCCGGCGGCGGTCGCCAAAATGCCGGACTCGGCGTGGCCCGGCGCCGAGCGCGGTCGCCGCGAGCCGGGCGTGACCGATACGCAATGGCTCGATGCGGTACGCCAGGCTTTGGTGACGCACGACGCGAGCCGTGTACCGGTTGCGGCGGTGAACGCAGCGGTGGCACCCGTTGCGCCCGCGCCGCCGGTGCTGCGGCCGGCGCTACGGGATGCTGCGGCGCCGGTGAACGCGCCGGCCGCCGCCGCGCCGGCTCCGGTTGAGCTTGCTCCGCCGATCGCGCCGGCCTTGCCGCCGGCGACCGCGGTCCCGGCGCCCGCCACCGCAATCGCGGCGCCGCTCCCGCCACGCGCCGACGCCGATCACCCGGTTCCGCCGGCGGCCATTCCCGATCCGGCCGAGGCGGCTGCCGCCGCGCAGGCGAATGAGCGCCATTCGCGCGTGCGCCGCTGGATCGTGAAAATCCCGTTGATGGGAAACGTGATCGATAACGGTCTGCAGTAGGCCGAATTATTTCGGCTGCCAGCGCGACACGGTTTCCAGGTCGGTTTCGACCTGCCAGCGCCCGGTTTTGCCCGGCGCTTTGATCGCCTCGGCGAGCAGCTTCAAGAATTCCTGCCGCGGCACGTTGCGGAAGCCCATGGTCTGCCACAACGGTCCGATCAGCTTGCCGTCGTTGAAGCGGTAGCCCCAGTCCGCGAGATGCCAGTTGAGCATGGTCATGCCGACGCGCGAGGCATTGGACTCGTGCGTGAATTGCGACTCGGCCGTGAAGCTGCCGCCGATCGCCAGGCCGTAGCCGCCGGCGACGAGTTCGCCCGCCTTGTTCCAGACCTCGAACGAATGCGCGGTGCCAGCGTCATAAGCCTCGGCGTAGACGCGCATGATGCGCGGCGTGATCCAGGTGAGGCGCCAACGGCCTTCGCGGCGTCCGGCGCAGGCGGCGATGACCGCCTCGAAGTCGCGGTCGAAGGTGACGTTGTAGCGGTCCTGCCGCATCAGCCGCGCCAGGTTGTTCGAGATGTGGAAATTCTTGAAGAACAGCAGCGAGCGCTGCGGCGGCGACCACCATTTCAGTGGCGCGATATGCGCCAGCGGGTAGAGGCCGCGCCGATAGGCGGCGAGCAACGTCGGCAGCGACAAGTCATGCACGATGCCGGCCAGGCCCGGCGGGTTGGTGAGCGCGCGCTCCGGATCGGGCAGGGCGTAGTCGGGCGCCAGCAGCTCGCGCAAGCACACCCGGGCGAGGGCGGGCAGGCCGGAAATGCGCGCCGGCATCAGCGCCCAGGCAAACCCAAGCGTCAGGCGCGAGGCCTTCTGCGCC
>DATJVE010000123.1:0-11442 GCA_035501975.1 Pseudolabrys sp.
CCTTTGTCGAGCGGATGCCGCGGCGGCGGCGCGACGTTGTCGGTCGCCGAGGTGCCGGGCATCCACCAGCGGCCGATTTCCTTCGGCTTCGACGGATCGCGCACGTCGATGCAGCGGTAGAACTGGTCGTCAAGCGGGTGGCTCGGCTTGAAGTCGGGCGCGCCGGAGGCGATGTGCACGTATTCGCCGTCGCAGAACCACAATTGATGCACGCCGCGCGAGGTCGCCCCGGAGCAGTCGAAGAACGACACCGAGCGCGGCTTTTCCGGCACCGACACGTCGAACAATTCGACGCCGGCCGGCTGCTGCCCGGTCTTCTGCGTCTGGTAGGCCACCGCCATCAGATTGTTGGCGGAGCACTCGAGCGAATTCGAGCGCATGTGCGCCTGCGGCAGGTCGGTCTGCACCACCACTTTCGGATTGCGCGGGTCGGAGACGTCGACGCCAGTGAAATTCTTCGGCGCGCTCTCGTGCGCCAGCCAGATGATGCGCCGGCCGTCCTTGGCGATGGTGATCGACATGCCTTCACCCATGCCGCCGAAGCCGCCGAGGTCGTTGTGGGCGATCAGATTGAAATTCCAGGTGATGGGCTCCCCGGTCTGGGTGAGCGGGTTGCTAGCGGCGGCCATTGAGCGTCTCCATTGTCTTGCTTGTCCTCACGCCAGACGGCACGGGGACGTTTCGTGCGTTGTCCGCGATGCGAACAGGGCGGCTGTGTGCGGCAGAGTGAGGCGGGGAGCAACAAAAGAGTCAAATGAGTTTTGCACGCAGGTGCTATTCGTTCCAGCCGGAAGACGAAGCTTGCGCCCTCCCCGGCATGCGCGGGGAGGGCGAAGCGGACGTGCTAGGCGCTGGCCTGCTTGAGGAATTCCTCGCGCAGGACTTTGCTCCAATCGGGGATGGTCTTGATCTTCTTGGCCGCCAACAGGATTTCGGCCTGCTTCTGCATATAGGGCTTGAGGTCGGCCGGCCAACTCGGGTCGACCTCGACGCGGGCGATCGCCTTGGCGAAGGTGTCTTTCGACATCTTGTAGCCCTTCGACGTGTAGAACGTGTAGATCGTGTCGGCGACCTTCTGTGGCTCGTTCTTGAAGTCCTTGGCCACGTCGAGCCAGGCCTTGAGATAGGCGACCACGGTCTCCGGACTCTTCTGCACGAAGTCGGGCGTCGCCGCCATGAACACCGGCAGCTTGTCGAACGAGTAAAAGTCGACCAGCGTATTGGCGAGGCCGTCGGCTTCCGCGATCGCATTGTACGGCTCGACATTGACCATGGCATCCACGGTCTTGGCCGCCATGGCGGCCACCATGTCGTTGACGTTCATGCGGACTTCCTCGTAATCGCCCTTCTTGAGCCCGGCGCCGGCCGCGATCTGGTCGACGAAGATGTTGCCGGTCGACGAGCCGGTCTGGTTGGCGACCTTCTTGCCGCGCAATTGCTCGACCTTGGTTATGCCGAGATCCTTGCGCGCCATCACGCGCGCGGTCTTGCCGACATATTCGATCATGGCGATGGCGACGAGACCGCCGCGGTCGGCGCCGATGACCAGCGAGGGTCCGGCATAGGTGCCGAGGTCGACCTGGCGCGCCACCATCTGCTGCATGGTGAGGTTGCCCGACGGTACCGCGAATTCCTCGAACTTGATGCCGTGCTTTTCCAGATAGCCTGAACGCATCAGGTAATAAGTCGGCATGCCCCACATGTTGGTCTGATAGCCCTGCCGCACCGTTTCCAGGGCGGCGCTCGTTCCGCGCATGCTTAGCCCGACGGTGAGAAGTCCGGCGCCGGTCGCAACCAGCGCGTCGCGACGCGTGATGCCTTTCTGCAATAACGTCATGTCGATCCTCCCTTTGCTTGTTTGCGCATGATCTTATCCGAAAACCGGTTCCCACTTTTCGGGATCAAGCGCTTGATTTGCCGTTGGCTGCCGGTTTTTCCGGCTCGTTTTCACTCGCCTCGTGACCGAGGTAGCGCAGCAATTCCTTCTGGCATTCGACGAATTCGACGCTGAGCGGATCGCGCGGGCGCGGCAGCGGAATCTTGATCACGGCTTTCACCGTCCCCGGATGCGGCGTCATGACCACCACGCGGTCCGCCAGATAGACCGCCTCCGCCACATTGTGCGTCACGTAGATGACCGTCTTGCGGGTTTCCCGCCACACCTCCGCCAGCAACCGCTGCATGTCATCGCGTGTCAAGGCATCCAGCGCCGCGAACGGCTCGTCCATCAGCAGCACGGCCGGATTGTAGGCCAGCGCGCGGGCAATGGCGACCCGCTGCTGCATGCCGCCGGACAGATGGTGCGGGAAGGATTTGGTGAACTTCTCCAGCTTCACCAAGCGCAACTGCTCGCGCGCGATCTTCTCGCGCTCGTCCTTGGGCACGCCTTTCATTTCCAGGCCGAACGAGACATTGCCGAGCGCGGTGCGCCAGGGGAACAACTGGGCGAAATCCTGAAACACCACGCCGCGGTCCATGCCGTGGCCGGTGACGGTCTTGCCGCCGATGCGGATCTCGCCGGAAGCCGGCGCCAGAAAGCCGGCGATCATGTTGAGCAGCGTGGACTTGCCGCAGCCGGAGGGGCCGAGAATGCAGACAAACTCGGAAGGCGCGATGTTGAAGCTCACATCCTTGACGCCCGGAACCTTGCCGCCGGGCGTGTCGTAGACGAGCGTCACGTCGCGGATTTCGATGGGCAGCATGCGTCGTTTTCGCCTCTACTTTTTCGTTTTCCGCGCGATGTTGTAGCTGGCGGGGCGCTTCTCGAGAAACGCCGCAAAGCCCTCGGCGGCTTCCGCCGTCTGCCGCTTGGCGGAGTGCGCTTCGATCAGCGCGGTAAACTCCGCATCGTCGAGATGGCTCCAGGCCGATTTGAGCGCCCAGATCTTGGTCGCGGCGACCGCGTCCGGCCCGTTGGCCAGCAGTTCGTTGACGATGCGCTCGCCGGCGGCCTCCAGTTCGGCGAGCGGCACGACCTCGTGCACCAGGCCGATACGGTGCGCCTCCTTGACGTCGAAGCGCTCGCCGGTGAGCGCGTGGCGGCGCACCTGGCGCAGGCCGATGGCGTCGTTGAGTTGCGGAATGATGATGGTGCCGGCGACGCCGATGCGCACTTCGGCGATCGAGAAGTGGGCATTGTCGGCGGCGATCACGATATCGCAGGCGGCGATGATGCCGCTGCCGCCGCCGTAGCAGGCGCCCTGCACCAGCGCCACGGTCGGCACCGGGATGAGATTGAGCCGCTGCACCGCTTCCGCGGTCATGCGCGAATTGCGCAGGTTCTCTTCCGGCGACGAACGGCGCACCGCGTCGAGCCAATTGATGTCGGCGCCGGCGATGAAATTGCGTCCCTTGCCGGTGATCACCACCGCGCGCGGCGATTTGGCGGCGAGCGCGTCGTAGATCGTGAGCAACGCCGAAAGCAATTCGCCGTTGTAGGCATTGTACACTTCGGGCCGATTGAGCGTGACGCGCGCCACGCCGCGCTCGTCGAGGCTCCAGACAACCGGATCGCTTGCAGACACTTCGCTCATTCCCATCAGCCTTTCGCCATCCGCACCATGCCCCAGCGCTGCACCGTTGCCTTCTCGATCGAGCCGAACACCACGCGCTCGAACACGAAGCCGATGATGCCAATCACCACGATCGAGGCCAGCATGACATCCGCCTGCAGGAACTGCTCGGCGTCGAAGATGACCCAGCCGAGGCCGTAGTTCGAGGCCGCGATCATCTCGGCGCCGACCACCGCGATCCACGCGCGCAGGAACCCCTGGCGCATGCCGGTGATGATGAACGGTGAGGCGCCGGGCAGGATGACCTTCCAGAACATCTTGTGCTCGCCGGCGCCCATGGCGCCGGCCGCGCGCAGCCAGATCGGATTGACCGCGCGCACGCCCGACCAGGTGTTGAACAGGATCGGAAAGGTGGCGCCGTACAATACGACGAGCACGGTGGTCGTGTTGCCGATGCCGAACCAGAGCATGAACAGCGGCACCAGCGAGAACGACGGGATCGGCATCAGCGCTGAGACCAGCGGCAGAAAGAAATTCTCCACGGGCTTGAAGCGCGCCATCAGGATGCCGAGCGTAATGCCGACCGCCGACGCCAGCATGAAGCCGAGCAGCACGCGCGACAGCGTGGCACCGGCGTGCTGGAACATGCTGCCGTCGGCCAGCATCGCATAGAGCGTCTCCAGCACCGTCGGAATCGTCGGCATTAAGACTTGCGGGAAATAGCCGCTGAGCGACAGCGCCTGATAAAGCGCCGCCGCCACCGCCAGGGTGATGGCCGCGCGCCGGATCGAGCGTCTGCGTTGGGCCTGCTCGTTCATGCGACCATCATTCCCCAGCGCACGATGGTGTAGTCCTCGATCTTCTGGAACACCAACTTCTCGAGGCAGAGGCCGATGACGGCGATGACCGCGATGCCGGCCATCATGGCGTCGGTATTGAGGAATTCGCGCGCGCCGAAAATCAGCCAGCCGAGCCCCCAGGGCACGGAGGCCAGCATTTCCACCGCCACCAGGATGCGCCAGGCCTGCGCCAGGCCGAGCCGCAGGCCGGTGAGGATGTAGGGCAGCGCGCCGGGCAGAATGACGTAGCGGAACAGGCGCCGGTCGTCAGCGCCCATGGATTGCGCCGAGCGCACCCAGATTTCCTTCACCGCCTTCACGCCGGTCCAGCTGTTGTAGATGATCGGAAACATCGAGACGAAGCCGACCAGCAGCAGGGCGGCGAACGCGCCGGGCCCGAACCAAAGCAGGAACAGCGGCGTGTAGGCGAGGCCGGGGATCGGCGCCAGGATGCTGACCAGCGGCAGGAAGATGTCTTCGGCCCTTCGCGAGCGCCCCATCACTACGCCGATGCCGACGCCGAACACCGCGGCGAGCGCAAAGCCGGAAAGCAGGCGGATCACCGTCTCAATGGCGTGATGCGGCAGGATGCCGGAAACCGTGAGTTGGACGAACGAGATCGCCACTTCTTCGAGCGTGGGAAACAAACGGTGCGGGAATACGCCCGCCCAGGCGACGATCTCCCAGATCGCGCCGACCACGATGAACGGGAACGCATTGCGCGCGGCCACGCGCCAGCGCTCGGCCCCGGCCGGCCGTTCTGGCGCGCCTGGTACGGTGATGGTGCCGGCTTCCTGCATGGAGCGGCGGACGTCCTCCCGTCATTTGCCGCGCGGCCTCTTGTGGGCCCTGGCGGCAGCCTTGTTGTCGTCCTTGCCAGCAGGATAATGCGCCCCGAAGGCCTTCCACAAGGACGCGCGAAAGGCTAAAGCCGCGCAAACAGTTTCAACGGGAGTTTCTGGATGTCGAAATCTGCACAGAAGATCGGCTGGATCGGAGTCGGCCGCATGGGCACGCCCATGGTGGAACGCCTGCTCAAGGCCGGCCATGACGTGAGCGTGTGGAATCGCACGCGCGCCAAGGCCGAGCCGCTGGCCGCCAAAGGCGCCAGGATCGTCGACAAGCCGGTCGAACTCGCTGGCTGCGCGGTGGTATTCGCGATCGTGTCGACCGGCAAGGACGTCAAGCAAGTCGTGTTCGGCAAGGACGGGCTGTTGTCCGGCGCGCAGAAGCCGAAAATGCTGGTCGACTGCTCCTCGATCTCGGTCGAGGAATCCGCGGAAATCCGCGAGGCGCTGACCGCGAAGGGCGTGAGCTTCATCGCCGCGCCGGTGTCCGGAAACGCCAAGGTGATCAAGGCCGGCAAGCTCTCATCGGTCGTGTCCGGCCCGGAAGCCGACGCCAAGATCGCCATGCCGCTGATCGAGGTGTTCGCGCCGCAGGGCGTCTCTTACGTCGGCGACGGCGAGCTCGCACGTATCTGCAAGATCGCGCACAACGTCATGCTCGGCGTGGTGATCGAGAACCTGATCGAGATCACGCTGCTCGCCAACAAGATGGGCGTGCCGCGCCACGCCTTTCTCGCGTTCATGAACAACGGCGTGATGGGCTCGATGTTCACCAAGTATAAGACGCCGGCGCTGGTCAATCTCGACTGGACCACGACCTTCACGCCGGAGTTGTTGCGCAAGGACCTCGATCTCGGCCTCGAGCTCGGCCGCGAATGGGACGTGCCGATGCCGGTGACGGCGGCGACGCGCGAGGTGCTGCAGACGCATTTCGGCGCCGCCATGTTGCAGAAGGATCCCGAGGCCTATCTGCAGAAGGATTTCGCCGCGCTCGCCGAAACCATGGCGCTCGCCGCCGGCATGAAGCTTGAGCCGGAAAACAAGAACGTCGGTACGGGGTTGGAGTAGCCGAGCCTTTGCCGCTCGCGCGCTTTCCCTTGTAACTCTCAATTTCGCGACTCTCCCCTTGTGGGAGAGGGTGGGTCGCATCGCAGACAAGTTTACGCAGTCTGCGCAAGCTTGACTGCGTGTGCGGTAGCGAGCGCGAGCCGGGTGAGGGGGTCTTACCGTTTGGCGGTGTCCCCCCTCACTCGCCTCGCTCACTAACGTTCGCTCGGCACCCTCTCCCACAAGGGGAGAGGGATACCTAGTTTGCCTCACTGTCCGAAAATGCGCTTACGGCTTGGCGATATGCCAGGCGCCGTTGAGGAAGCCGTCGCCGGTGGTATCGCCGGGCTTTTTGTCTTTCACCCAGGCGTAGAGCGGCTTGCCCTTGTAGGCCCATTGCATCATGCCGTCGTCGCGCTTGATCGTGCTGTAGCCCTCGCCGGCCTTCGCGCCGGAGGCGGCCATCAATGGCGGCCAGTTGTCGGCGCACTTGCCGTTGCAGGCCGACTTGCCATTCGCATCCTTGTCGAAGGTGTAGAGCGTCATGCCCTTGCCGTCGGTGAGCACCTCGCCTTTGTCGGTTTTGCCCATCTTGGTCGGCGCCATCTGCGCGAAGGCGACGTTGGCGAAAACCGCCGCGATGGTGACAATAGGCACAAGAAGCTTCTTCATTGGGATCCTCCTGCTTACGCGGACGTCGCATCGTCCCGGATAGATAAATGCCGCCGCGGCACGACCTATTCCGGCCCTTGAATGGATTATTTTTCTAGCGACACTAAAAAAGGGCCCCTTGCGGGGCATCGCTCCCGCGCTTGCGCGGGGAGCGACACTAAAAAAAGGGCCCCATTGCTGGGGCCCGTGTGCATAAGGTGGAGGATTCACGCCGCCGTTAAAGCCAAAGGGAGGAAAAACGGCGGCTGCGCACGTGTCTACTGAAGCCGTCGCAGGTGCTTATCTCAAGTAAAATGCCCGTAAATACGCCGATGGATTTATTTCGCATAAATGCGCATTATTTGAGTGAAATTTGCTCCGAGGGAACCCGCACATGCCATTCAAGCTCTATAACGCGCCGCAATCGACCTGCAGCCAGCGGGTTCGCTTTGTGTTCAACGGCAAAAAAATTCCATTCGACGAAGTGAAGCTCAACCTGCTCGAAGGCGACCAGCTCAAGCCCGAGTACCTCAAGCTCAACCCGAATGGGGTGGTGCCCACGCTCGATCACGACGGCGATATCGTCATCGATTCGACGGTCATCACAGAATATCTCGACGAGGTTGCGCCGGAGCAGAGCTTTACCCCGGAATCGCCGGTCAAGCGCGCCCGCATGCGCGCGCTGATGCATTTCATCGACGAAATGCCGGCGGCGGCCGTGCGCGTGCCGACCTTCAACCTCGCCTTCCTGCCCAGCTTCCAGAAGATGAGCCGCGAGGATTTCGTGGCCATGGCGGAATCGAAGCCGCTGCGCCGCGAATTCATGCTGACCATGGGGCAAACCGGCTTTCCGCAGGCCGAGATGGCCGCGGCGCTTGCCCGCCTGCGCCGCTCCTACGAGCGCATGGACGCCGAGATCGAGGCGAGCGGCGGGCCGTGGTTGCTCGGCAAGGATATTTCGCTCGCCGATGTCGCGGTGATGCCGGCGCTGGTGCGCATGCACGACCTCAACCTGCCCGGCTGGCTCGATCTGCCGCGCGTCGTGACCTGGTTCGACAACATCCGGGCGCATCCGGCCTTCGCACCGACCTTCTATCCGGGCTCGCTGCTCTCCGAGCGTTTCCCGCATTTGCGGGAAAAGACGGCGGCGCCGGCGTGAACCTTTTGGCGTCCGGGCGCCACCAAGATAGGCGGCGCCTTTGACCGCCGCCGACCTATGCCTAGGGGGTTGCCATGCGCTGCTCGATACCGTTGCTCGCCGCCGCCTGCCTGCTTGCCGCTTTGGCGGCGCCGGCCCGGGCGCAATCCGACGCCAACGCCGAAATCTGCGCCGCCGACGACGCCAGCGCCTTCTCGCCGGAACAGCGCATCGCCGCCTGCACCGCCTTGATCGACGCCGCCAAGGACAGGCCGCAGCGCTTGGCCACCGCCCTGGTCAACCGCGGCGCCGCCTACTGGTACGCCAACAAGATGCAGCGCGCCTTCGACGATTTCGACCGCGCTATCGCGCTTGATCCGAGCAACGCCCGTGCCTTCCGCGAACGCTCCAACGCCAACCGCTCGTCCGGCCGGCTCGACCGCGCGCTCAGTGACGCCAACACGGCGGTGCGGCTCGATCCCGCCGATGCGAAAGCCTTCGACTACCGTGGCAACGTGTTCAACAACAACCGGCAATACGACCGCGCCATCGAGGACTACAACGAGGCGCTGCGGCTCGATCCGAAATTCGCCCAGGCCTTCATGGATCGTGGCGTCGCCTATTATTTCAAGCAGGACTACCAAACCGCGATCAAGGATTACGACGAGTCGATCAGGCTCAATCCCCGGCACGCACGCGCCTACACCAATCGCGGCGCCGCTTACAAGAAACTCGGCATGGACGAAAAGGCGCTTGCCGACGAGAGCGAGGCGATCAAGCTCGATCCGACCGTGCCGGAATATTTCGACAATCGCGGCTTGTCCTATCAGAAGAACGGCGACTACGACCGCGCCATCGCCGACTACAACGAAGCGATCCGCATCGAGCCCAAGGCGAATTTCCTCACCAACCGCGGCGACTCCTACCAGTTCAAAGGCGATTACGACCGCGCCATCGCCGATTACGACCGCGCCCTCAAACTCAATCCCGGCTTCTATCTCGCCTATAACAATCGCGGCGCCGCTTACCGCAAGAAGGGCGATCTCGACCGCGCCATCGAGAATTACGAGCAGGCGCTGCGCGTCAACCCGCGGTTTGACTCGGCGGCCGAGAATCTCGCCTACGTCCGCCAGGAACGCGACCGCCGCGACTCGCTCGCCAGCAAGCCCATGCTGCCGACCTTCGATTGCGACGCTGCCAAGCGCGCGGTCGAAAAAGCGATCTGTTCGGACCCCGATCTGATCCGGCTCGATCGCCAGATCGACGACGCCTACAAGGCCGCGATGAGCAAGCTCGACCGCGCCGGCATCGCGCGGCTGCGGCGCGAGCAACGCCGGTTCATCGCGACGCGCGACAAATCCTTCGGCCATCCCGACTATCAGCTCAAGCGCGAGCTGGAACGGCGGCTCACCGTGTTGCGCGGCAAGGCCACGATGGACTGAGCCTGACGGCGCGCCCATGCGCGCCGCCGTGTCGATGCGGTTTGGTGTCCCGGAAAAGACGCTGCCGCGCTTACGCGGCCGCGTCGGCAACCGGCTTGTTCTTGCCGATGAGATCGACCTGGCGCTGCAGGGCCGCGATATCGGCGGAGCGCAGCGGCAGGTTCACGAAAACGCCGATGCGGTTCGACAGCATGCGGAACGTCTCGGCGTAGGCGAGGCGGATTTCCGCTTCGCTGCCTTCGGCAAAGGCCGGGTTCGGCACGCCCCAGTGCGCGAAGATCGGCTGCCCCTGCCAGACCGAATGCGGCAGCAGGGCGGCGCCTTCGCATACCGTGAAGATGAAATCGAAGCGCGGCGCCGCGTCGCCGACAAGCTCGTTCCAATTCTTCGGCCGGGCGCCGGCGACGTCGAAATTCGACCGCCGCAGCAGATCGACCGCGCGCGGATCGATCTCGCTGTGCGCGTTGATGCCGGCCGAAAAGGCCTGGAATTTGCCGTGGCCCTCGCGATTGAGGATCGCTTCGGCCATGATCGAGCGGGCGGCGTTACCATTGCCCAAGAACAGAACCTTGTACTGCGGACCCCGATTGTCCATGACGGACTCCCCCAAGAGAATTGTGAACGGCGTCCACCGCTCCGGCCTTGATCCGAGGTGAAACCGGTGACGTTTTGAAGCGGCGGGTTGCGCCACTCTTAGAGGCAAAAAGTTAAATGCAACTTATCGGCTTTGTTCGACCGATGTCTTTCTTGCAAAAAATTTTCGCGCCAACCGATTGTGACAAACACAACGGTTGTGTGACGCGTGCGTCGCGCTGCGGCGGCGCGCCCGCGCTCGCGCGCGCCAGCCTCCACAGCGCAAGATTTTATCCCGCGATTGCAGGCGCATGCGGCGGCTTCGCGCCGGCCGCGCGAAAGACTATCGTGATGGGTCCGTAAGCTACGGCGGACCGCCGGCCGCGCCGCGGATTTTTGCAATTACGGAGGCTTAACCAATGAATCCCATCACCTCGCTGGTCACCATCGTCCTCGCCCTCATCGGCGGCTTGCTGTTCACCGCCGGCCTGCAGCTCGCGGGCATCGCCTTCGGCGTGCTCGCCGTGCTCGTCGCGTTCTCGCTGAAGATGGCCAACAACTGGGAGCGCTTTGTCATTCTGCGCGCCGGCAAGCTGTCGGGCGTGAAGGGTCCGGGTCTGTTCATGATCATCCCGGTCATCGACGCCATCACCGCCGTCATCGACGAGCGCATCCAGACCACCGGCTTCAACGCCGAGCAGGCGCTGACCCGAGACACCGTGCCGGTCAATGTCGACGCCATCGTGTTCTGGCACGTGCACGACGCGCAGAGCGCCGCGCTCAACATCACCGACTACCGCTCGGCCATCGACCGCGTGGCGCAGACCTCGTTGCGCGAGACCATCGGCTCCTCGATGCTCACGCAGCTTTTGTCGGAGCGCCAGCAGGCCGACGAGGCGCTGCGCAATGAGATCGCGCGCAAGACCGCGACCTGGGGCATCTCGGTCAATTCGGTCGAGATCAGGGACGTCGCCATTCCGGTGGCCTTGCAGGACGCCATGTCGCGCCAAGCGCAGGCCGAACGCGAGAAGGAAGCCCGCGTGATCCTCGGCTCGGCGGAAGCGGCGATCGCGCAGAAATTCGTCGAGGCGGCCAACACCTATGCCAGCAATGCCGCGGCGCTGCATCTTCGCGCCATGAACATCATTTACGAAACCACCAAGGAGCGCGGCGCCACCATCCTGCTGCCGACCTCGATGGTCGATTCGATGAGCGTGGCGCTGCCGGCGGCGATGATGAGCCAGGGGCAAAACCCGCCGCCAGGGCCGTGGAGTCAGGGTCAATAGCGTAGGCCTGCACTGATCCATTGGTGCGGCCGGGCGGCCGAGCCCGCCTTGCCGCAAGGCGCTACTTTTGGTTGAATACTTTGGTACCAATCGCATACGGACAAGC
>DATJVE010000124.1:0-28831 GCA_035501975.1 Pseudolabrys sp.
GCGAATTTTCCGGTCAGCGGGGAGCAAAGGGGAAGTTCCATCGGTGCTGTCGCACTGGGCGGATACGAACCCTCTCACGAGAAACAACGTTTGGAGGTTCAATATGAAGATGGTGAAAAGCCTTCTCCTCGGTAGCGCAGCGGGTCTCGTTGCGGTTGCCGGGGCGCAGGCCGCCGATCTTCCCGTTAAGGCCAAACCGGTCCAGTACGTGAAGATTTGCAGTCTGTACGGTGTGGGGTTCTATTACATCCCCGGCACCGATATGTGCTTGAAGGTCGGCGGTTGGGCCCGCGTCTATGAGGCGTGGGGCGTCAACGGCAACTCGACCAACGGCGCGTTGGCGACCGGTCAGAACAGCACACGGTCGACGCAGAACCTGGCTCCGAAGGTGCGCGGCTACGTCACGATGGACGCCCGCAACCAGACCGAGTACGGCACGCTGCGCGCTTACATCGACGTCGGCTTCAGCTCCGGCGGCGCCAGCACGGACATTGGTTCTGGCAACGTCACCAACCCGGGCACCAACCCGACGCTCGGCAACTACGACAACGGCGTTGGCTTTAGCTCGAACCGTGCGTTCATCCAGTTCGCCGGCTTTACCTTCGGCGTGACGCAGTCGTTCTACGACTTCTACTCGCAGTCGGCGACGTCGTTCTTCGGCGGTATGATCAACCCGGCGTCGGACACCGGCGATGCCGGCGAGTTCGTCTTCGGCGCGTACACCGCACAGTTCGGCAACGGTCTGTCGGCCACTCTGGCGCTCGAAAACCCCAGAAACGGCAACGTGTACAACGGCGGCAGCGGGACGATGTTCCAGGTCGCTACTGGTTCGGCGACCACGGGCAACCTCGGTATCGGACCGTCTAGCTCGCAGGAAGCGCAGCAGTGGCCGGATGTCGTTGCCAACCTGCGTGTCGACCAGACGTGGGGTTCCGCTCAGCTCATGGGCGCGATCCACGACGTGGCCGCCACGTACTACGGCTCGAGCGTTGCGACCGGTCATCCCAACGATCAAATCGGCTGGGCTGTCGGCGCGGGCATCAAGATCAACGCTCCGATGATCGGCCCCGGCGATTACCTGCAGGCGCAGGTCAACTACTCGGAAGGCGCCCGCAAGTACGTCGATTTCTCGTACAACAACATGTACTCGGTGTTCCAGGGCAGCACCTACGGTATCGGAATCGGCAGCGATGGCGTCTTCAGCTCCATCGGCTCGACCGGTATCGAGTTGACGACCGCGTGGGGCGTCAACGCCGCCTACGAGCACTTCTGGACCAAGCAATGGCAGACGTCGGTGTATGGCGCTTATACCGCCACCAGCTACGACGCCAATGCCAATAGCTACCTGTGCACGGCTGAGACCGTTGCGGCCTTCAGCTCCAACGGCGTGACCTGCGACAACAACTTCCAGACCTGGACAGTTGGTACCCGCACGCAGTTCAACCTCGATGCCAACACCTATCTCGGCGTCGACGTTGTCTACGAGAAGCTGCAGACGGGCCTTTCCGGCATGCTCGCCAACTACGGCAACGGTACGGAAAACGCCGCGACTGGTCCGCGCACGGTGCAGGATCAGAGCGCGTGGATGTTCGAATTCCGCGTCCACCGCAACTTCTATCCCTGATCGCCTGATCGAGGTGAAGTTCGCTTAGTGCAAATAGCCCCCGGCGGGAGACCGCCGGGGGTTTTCTTATTCCTCACCTGCGCAGAGCCGGAGCCTTCGTGTCGGCACGGGGGTTAAATTGGTGCGACAAGATGGCTTCGACTGAAATATTAATCCAGCAAGCAATTTCTTTACATCAGCAGGGAAATCTTGTTGGCGCTGAAGCCATCTACAAAAAAGTTCTAAATGTCGATCCGAATGATTTTGACGCATTACATATGTTGGGAATTATTAACGCGCAGCGTGGTTCGTTTGAAGAGGCTGAAAAGCTCTTACGCAAGGCATTGTCCGTCGACTCAAAAGTCGCGCCATGTTTCCATAATTATGGAACGGTATTGGCCAAGCTAAAGCGGTTTAAAGGTGCGGTAAGCAGTTATCAATGCGCAATAAAGCTCGTTCCCAACCACGCACCAATTTATTCAGATCTAGGTAATGCCCTCTATGAACTTAAGCTCTACGAGGAAGCGCTTGCTGCTTATGACAAGGCACTCGCTCTGAAACCTGACCTCGCTGATGCTTGGTGCGGTCGCGGCAATATTTTCTACGACCGCAAGCGTCACAACGAAGCGTTTGCCGCCTACGACAAGGCAATTGCCCTAAGGCCTGACTTAGAAAATGCTTGGCTTGGTCGTGGTAATGTTTTCTTTTCTTTGAACCGCGATGAGGAAGCCCTCACATGCTTTGATAAGGCGATTTCTCTCAGAAAAGATTTTGCTGAATGTTATACGAACAAGGCGGCGTTGAAACTCTCGCTCGGCGAATTTGAGGAGGGTTGGCAATTATATGAGTGGCGATGGAAGATGAAGAGTTTTTCATCGCCAGTCAGAAATTTCAGTCAACCGCTTTGGCTCGGAAATGACAGCATCGCTGGCAAGACAATTTTGGTCCACTCGGAGCAAGGGTTTGGCGACACAATTCAGTTTTGTAGATATGTTCCAAGACTAAAGTCGCTTGGTTGTAAGATCATCTTTGAAACGCCAAAGCCGCTTGTTCCGCTAATCAACGCGCAGATGGACGATTGTCAAATCATAGGTCGGGGGGAAGCGCTTCCGAGTTTTGATGTTCATTGCCCTTTGCTGAGCCTTCCACTTGCTTTCAAGACAACCATCGAGACGATACCCGCACAAGTGCCATATTTGTTTCCGCCGCCTGAGAAACTTGAACTCTGGCGGACGAAGCTTGGCACAAAAAGCAAACCCAGAATTGGGTTGGTGTGGTCGGGCAGAATGTTGCCGGACTTTCGGCGAAGCATTCCTTTAAATTTACTCTTGCCAATCATCGCTGAAAAAGCGGAGTGGCATTCCGTTCAAAAAGAATACCGAGATGACGATAGCAAGAGCTTAGAATCAAGTCTGGCTATCATGGATCATTCTCGGTTTTTAAACGACTTCTCCGATACCGCTGCTTTGATTACGGAGATGGACCTCGTGATCTCAATTGATACAGCGGTTGCTCATTTGGCCGGGGCTTTGGGAAAACCGGTATGGATACTTCTCCCGTTTCACCCCGATTTCAGATGGTTGCGGGAGAGAAAAGATAGCCCGTGGTATCCAACAGCAAGGTTGTTTCGGCAGGCACAGGATGGTGAATGGGGGAGCGTTATTGATCGCGTGTTTCAAGAGCTGAAGATATTTCTTGATGCTCTGTCGAATTCGTAGATCCAAGAGAAAGCCGGATTCGGGCTTTCGCAGCAAGCCCGTTACTGCATTGCAGACGACGTCGCGAGCCGGCGATAAAGACCCCGGCGGCGAACCCGCCGGGGGCTTTGTTTTGGAAATGCGCGGCGGTCGGCGTGAGCGGTGGTCAATCCTCGCATCGCGCCACAAAATCGGCGATGCGGGCGATGATCTCCGGTTCGACCAGCAGCGGGGCGTGGCCCTGGTCGGGGACCTCGATCGTCTCCATGTCGGCGCGGCGCGCCCGCATCGCCTCGACCGTCGCGGCGGAAAGAATGTCGGAATTGGCGCCGCGGATCGCCATCACCGGCGCGTGCGCCAGCGCGTCGAATTGCGCCCACAGCGGCGGGAAGGGCTTGTCGAAGTCGACGCCTTCCAGCGTCTTGGCGAGGTTGACGTCATAGGTCGGCACCAAAGCGCCGTTCTCCTCGCGGAAGGTACGGTGCGCGCTAGCGAGCCAGGCGTCGGGCCCGAGCTTGGGAAATTGCGCGTCGAACAGGCGGCGCAGGATCTCGGCGGCTTCCTCGAAGGAGCGCGGCTGCGGCAGTTTGCCGACGTAGCCCTTGATGCGGATCAGTCCCTTGGGCTCGATGACCGGGCCGATATCGTTGAGCACGACGCCGGCGATCGCCGCCGGGCGGATGGCCGCCAGCAGCATGGCGAGGATGCCGCCACGCGAGGTGCCGACGAAGACCGCGCGCGCGGCATCGAGCGCGGCGATGACGGCGAGCACATCGGCGAGCTCGACCTGGAAATTGTAGTTGGCCGGTTCCTTGTCGTATTCGGATCGGCCGCGGCCGCGGTAGTCGAGTGCGATCACCCGGCGCGGGCGGCTGGCATCGCCCGCCAGCGCCTCCGCCAGCGTCTCAAAATCGGCTTCGGTGCGGGCGAGACCGGGCAGGCAGACGACCGGCAGCGCCGGCGCACTGCGCCGCCCATAGCAGCGGGCGTGCAGCCGCAGTCCATCGGGCGCGCTGATGAAAACGCTCTGCGGCTCGGCTGTCATCGCGGAAATCATAATGGGCGATTGCCGGCGTGTATACGGTTCGGCGGGGGGCGATATCCGCGTCGCTTGTGCGAATGCCGGGATTTCAATATTGCAAGCGAGGCAAGACGGCGCCTGCCGGAGGTTAACGTTTGCATGACTACAGTGAGAGGCTTGAACGATGGCATTGCCGCCTGACGAAATGTTTCGGCGCGCATTTTCATCGTTGCAGGCGGGCAACGTTGGCGAGGCAGAGCGGTCCTTCAAAGCGCTGTTGCAGGCCTATCCAGCGCATGCCGGTGCGCTCAATCTGCTGGCGATCCTGACGATGCAGACCGGCCGGCTCGCCGAGGCCCAGGATTATGCGCGGCAGGCGCTGCAGCAAAGTCCGGGCTCGGACGTCACGCTCTACAACTACGGACTCATTCTCAAGGCGCTGGGGCGTCCGGCGGAAGCCTTGCAGCGATTCAGCGAGGCGATCGCCATCAACGCTGCGGTCGCGGAGACCTGGAATAACCGGGGCGTGACCTTCAATGACCTCAGGCGCTACCGCGAAGCGGTCGCCGATTTCGACCGGGCGCTGGCGCTCAAGCCCGGTTATGCCGAGGCGCTCTGCAACAAGGCAAGGGCGCTCGCCGGACTGAATGTTTTCGATCAGGCGCTCGCCGCCTACGACAAGGCGCTGGCGCTCAATCCCGCGTTGACCGAGGCCTGGATCGGCCGCGGCAACACCTATCACGAGCTCAGGCGATACGACGAGGCGCTGGCCGCTTACGACAAGGTTGCCGCCATCAAAGGCGACCTGCCGGACCCATGGCTCGGCCGCGGCAATGTTTATGCACGGCAGCGCAAATACGGCGACGCCTTGGCCGCATACGACAAGGCATTGGCGTCGAGGCCCGGCCTCGCCGAAGCCTGGCTCGGCCGCGGCAACGTCAACCTTGCGCTCAAGCGATACGACGAGGCTTTTGCGGACTACGGCAAGGCCTTGCAAATAAAGCCGGATTTTGCCGAAGCTTGGCTCGGTTGCGGCAATCTTTCCTTTGCGCTCAATCGTTCCGACGAAGCGCAAGCCGCCTACGACAAGGCGCTCGCGTACAATCCCGAACTTGCCAGTGCGTGGGTCGCTCGCGGCAACGTCGACTATGGCCTCTTTCGCTACGATCAGGCGGACCTCGCCTACAACAAGGCGCTCGCGCTGAGGCCCAACCTCGCCGAGGCCTGGGTTGGCCGTGGCAATGTTCTGATTAGGCTACAGCGGCACGACGAGGCGGTCGGCGCCTACGATCGCGCGTTGGCGATCGACCCCGGTCTCGATTACGTGGCGGGAGACCGCCTGCATGCAAAGCAATTCATTTGCGATTGGGCGTCGCTTGAGTCGGACATCTCCCGCCTTCTTGCGGACGTGAGGGACGGACGGTGCGCATGCGCCCCCTTCGCCCTTGTGTCGGTGCCATCGTCCGCGGCGCAAGCGTTGCGCTGCGCCCAACTCTTCATTGCCGATAAATTCCCAAAAATGCCGCCGCTCTGGCAGGGTGAGCGGTACAAGCACGATCGCATTCGTATCGCTTACCTGTCGGCCGATTTCCGCGACCACGCGACGTCTCATCTTGTGGCCGGCATGTTTGAGTGCCATGACAAATCGCGCTTCGAAACCACGGCGGTGTCATGGGGCCCCGATGACAATTCCGACATGCGCAAGCGGATAACGAAATCGTCGGAACGGTTTGTCGACGTGAGTTTGCAAGGCCAGGCGAAGATCGCCGAGCTTCTTCGCGGGATGGAAATTGATATCGCGGTCGACTTGATGGGTTTCACGCATAACTCGCGAACCGGCATTTTTGCGACGCGGCCCGCGCCAATTCAGGTCAACTATCTCGGCTATCCGGGGACGCTGGGCAGCGACTATTTCGACTACATCATTGCCGACGAGACCGTTATTCCAAACGATCAGCGCGCGTTTTATTCGGAACAGGTGGTCTGGTTGCCGCACTGCTATCAGGCAAATGACCAACTGCGGCACATCGCGGAGGGCGCGCTCACCCGCAACAAATGCGGTTTGCCACAACACGGCTTTGTCTTTTGCTCGTTCAACAATGCCTACAAAATCATGCCGGACGTTTTCGACATGTGGATGCGCCTGCTGCGACAGGTCGAGGGCAGCGTATTGTGGCTGATCGAAGCCAATCCAATGACATCGAAGAATCTGCGGCGAGAAGCAGAACAACGCGGGGTCGCGGCGGAACGCCTGATCTTCGCGCCGCGGACGCCATTGGCGGACCATCTCGCACGCCACCGGTTGGCGGACCTCTTCCTCGATACGCTGCCGTGTAATGCCCACACCACGGCGAGCGACTCGCTATGGGCGGGCTTGCCGATGGTGACGTGCGTCGGCGCGGCATTTCCCGGCCGCGTTGCCGCAAGCCTCCTGAGAGCCGCCGGGCTGCCGGAACTGGTGACGACGAATCTCGCCGATTACGAGGCGCTTGCCCTCAGGCTAGCGCGCGACCCGCCGCTGCTTCAGTCAGTCAAAGCCAAGCTTGCCAGCCAGCGCGGCTGCTGCGCGCTGTTCGATACGCCGCGGCTCACCCGGCATATGGAAACGGCTTACGCCACCATGTGGGAGCGCTATCAGCGCGGCGAGCCGCCGGCGCATATCGCCGTGCAGCCGATCGCGCCGGCCTAGTTGGTCGCGCCGCGCCTGATATCGGCCTCAATCATCAACTTGCTGCCGCCGCCGAAGCGGGCGCGGTAGACCTGCAGGTTCTCCATGATCCGCTCCACGTAATTGCGGGTCTCGGAGAGCGGGATGCGCTCGACCCAGTCGACCGGATCGACATTGGGATCGCGCGGATCGCCATAGGCGGCGATCCACTGTTTCACCCGGCCGCGCCCGGCATTGTAGCCGGCGAAGGTGAGGATGTAGGAGCCGTTATAGCCCATGAACAAGTTGGAGAGTTCGGCCGCGCCCATCTGCATGTTGTAGATGGGGTCGCTGAGCAGGCGGGCGCGGTTGTAAACCGCCTTGAACCGCCTTGCGGTATCGATCGCCGCCTCGGGGGTGACCTGCATCAGCCCCATGGCCTTGGCCGGCGAGATGTCTTTTTGATTGAAGTGACTCTCCTGACGGGCGATCGAATAAGCCACGGCGTCGCTGATCGGCGGCGCAATCGGCTTGTAGTTGGGGAGCCCGAAGGTCGGATAGGCGAAGTAGTCGAACGGCAGGCCGCGACTGTAGGCGCCATCACCGAGTAGCAGCACGGCGCGGCCGTCGCCGTGTTTGCCGGCGACTTCGGCGAGCGCGGTCAAGCCGGCGATATCGGTGCCGCTATCGCCGAGCTCGGCATAGATCGAGGCGAGCATGTCGTGTTCATTGAGCGCGTAAAGGATTTCGGCGGCCCGGACGACCTCGATATTGGCCATGCGGTGCCGTTCGGCAGGGGTCAGCGGCGGCGGCCCATGCAGCCCGAGGTCGGTCATGCCCAGCCGCGCGCGCGCCAATTGGCCGTAATAGGTCGCGCTGTATTGCGCTGCCACCTCATAGTAGGCCTTCGCCTGCGTGCGCTGACCCATCGCTTCGGCGGCGCGACCCTGCCAATAGCCGCCGCGGGCGAGCGCATAAGGGCTGCTCGTGGCCTCGCCGATATGCGCGAACAGGGCGGCGGCGGTTTTCGGATCGTGCAGGAACCGCAGCGCGATCCAGCCGGCGGTGAAATAGTGGTCGACGCGGAAGAAGCCGCGCGGCGGCGGAGCGGCATCGCGCGCGACGCGGTAGGCGGTCTGCGGATCGTTGTCGTCGAGCAGCTTGCGCACCAGGATGCGCCGTTCCGCCCACCATTGATCGAGATCGACCAGCGCGGTCGGGTCCTGCGGCACGGTAAGGATCAACTTGCCGGCCTCTTCCGGCTTGTTGTTCAGGCGCAGCCATTGCGCGCGCGAGAAGATGTAACCGGGATCGTGGCGTGCGTTCATCGGCACCGCGTCGAGCAGAGCCTTGGCGTTGTTCAGCCGCTTGAGCACCGCCGCGCGCGCGCGGCCGATCGCCAGATCGTCGCCGCCGAGCCGGCTTGCCGCGCGCATGCCGCCTTCGACGTCGCCGGCATAGAAGCGCTGATCCATCCGCGCCTTGTGGTCGGCGCGGGTGAGCAGGTTGCCGAACATCTCGAGCACCTTGCTCTCGGCTTCGGCGCTGCATTCGTCGTGACGCCACGCGTAGCGCACGAGCGCGGCGGCACCGTCGTGGTCGCCTTTAGCGACGAGCGCGCGCGCCAGCATGAAACGGCCCTTGGCCGTTCTCGGCTTGTGACCCGTGAAGAAGGCAAGCACCGCGGCATCGTCGACGTGGTCGTTCCACAACGCATTCTCGGCCCGGCGGCGGAACAAAGCGGCGTGCGGCCAGGTCGGGTTATTGGCAACGAACGCCGCATAGCGCGCGAAGCTCGGGTTGGTGTTGTCGCTGCGCAGGATCGCCCATTCCGCAAGCTTGCGTGCGACCGGATCGCTGATCTTGGCTTCGTCCGCGTCGGCATCGGCGAGGCGGCCTTTCTGCGCGGCCTCGATCACACGCTTCACCGCGGCGATGTCTTCCGCCGAGGCAGAGGGTGCAGTCGCGAATTCATCGGCCCGCGGCCGCTCGGCCGGGTGGAACATGGCGGGGCTGGCGAGCGGTAGCTTGCGGAACGCAAGGCTGGGAGGAACGATCGCGGCCACGCTGAGCTTTGGCGGCGCCGTGGTGGCACTTGGCAGCATTGGGCGTTTGCGCGGCAGTGGCACATTGGCCACCACGTGGGCGGCCAGATGCTTGGCTGCGTGAGCTTTTTGGACGGCCGGCTTTGGTTGGGCGACCTGTTTTGTCTGCGGCTGGGGCTGCGCAGGAACTTTTTTGGGCGCGGCCACGGCGAATTGGGCGCTCAGCGCGCCGGCTGTCGCAAGCGCCAAGGTTAACCCTGAGCGGTTCCGCTTCCAAGCGTCCATCGGTACCCTTGCCCGGCCGTCCGTCGGGTCGGGACGCCGACTCAAGGCGCCACCCGGCTTCCTCCATTAGGCCAAATTTGGCGCCGAAGGATAGCCGAAATCCCCGATTACTCCGAGGGCTAGACCGAAAGCCGGGCAAAAGCAGGGCGACGGCCCATTTATCACGCCAATTCATAGAGCTATTGAATTGAAGGGCTTTTATCGCTGGCGGCGACCCGGTATTGGTAGGCAGACCTAGCCTTGCCTGTGGAGAAGTCCATGACCGCCAAGACGAGTTTTCGGGGATCGTTCACCGCGCTGGTGACGCCGTTCAAGGACGGCGCGCTCGACGAGAAGGCGTTCCGCGACCTCGTGGACTGGCAGATCGCCGAGGGCACCAACGGCCTGGTGCCGGTCGGCACCACCGGCGAGAGCCCGACGCTGACGCATCATGAGCACAAGCAGGTGGTGGAATGGTGCGTCGATCAGGCCGACGGCCGCGTCCCGGTCATCGCCGGCGCCGGCTCCAATTGTACCGCCGAGGCGGTCGACCTGGCGCAGCATGCCGATAAGGCCGGCGCCGATGCCGTGCTCGTCGTAACGCCCTATTACAACAAGCCGACGCAGGAAGGGCTCTACCAGCATTACAAGGCGATCAACGACGCCATCGGCATCCCGATCATCATCTACAACATCCCCGGCCGCTCGATCGTCGACATGTCGATCGACACCATGAAGCGGCTCTACGAGCTTGCGAACATCGCCGGCGTCAAGGACGCGACCGCCAACATGGCGCGCGTGTCGCAGCAGCGCGCGGCGCTCGGGTCCGATTTCAACCAGATGTCCGGCGAGGACGTCACCGCGCTCGGCTTCATGGCGCATGGCGGGCACGGCTGCATCTCGGTGACCTCGAACGTGGCGCCGCGGCTGTGCAGCGAGTTCCAGAGCGCATGCCTGAAGGGCGACTTCGCGAGCGCGCTCAAGCTGCAGGACAAGCTTGCGCCGCTGCACATCAATCTGTTCGTGGAGACGAGTCCGGCGCCGGTCAAGTACGCGATGTCGCTGATCGGCAAGTGCAGCAATTCGCTGCGGCTGCCGATGGTGCCGGCGAGCGAGAAGGCGCGAACCGCCGTGCGCGAGGCGATGGTGCACGCCGGGCTGATCAATTAGCCGCGGGGCAGGTTTAACGAAGTTACGCCAATCGGGGCACCATGCTCGAAGATTTCAAAAAATTCGTGTTGCGTGGCAACGTCGTCGATCTCGCCATCGGCGTGGTCATTGGCGCGGCCTTCGGCGCCATCGTGACCTCGCTGGTCGGCGACCTCATCATGCCGGTGGTCGGCGCGGTGACCGGCGGTCTCGACTTCTCGAATTACTTCATTCCGCTCTCGCCTAAGGTCACGGCCGTCGCATTGGCCGAGGCACAGAAGCAGGGTGCCGTGTTGGCCTACGGGCACTTCCTCACGGTCACGCTCAATTTCATCATTATCGCCTTTGTGCTCTTCGTGGTGATCCGCGCGATGACCCGGCTGATGCGCAAGGAAGACGCGAAGCCGGCGCCGCCGTCGAAGCAGGAAGAACTGCTGACCGAGATCCGCGATTTGCTCAAGCAGCGCTGATCGCGGGCTGTTATAGAAGCCCATGGCAGCCAAACCCGAGCGCCGTTTCAAGGTCGTCGCCGACAACCGCAAGGCGCGCTTTAATTATGAGATCGGCGAGACCTACGAGGCCGGCATCGCGCTCACCGGCAGCGAGGTGAAGTCGCTGCGCGCCGGCAAGGCGACCATCGCCGAATCCTATGCCGACGCGCGCGGCGGCGAGATCTGGCTGATCAATTCCAACATCCCCGAATATCTGCAGGCGCACCATTTCAATCATGCGCCGAAACGGCCGCGCAAATTGCTGCTGCACGCACGCCAGATCAACAAGCTTGCCGGTGCGGTCGAACGCGAAGGCATGACCATCGTGCCGCTCAAGCTTTATTTCAACGACAAGGGGCGGGCGAAGCTGGAGATCGCGCTGGCGCGCGGCAAGAAGCTGCACGACAAGCGCGAGACGGAGAAGAAGCGCTCGTGGCAGCGCGAGCGCGGCCGCCTGCTGCGGCAGAAGGGGTGAAACAATGGCGGTGCCGACCAAGCTCGATCATTGCGTCATTCACGTCTCCGACTGGGAGCGCTCGAACAAATTCTACGTCGACGTGATGGGCGCCGAACTGGTGACGCGGCCGGTCGGCTTTGCCTATCGCTTCGGCGACAAGCAGCTCAACGTGCACGGGCCGGGCGTCAAGCCGGCCGAGGTGGCGCTCAAGCCGGTGCAGCCGGGCAATTCCGATCTGTGCTTCGAGTGGCGCGGCCCGATTGAAGATGCAATCGCGCATCTCAAGGCGCACGGGATTGCGATCGAGCGCGGGCCGTTGCAGCGGTTCGGCGCCAAGGGACCCGGCACGTCGGTCTATTTCCGCGATCCCGACGGATCGCTCATGGAATTCATGTCTTATGGAGACGCCAAATGAGGGAAGCGCCGGGGACGCATAATCCGCATGTATTGCCGGCGGGCATTCCGGCGCCGCAGGACGACGGCGGCGCGCGGCATCTGACCGGCGTCAGGCTTCCCGACCTGGCTTTGCCGGCGACCTCGGGCGCGCCGGTCAACCTGGCGAAGCTCAAGGGCCGCACCGTGGTCTATGTTTATCCGCGCACCGGCGTGCCCGGCGTCGATGCCCCGCCGGGCTGGGACGACATCCCCGGCGCGCGCGGCTGCACGCCGCAATCCTGCGGCTTCCGCGATCATTTCGCCGAGTTGAAACGATTGGGGGTGGCGCAGCTTTACGGGCTGTCGACGCAGGACACCGCCTATCAGCGGGAGGCGGCAACCCGGCTGCATTTGCCGTTTCCCATTCTTTCAGACGAGAAACTGGCGCTCACCAAGGCGCTGAATCTGCCGACCTTCACCACCGCCGGCATGACGCTGTTGAAGCGCATGGCGCTGGTCATCGACGACGGCGTCATCGGCAAGGTGTTCTATCCGGTGTTTCCGCCCGACAAGAACGCCGCCGACGTCGTCGCCTGGCTGGCGGCGGCTTAAGCCGCGCCGGTCAGACTTTCCGGTCTCTGCTTAAAGAACTGCCGGATTTCATTTGCCGGCCGCGCGCGGCTGAACAGATAACCCTGCATTTCGGTGCAGCCCATCGACTGCAGGATGTCCATCTGCTGCTGCGTCTCGACGCCCTCGGCGGTCGAGGTCATGTTGAGACACTTTGCCAGGTTCGCGACCGCCTGCACGATGGCGACCGGCTCGGCGCCGTTCGACAGATCCTGGATGAAGGAGCGGTCGATCTTGATCTTGTCGAAGGGGAAGCTCCGCAGATAGCTCAGCGACGAATAGCCGGTGCCGAAGTCGTCGAGCGCGATCTGCACGCCGAGCTTGCGCAGCTCATGCAGCGTCTGCAGCGTGCCGAAGGTATTGTGCAACAGGACGGTTTCGGTGATCTCCAGTTGCAGCTTGCGCGCGGGCAGGCCGGTTTCCGCGAGCGCGCCGATCACCACGTTGAGCAGGTTGCGATTGTTCAATTGCGCCGGCGAAAGATTGACGGCGACCTTGATGTCGTCCGGCCAGTCGACCGCCTCGTAGCAGGCCGCCTTGAGGACCCATTCGCCGAGCGGGACGATGAGCCCGGTTTCCTCGGCGACCGGAATGAAGTCGGCCGGCGACACCAGCCCGCGCTTGGGATGGTTCCAGCGCAGCAAGGCCTCGAACGCATTGACATCGTTCGATTCAAGGTTGACCAGCGGTTGATAGTGCAATTCAAATTCTTTGCTGACCAGCGCCTTGCGCAGATCCATTTCTAGTTCGCGACGCGCTTTCATGCGCGTGTTCATCTCCAGCTCGTAAAACCGGTAGGTGCCGCGGCCGTCGGCCTTGGCGCCGTAGAGCGCCATGTCGGCGTTGCGCAGCAGCGGATCGGCATCCACGGCGTCGAACGGTGCCACGGAAATGCCGATGCTGATATCGCTGACGATCTGGTGGCCGTCGATCTGGTACGGCTTGATGATCGAGTCGCGGATGCGCTTGGCCAGCGCGGCGGCGTCGGTCGCCTCCTGCATCTGCGTCATGATGATGGCGAATTCGTCGCCGCCGAGACGGGCCACGGTGTCCGGCTCGCGCGTGCAGCCGCGCAAGCGGTCGGCGACGAGCTTGAGCAATTCGTCACCGATGGGGTGGCCGAGGGCGTCATTGACGGCCTTGAACTGGTCGAGATCGAGACACAGCACGGCGAGGCATTCGCCGCGCTTGACCCGCTTGAGCTCGTGATCCAGGCGCTCGCGCAGGAGAACGCGATTTGGCAGATCGGTCAGCGCATCGTGGCGCGCCATGTGGGCGATGCGTCCCTCGGAGCGCTGCCGCTCGGTGATGTCCTCATGCGTCGCCAGCCAACCGCCGCCGGCAAGCGGCTTGTTCACCACCGAGAAGGCGCGGCCATCGGAAAGATGCATCGTATGGCTGAATGAGGGTCCGGCCGCGATGCCTTCTTTGAGCCTGACGATGTATTCGTCCGGATCCTCGGCAAAGGTTCCCGTCTGCATGCGCTGGAGGAGCAGGTCGCGCAGGTAGCGGCCCGGCCGCGCGAATTCCGGCAACAGGCCGTACATTTCCAGATAGCGGTGATTGCAGAAGATCAGGCGCGTGTCGGCGTCGAACAACAGGACGCCTTGCGACATGTTGTTGAGCACGGTTTCCAACAACCGTTCGTCGATGCGCGGCGTCAATGGAAAAGACAGAATCTCCGCAGCCGGAATGACTTGATCCATCGTAACCCCCCTGAATAGGCCAATGGTAACTGGATCGGGCGTGGTCCATCCTTAGGAGCGGCTTCTTTGGAACTCTTGAAGCAATCCCGGTCGCTTTGACTAAAACAAGATTCGATAGACGAAATTTCGAATCGTAAGCGTTGCGCTTGGTACCCATCGGGCGGAGGATTTCCCGCGCGGGGCGCGAAACTTGATCTACGCTTCGTGCAGGCGTCGCTGTGAATTCGACTAAATATGCGCGGGGGCCAAATAGGCGCGCACGGCGGCGAACACCGCGCGAAACATCTCAGGCGTGAGCACGCCGGTGTTCGTGTTGTAACGCGAGCAGTGATAGCTTGAGAACAGTGTGAGTTCGCCCAGTGTGTTTTTTCCACCGTGCTTGAAGGGCGCGGCGGATTTCTTCGCCCCGAGCGCGATGACCACGCTGTCATGGGCGATACGGCCGAGCGCGACGATCGCGCGCAATCGTTTCATCTCGGCGATGGTGGGTCTCAGAAAATCGCGGCAGGTGGCGATCTCCGCCGTCGTCGGCTTATTCTCAGGCGGCACGCAACGGACCGCATTGGTGATGCGGCAATCAACGAGTTCCAAGCCGTCGTCGGGGTGGGCGCCGTACCGGCCGCGCGCGAAGCGGTAGTGGGCAAGCGTCTCGTAAAGCAACACCCCGGCATAGTCGCCCGTGAACGGCCGGCCAGTGCGGTTGGCGCCCTGCAGGCCCGGCGCGAGGCCGACGATCAATAGGCGCGCGTCGAGGCGACCGAAGGAGGGGACCGGCGCGTTGAACCAGGCCGGTTCCTTGGCGCGCCAGGCAGTGCGGAAGTCCGCGAGGCGCGGGCAGCGCGCGCAGTCACGGCCGGGCTTGCCCTCGGCCTCCGGCATTGGCGAGCTATTCGAACGACTCTTCGTCGTCATCGTCGCCGCCGACCGCCACCCCGGCGCGCTGCGGCGCCGGCTGCCGTTGCAGGAACTGCGGCGTATGCTGCGCGCCTTCTTCGCGCGGCGGGCGCGGCGGACGCTCGGACGGATCGCGGCCGATCTTGCCCTGCAGCGTCACGATGTCGGTGAACACGTCGGCTTGGCGGCGCAGCTCGTCCGCCACCATCGGCGGCTGGGTGGTGACGGTCGAGATTACGGTCACGCGCACGCCGCGCCGCTGTACGGCTTCCACCAGCGAACGGAAATCTCCGTCGCCGGAAAACAGAACCATGTGGTCGATGTGGCCCGCGATCTCCATGGCGTCGACCGCAAGCTCGATGTCCATGTTGCCCTTGACCTTGCGGCGGCCGGTCTGGTCGACGAATTCCTTGGTCGCCTTGGTGACGACCGAATAGCCGTTGTAGTCCAGCCAATCGATCAACGGGCGGATCGAGGAGTATTCCTGATCCTCGATCACCGCGGTGTAGTAGAACGCGCGCAATAGATAACCGCGCGATTGAAATTCCCGCAGCAGCTTCTTGTAGTCGATGTCGAAGCCGAGCGATTTGGCGGTGGCGTAAAGATTGGCTCCATCGATAAACAATGCGATTTTTTCACCGGGTACTGTCATGGTTTTTCTCTCGCGATCCTCGCACTACAAACCCAATTTTCCGATTTAAGCGCACCGCTCACGCGCCCCGAGGCGCAGCGCGCGGCCTTGAACCGGCGTTAAGACTTCGATTGAAGGCACCTTCGATCAATCGGACAGGCCGCCCACGCAATCACGCCAAAACCGTTAATATCCAGTCGGCCGGCCTGCTTGCGATTGTTCGGTAACAGACCGGTGCGGCTAATCCAAGACAAAAATACTTGAACTTTGCGCCGATAAAGTCTACCTAGCGGGCGAATTCAAGACAAAGTTCCCTTCAAAGGAGTGACGAGCCGATGGCCCGTGTCACCGTGGAAGATTGCATCGATAAAGTTGAGAACCGCTTCGACCTCGTCCTTCTGGCGAGCCACCGGGCGCGGATGATCTCGTCCGGGTCGCAGATTACCGTCGACCGCGACAACGACAAGAATCCGGTCGTGGCGCTGCGCGAGATCGCGGAAACGACGGTATCTCCGGGCGATCTGAAGGAAGATCTGATCCATAGCCTGCAGAAATATGTCGAGGTTGACGAGCCGGAACCGGAGGTGCCGCTGATCGGCGCCGGAGCCGGCGCCAGCGTCGATTCCGACGATACCGAGGTGACCAGCGAGCGCATGACCGAGGAGGAATTGCTCAAGGGCCTCGAAGGCTTGGCGCCGCCGGAGGAAGTCCCGGAAGAGGACACCGAGTAAGCTCGGCCGGGTCAATTCCACATAAATTCTAACCGTCGGCCCGGCCTTCGCGCCGGGCCGTTGCTTTTCGCCCGCCGCGGCGGCAAAGCCTTGCGGCGCCAGCGAATTGCCGTGATATCTATGCTAGAAACGCTCGCCGGTAGCATTTCTCACTCAGAATCGGCGGTCGCGAGGCACGAGGATGGCGCGCGCGCGCTCAGATTTACCGCGGATGCAAAAGCAGGCACCCACCCGGGCGCCGCTGGAACGGACCGTTGCTGCGCCGCAAGCAGTTGAAAAACCGGCGCAATCCCGCAAGCCGCCGATCATGCGGCAATACGATCTGATCGAGCGGGTACGCCGCTACAATCCGAAGACGAACGAGCCGCTGCTCAACCGTGCCTATGTCTACGCCATGAAGGCGCATGGCGAGCAGCAGCGCGCCTCCGGCGATCCCTATTTCTCCCATCCGATCGCCGTGGCGGCAATCCTTACCGACCTGAAGCTCGACGATGCCACCATCGCCGCGGCGCTTTTGCATGACACCATTGAGGATACCGAAACCACGCGCGCCGAGATCGACCGGCTGTTCGGCAAGGACATCGGCACGCTGGTCGACGGCCTGACCAAGCTGAAGAAGCTCGACCTGGTCACCAAGGAGGCCAAGCAGGCGGAGAACCTGCGCAAGCTGCTGCTAGCGATCGCCGACGACGTGCGCGTGTTGCTCGTCAAGCTTGCCGACCGGCTGCACAACATGCGCACGCTCGAATACATGCCGGTCGAGTCGCGCCGCCGCATCGCCGAGGAGACACTGGAAATTTATGCGCCGCTCGCGGGCCGCATGGGCATGCACGAGATGCGCGAGGAGCTCGACGACCTGGCGTTCCGCGAGCTTTATCCGGACGCCTATCGGGTGGTGAGCACGCGGCTCGACGAACTGGCCGAACGCAACAAGCACCTGATCGCCGAAATCGAGCAGCAGCTCACCCGGAAGCTGGCCGATCGCGGCATTACCGCGCGGGTCGTCGGTCGGCGCAAGCGCACCTATTCGATCTGGCGCAAGATGGAGCGCAAGTCGGTTGCCTTTGAGCAGCTTTCCGACATCTTCGGCTTTCGCGTCATCGTCAAGACCGTCGCCGACTGCTACCAGGCGCTCGGCATCGTGCATACGACCTGGCCGATGGTGCCGGAACGCTTCAAGGATTATATCTCGACGCCCAAGCGCAACGACTACCGCTCCATCCATACCACGGTGATCGGCCCAGGCCAGCAGCGCGTCGAACTGCAGATCCGTACCACGGAAATGCACGAGATCGCCGAATACGGCATCGCCGCGCACGCGCTGTACAAGGACAATGTCGGTTCGCCCACCGAGCTCTTGTCGCGCGAGTCGAATGCTTATGCCTGGCTGCGCCGCACCATCGAATTGTTGGCCGAAGGCTCCAACCCGGAGGAATTCCTCGAGCACACCAAGCTCGAACTGTTCCACGACCAGGTGTTCTGCTTCACGCCCAAGGGCAAATTGATCGCGCTGCCGCGCAAGGCCACGCCGATCGACTTCGCCTATGCGGTGCACACCGATGTCGGCAATACCGCGGTCGGCTGCAAGATCAACGGCAAGATCTCGCCGCTGACGTCGGAACTCGGCAACGGGGACGAGGTCGAGATCATCACCTCGGAGGCGCAAATCGCGCCGCCGAGCGCCTGGGAATCGCTGGTGGTCACCGGCAAGGCGCGGGCCGCGATCCGGCGCGCAACCCGGGCGGCGGTGCGCACGCAATATACCGGGTTCGGGCGCCGCATCGTCGAGCGCCTGTTCCAGCGCGCCAAGATCGCCTATTCGGACGAGAAGCTCACCGGCGCGCTGCCGCGGCTGGCGCGCGCGTCGGTCGAGGATGTGATGGCCGCGGTCGGGCGCAGCGAACTGAAGGCCTCCGACGTCGCCCGCGCCATGTATCCCGACTACAAGGAAGAGCGCGCCGCCGCCATGGCGGTGAAACCCAAATCGGAGAGCGGCTGGTTCGGCTTGAAGAAGCTGACCTCGGTCAAATTCAAGGTGCCGAGCGCGAGCTCGAGCGGGCCGGCGATCCCGATCCGCGGCATCAACGGCGACCTGCCGGTGCGCTTTGCGCCGGAAGGGGGCGCGGTGCCGGGTGACCGCATCGTCGGTATCCTCACGCCGGGCGAGGGGATCACCATCTACCCGATCCAGTCGCACGCCTTGAGCGACTTCGAGGACCAACCCGAGCGCTGGCTCGACGTGCGCTGGGACGAGGAAGAAAGCATGCCTCGGCGCTTCCCGGCGCGCATCTCGGTGCAATCGGTGAACGAGCCGGGCTCGCTCGCGCAAATCGCGCAAGTGATCGCCGAACACGACGGCAATATCGACAATATCCGCATGACGCGGCGGGCGCCTGACTTCACCGACGTGCTGATCGATCTTGAGGTCTACGACCTCAAGCATCTCACCGCCATCATCGCGCAACTGCGGGCGAAGCCGGTGGTGGCCAAGGTGGAACGGGTCAACGGATAGCAAGATGCTTGCGCCCCCGCTGCGCCTCGGCGTCAATGTCGACCACGTCGCCACCATCCGCAACGCGCGCGGCGGGCGCCACCCCGATCCTGTGCGCGCCGCCAAGCTGGCGATTGCGGCCGGCGCCGACGGCATCACCGCGCATCTGCGCGAGGACCGGCGTCACATCCGCGACGACGACATCGCGCGCCTGAAGGCGGAGATCGACAAGCCGCTGAATTTCGAGATGGCCGCGACCGATGAAATGGTCGCCATCGCGCTTAAGACGCAGCCGCACGCGGTCTGTCTGGTGCCGGAGAAGCGCACCGAGCGCACCACCGAGGGTGGGCTCGATGCGGTCAAGCAGCGCGCGCAGCTCCAGCCGGTGGTGCACGCGCTCAAGCACGCCGGCATCCGGGTTTCGCTGTTCATCGCGGCGGCGGCGGCGCAAATCGAGGCCGCAGTCGAACTGGGCGCGCCGGTGGTCGAACTGCACACCGGCGCCTGGTGCGACGCACTGATCGAGCAGCGCGCCAAGGAGGCCGCGGCCGAGTGGGAGCTGATCCGTGCCGGCGCGCTGCTGGCCAAGAGCCTCGGCCTCGAGGTGCACGCCGGCCACGGCCTCGATTATGCGAGCGCGGAGATCATCGCGGCGCTGCCGCAGATCGTCGAGCTCAACATCGGCCATTTTCTGGTCGGTGAATCGGTATTCGAGGGGCTCGCCGACACCGTCAAGTTCATGCGCTCGGCGATGGATCGCGGCCGCAGCAAAGCGCACCCCTTATGATCATCGGGCTCGGGTCAGATCTGGTCGATGTGCGGCGCATCGGGCGCAGCATCGAGCGCTATGGCGAGCGTTTCCTCGGCCGCATCTTTACCCCGGTCGAACGCGCCAAGGCGGAAGGGCGGGCCAACGCCGTCGAGACTTACGCCAAACGCTTCGCCGCCAAGGAAGCCTGCTCCAAGGCGCTCGGCACCGGCTTCCGCAGTGGGGTGTTCTGGCGCGACATGGGCGTAGTCAACCTGCCGTCGGGGCGCCCGACCATGAAATTGACCGGCGGCGCGCTCAAGCGCCTGGAGGCGATCACGCCGCCCGGCTGCCACGCGCGTATCGACGTTTCGCTCACCGACGAAGGCCCGGCGGCGCAGGCGATCGTGATCATTTCGGCGTTGCCGCGCACGTCGCCATGATTTCAGGAAATCCAATCCCACCAAGTGCTTAGAGGGCGGCCTTCTTCATTGCGCCGCGTCATGGCAGCCGCTACAAGAACGCGGGGTGCACGGGGACAAGAGGCGATGAGCGTGACAGCCAATACGAAACGTAAAGAAGGCGGCGTTGGTGAAACGATCCGCGTGATCATCCACGCCTTAATCATCGCGCTAGTGATCCGCACCTTCCTGTTTCAGCCTTTCAATATCCCGTCCGGCTCGATGAAGGCGACGCTGCTGGTCGGCGATTACCTGTTCGTGTCGAAATACACCTATGGCTACAGCCACTTCTCGCTGCCTTTGTCGCCGCCGCTGTTCTCCGGGCGCATTCCGAGCAACTGGCTGCCGCAGCGCGGCGACGTGGTGGTATTTCGCCTCCCCAAGGATACCTCGACCGACTACATCAAGCGCGTGATCGGATTGCCCGGCGACAAGATCCAGGTGATCGACGGCCAGGTCTTCATCAACGGTGTCGGCGTCAAACGCGAGCCGGCGCCGCCGTTCATCGAGACCGAGGAGGGCGCGCCCGCCGCGCCGGTCAAGCGGTGGAAGGAGACGCTGGACAACGGCGTGAGCTTCTACACGCTCGATCTGGTCGACAACGGCTTTGCCGACAACACCCAGGTCTACACGGTGCCGGACGGCAATTATTTCATGATGGGGGACAACCGCGACAACTCGACCGACAGCCGCTTCAGCCAGGTCGGCATGGTGCCGCTCGAGAATATCGTCGGCAAGGCGCAAATCATTTTCTTCTCGGTCTATGATGGCGAGCGCGCCTGGGAATTCTGGCGTTGGCCGGTATCGGTGCGCTGGAGCCGGCTGTTCACGATCGTGCGATGAGCCGTAAGGCCAAGGATAGAGCGGCGCTCGAGGAACGGATCGGCTACCAATTCGCCGACAAGGCGCTGCTTGAGCGTGCGCTCACGCATATTTCCGCGCTTTCGGGCGGCGCCACCCGCGCGCATAGCTATCAGCGCCTGGAGTTTCTCGGCGACCACGTGCTCGGCCTGGTGATTTCCGACATGCTGTATCGCGCCTTCTCCAAGGCGAACGAGGGCGAGTTGTCGCGGCGCCTGGCCGATCTGGTACGCAAGGAAACCTGCGCCGAGGTGGCGCGCGCCATGGATCTTGGGCCCGCGCTCAAGCTCGGCAATTCGGAATCGCACGCCGGCGGACGTTTGCGCACGACCATTCTGGCCGACGCCTGCGAGGCCCTCGTCGGCGCGGTCTACTCGGACGGCGGCTATCAGGCGGCCGAGCAACTGGTCGGCAGATTCTGGAAGGAGCGTATGCTCAAACCGCTGCGCCCGCTGCGCGATCCCAAGACGATGCTGCAGGAATGGGCGCAGGCGCGCGGCCTGCCGACGCCGGCCTATCGCGAATTGGCGCGCACCGGGCCGCACCACGATCCGGAATTCCGCGTTGCCGTGACGCTGCCCGACCGGCCGCCGGCCGAGGGCGTGGGTTCCTCGAAACGGGCCGCGGAACAGGCCGCGGCGGCCGCCATGCTCACCCGCGTCGGCATCGCGGTGGACAAGATTGATGACTGAGGCCGCGCCGTTAGGCGACACGCGCTGCGGCTTTGTCGCGCTGATCGGCGCGCCCAACGCCGGCAAGTCGACGCTGCTCAACGCCTTGGTCGGGTCCAAGGTGACCATCGTCTCGCGCAAGGTTCAGACCACGCGGGCGCTGATCCGCGGCATCGCCATCGAAGACAAGTCGCAACTGATTTTCGTCGACACGCCGGGGATTTTTTCGCCGCGCCGGCGGCTCGATCGCGCCATGATGACCACGGCCTGGAGCGGCGCACATGACGCCGACCTCGTCGGCGTGCTGATCGACGCGCGCAAGGGGCTGGAGGAGGAATCGGAAGCGATTCTCGACAAGCTCGCCGACGTGAAGGCCGCGAAAATCCTTATCCTCAACAAGATCGATCTGGTGCCGCGCGAGACGCTGCTGGCGTTGGCTAAGACCGCCAACAGCAAGGCGGCGTTCGAGGCGACCTTCATGATCTCGGCGCTGACCGGCGACGGCGTTGCCGATCTCAAGCACTGGCTCCCCGGGCGCATGCCCCTCGGGCCTTGGCTTTATCCGGCCGACCAGATGTCGGATGCGCCGCTGCGCCAGCTCGCCGCCGAGATCACGCGCGAGAAGCTGTTCGAGCGGCTGCACCAGGAATTGCCCTATCACTCCACGGTGGAGACCGAGGTGTGGAAGGAGCTGCGCCACGGCGACATCCGCATCGAGCAGACGATCTATGTGGAGCGCGAAAGCCAGCGCAAGATCGTGCTCGGCAAGGGCGGAGCGACCATCAAGGCGATCGGGGAGGCGGCGCGCAAGGAGATCGCCGAGATCGCCGACGCCAAGGTGCACCTGTTCCTGTTCGTCAAGGTGCGCGAGGGCTGGGGCGAGGACCCGGAGCGCTACCGAGCCATGGGGCTGGAGTTTCCCAAGGAATAGCTAATCAACTCAAACGGTTACAAGAAAATAATACGTAGGGGTAGGAGCGGTGCGTTGCGGGTTCAATGCGCCACGCGTTGAACTAAAAGCCATCTTTGGAGAATCGAAGATGGCTCAACAAATTTTGCAAATCTTTTCCGGGATCCCTTGGATTACAGCTCTTTGGCTGTTCCTCAGGTGTGGGTCATTGAAGGTGGGTGAAGATGCAGCAACCGGGCTGTTCGCCTGCATATATTTGATGTTTCGTCACCGACGTTCAAAGGGCCATAATTCGAATCAATCAAGGCATTGAATGATGCAATGGACCGATGAAGGCATCGTGATCGGCGTCAAGCGGCACGGGGAGGCGAACGCCATCCTCGAGTTGATGACGCGCGAGCATGGCCGGCATCTCGGCTTGGTGCGCGGCGGCTTCGGTTCGCGCCTGAAGCCGGTCCTGCAGCCGGGCAATACGCTGAGCGCGGCCTGGCGGGCGCGGCTCGACGAGCATCTCGGCAATTACACGGTGGAGGCGGTGAACCTGCGCGCGGCGAATTTCTTTGGCGCCTCGCATGCGGTCTACGGCGTAACCCATCTCGCCGCGCTGATGCGGCTGTTGCCGGAGCGCGATCCGCACGCCGGACTTTATGCCGAGTTCGGCGGGGTGCTCGACCGCCTCGACGATGCGGTCATTGCCGCGCCCATGGTGGTGCGGTTCGAATTGCAGGTCTTGGCCGAGCTCGGCTTCGGCCTCGACCTCGAGCAATGTGCCTCGACCGGCGTGCGTGCAGAGCTGATCTATGTGTCGCCGAAGTCGGGGCGCGCGGTGTCGCGCGCGGCCGGCGAGCCTTGGGCCGACAAGATGCTGCGGTTGCCGGCTTTTCTGCGCGACCCTGCGGCGGGGCCGGCCGGCAGCGATGTCGCCGACGGCTTTGCGTTGACCGGCTATTTCCTCGAGCGCCACGTGCTCGAGCCGCGCGGGCTGACGCTGTCTGATGAACGCGCGCATTTCATCGCCGCGTTGCTGCGTGGCCCGCGCGCCGCGGCGGCGGGAGGCCTATAGCGCCGCGTCGGGTAGATCGTCGGGGAACGGCCCGTAAGTTTCGAGCATCTTGTCGGAATGCGGATTGTCGTGCACGGCTTCGATCAGCTCGTAATACAGCGTCTTGTAGCTTGTGAAGACGACGCCTTCGGCTTGCATGCGTGCGACCGCGGCATCGACGTTGCGCGCCGAGGAGAAAATCAGTTCCTCGACGACATAGACCTCGTAGTCGAGGCTCAAGAGCCCGAGGCACGATTGCAGCACGCAGACGTCGGTCTCGCAGCCGGCAACGATCGCCTGCCGCCGTTTCAAGCCGGCGAGGTGACCTCTGATTTTCTTTTCCTTGGTGAGGTCGAAGAAATCCTTTTCGAAAATCCGCGTGCGCTCGCCCAGGTGCTTGCCGACCTCGGCCGGTAACGGGCCCTTGCGCTCGACCGGGCGCTCGATCGTCGCCACGATCGGGATCCGGAAATAATCGAGCAGGCGGACGAGGTGGCCCGTATTGGTCTTGATACGGGAGCGCAGCCGTTTGTCGATCTGCGCCAGGAAAAACCCTTGCAGGTCGACGATGACGCCGCAGCATTGATCGGCGACGATGCGCTTCACCGCTGTCATGTCGTCTAAGGCCTATGGCTGACCGGGCAGGGCAGCTTATCGGCATCGCCGCAGCCGTGCTATAGGAGCCGCATGTCCAAGAACCACGCCTATGTCCTCGGTATTAACGCCTACGACCACGACGTCAGCGCCTGCCTGCTGCGCGACGGTGAAATCGCGGTTGCGATCGAGAAAGAGCGCATCACGCGGCAGAAACACGCCGGCGGCTTCTTCCAGGAGGTCGTCGACTATTGCCTCAATGCCGAAGGCATTACGTTCGACGACGTCGATCTGGTGGTCCGCAATTGCTACGTGCTGCCGGTCGAAGAGCTGGAAATGCGCATGATCTATCAGGGCGACATGCTCGAGCATGAGCGCGAGCAGACCGCCAAAAGCCCGCTCTATCTGCCGAAATCGAACAAGGTGATGACGGTCTCGCACCATCTCGCGCACGCCTACAGCGCGTTTGCGCCGTCGCCCTTCGAGGAGGGCGTGGTGATGGTCATCGACGGCGTCGGCAGCTACGCGTCTGACATCAAGGAGCCGGGGCAACTGACCGAAGGCGTCAATCCGCTGGCGCGCGAATCCGAGAGCTATTACCGTTTCAAGGGCAGCGAGCTCACGCCGCTGAAGAAAGTCTGGCTGCAGCCGTGCCGCGGCCTGCTCAGCGACGAGTTCTTCAACATGGACGGGCTCGGCGCGGTCTACAGCCGCGTGTCGAGCTACATCTTCGCCGACTGGAACAAATGCGGCGAGGTCATGGGGCTTGCGCCCTATGGCCGTCCCGACAAGTTCAAGACGCTGCTCGCGCTCAAAGACGGCGAGCTTGAAGTCGCACCCTGGGACGCCGAGTTCAATCAGCCCTGGATGCCGGACGGCAAGAAGAAGTGGGAGGCCGGTCCGGCCATGCGGCATTGGGAAGACATGGCTTGGCGCATCCAGCATGACGCCGAGGAAGTCTTGCTCGAACGCGCGCGCTGGCTGCGGGAAACGACCGGCGCGAAGAATTTGGTGCTCGCCGGCGGCGTCGCGCTCAATTGCGTCGCCAACGGGCGCATCGTGCGCGAGGCCGGCTTCGATAACGTTTGGATCCAGCCGGCGGCCGGCGACAATGGCATCTCCATCGGCTGCGCCTTTTACGGACATCTCGCGGTGCAGAAGAAGCCGCGTACGTTCGTCATGAAGCGCGCCACGCTCGGCGTCGAATATTCCGATGACGCCGTGCGCCGCGTCGGCAATCCGTGGTTGGTCACCCGCAAGACGTTCAATGGCTCCGGCGAAAGCATTTGCCGCGAGGCGGCGAAGCTGCTGGCGGAAGGCCATGTGTTCGGCTGGTTTCAGGGCCGCTCCGAATTCGGCCCGCGCGCGCTCGGTAACCGCAGCATCCTCGGCGATCCGCGGCGCGCGGAGATGAAAGACATCCTCAACAAGCGGGTGAAATTCCGCCAGGCGTTCCGCCCGTTCGCGCCGATTGTCACTTACGAAAGGGCGAAGGACATCTTCGTCGGCGAGGACGAGTCACCGTTCATGCTGCGCGCCAAGCAGGTGCGCCCCGAATGGAAAGACAAAATCCCGGCGGTCGTGCATGTCGACGGCACCGCGCGCGTGCAGACGGTGCGCCGGGACCACAATGAACGGATGTACGACCTTCTGGTGGAATTCGAGAAGCTCACCGGCGTGCCGGTCCTCGTGAACACGTCGTTCAACATCAAGGGCGAGCCGATCGTCGAGACGCCGCAGGACGCGATGCGGTGCTTCATCTACACCGGCATCGATTATCTCGTGCTGCACGACACGCTGGTCGGCAAGAACGCGCTCTACAAAATCCTCGCGCCGTTCATAAAAGTCTATTACGAATCAAGGGCCTATTCCCGAGATGAGAGCGACTGACCGAAACGGGCCGAGGTAACAAAATACTCCTAGGAATTATGGGAAAAGTTGGCGGGAACCTTGGCAACCGTGACGTATTATTCGATAGTCCGGGGCCGGTTCGTGAACCCAGGGTGAACGGGCCGGTCACGAGACCTTCGTGATCCGCTGGCTAAGCTCGTCGTGTTCATTGCGGTCGAGTTCAGCAGCAATGGGAGTCAGACCTGATGCAAAGAATAATCGTAGCAACGCTGATGGCTGTGTTTTTCGGTCTCTTCAGTATGCCGGCGTCTCAAGCGGCTCCGGCCAATGGCGCGGCGGTAGGCTCTTCGGCCGACGCGATTAAGGCGGTTGAAAAGGCTCAATGGCGCCGTCGTCGTCATTGCGTCCATCGCTGGCGCTCGCGCTTGCGCTGCTGGTAGAAGTAGTCCGGGCGACACCTGTTAGAGGAACGGGCCGGCGGGCAAAAACGCCGGCCCGTTTCTTTTGTCACCGGGCGTGACGCAGCATCGCGATCGGCCGCGAGCCGGCGTCGTGACGGCCATCGAGTTCTAGCGCGAAGCAGGCGTCGCGGCGCGCGGCTGGAATCCGTCGGTCGGTGGCGCAGCGATCGAAGATCGCAAGCTCCCTCGGATCGCGGTATTCCATATAGGGTTCGATTGCGAAGCGGGCGCCGTCGGCGAAGCTGCCGTAGCGATTGATTTGGCCCTTCAAGTCAGGTGCGACCGCGAGAATGGCATTGCGGAATGAATCGCCTTCAATGAAATTGTCCGGCATCTGGTCGAACGGACCGTCGAGGTAGTTGTTTGCCGTGACGTTGTCGTGGAACACGCCGATCAGAATCTTCCGCTCGCGCTGCGGGTCGCGATAGACGGCAAAGCCGGTGCGCTTGCCGATGAGGATGCGGCCGTGGCCGACCGGCGCCGGCACGAACGCGTCGTTTGGCGTCGCCGTTTCGTCAAGCAGGTAATGAAAGAGTCTGAGTCTCGCATTGAACACCAGGAAAAACCTGACGCCCGACTCATCGAAGATGGGCCCAATGAATTGCTCGCCGGGCGCGAGCGCCGCCGCCTGCGGCTTGACGCCGGACAAATCGTTGAGCGCAAAAACGACGCTCTTGCTGCGATAGGTCAGCCGGTAGGCCAACGGATCAACCTTTTCCACCGTCACGCCGCGCGAGGCATCGAGCGTCAGTCCGGTCGCCTTGCTGTCTTCGAGCCAGCTCGCGCGATCCTCGTAATAGGAGAACTCGACCTTACCTTCGGCGCGCAGATGCGCGTCGATCTTGATGTTGCCGGCATAGCGTGTGCCGTTGAGGTCGAACGCAAAGTAATAGTGGTTCTCGGTCGGATAGACCTTGACCCGGTCGGGCAGGCTGTTGAGCACGTAGCCGAAGACCGCCATCGGATCGTCGATCGCCAGTGTCTGCGTGCGAATGGTTGCTTCGTTGACGTAGGCCTCATTGGTCTGCAGCCGTGGCAGCTCTTGCGCAGCGGCCTTCGTCATTGCGGCGGCAAGCAGGACGATCGGCAGGCACAATCCGGGTCTGATCATCGCGGTGTCCTCTAGGGCGGGCGAGCGGCTCGACCAAAACGCAGTCTGTTTTGCGGTCGGAATGGCCTCTTGGCAATGCATTCCGGCCCGATTTTGCGGGCTTGAAGAGCGGTTCCCGGCTTGTTCATGACCATATGCCGCAGTAGCTATCGGTTATGAACAAGCGACTGATTCCCCCCGACAAGGGCGAGATCGAGGAGGTCGCGCTGCGCGGGGCGCTGGAAGAGCGCTATCTCGCCTATGCGCTCTCCACCATCATGAACCGCGCGTTGCCCGACGCGCGCGACGGGCTCAAGCCGGTGCACCGGCGCATCCTGCACGTGATGCGGACGCTGCGGCTCGACCCCGGCGCCGCCTTCAAGAAATCGGCCAAGGTGGTCGGCGACGTCATGGGCAATTTCCATCCGCACGGCGACCAGGCGATCTACGACGCGCTGGTGCGGCTGGCGCAGGATTTCGCCCAGCGTTATCCGCTGATCGACGGGCAGGGCAATTTCGGCAACATCGACGGCGATAATGCCGCCGCCATGCGCTACACCGAATCCCGGCTGACCGAAGTGGCGCGGCTTCTGCTCGACGGCATCGACGAGGATGCGGTCGATTTCCGCCCGAGTTACGACGGCACCGGGCAGGAGCCGGTGGTGCTGCCGGCGGCATTTCCCAATCTCCTGGCGAACGGCTCGCAGGGCATCGCCGTCGGCATGGCCACCTCGATCCCGCCGCACAACGCGGCCGAGCTGTGCGACGCGGCGCTGTTCCTGATCGACAACCCGAAGGCGCGCAGCCGCACGCTGCTCAAATACGTCAAGGGTCCGGATTTTCCGACCGGCGGCGTCATCGTCGACAAGCCTGCGGAGATTGCCGAAGCCTATACCACCGGCCGCGGCTCCTTCCGCGTGCGCGCCCGCTGGGCGAAGGAAGAAACCGGGCGCGGCACCTATATCATCGTCGTCACGGAAATCCCCTGGCTGGTGCAGAAGTCGCGGCTGGTGGAGAAGCTCGCCGAGCTGATCAACGAAAAGAAACTGCCGCTCGTCGCCGACGTGCGCGATGAGTCGGCGGAGGATTTGCGGCTGGTGATCGAGCCGCGCGCGCGCACGGTCGACGCCGAATTGCTGATGGAATCGCTGTTCAAGCTCACCGAGCTTGAGAGCCGCATTGCGCTCAACATGAACGTGCTGGTGAAGGGGCGCATCCCGCAGGTGCTCGGCCTCGCCGAGGCTCTGCGCGAATGGCTCGATCACCGCCGCGACGTGCTGGTGCGCCGCTCCAAGCACCGGCTGGCCGAG
>DATJVE010000125.1:0-10480 GCA_035501975.1 Pseudolabrys sp.
CGCATCCGCGTCGTGGCTTTTTGTTTGTGTGTGGCCGGATTGGCGACCCTGCTCTGGCCGCTATTCGCCAATGGCTTTCCGCCCTTCGTCTTCTACTCGCTCGGCTGCGCGCTGAGTTGGTGCATCGCGACCGTCTACATCAAGTGGGCCGCGGTCAAAATCGAGCCGCTGGCCAACGCGGCCTGGCAATTGCTGTTCGGATTCTTGTTCATCGCCGCCGGCACTCTCGTTTTCGAAGGTTGGCCGGTTCTGTGGCCACTCGGTAGCCGGACGCTGCTGGCGATTCTTTATGTCGGCCTGTTCGGCGTCGGCCTCGCGCACTTCCTGTGGTGGTCGATCGTCGGCCGGCTGCCGACCATCACCGCCTCGCTGGGCTCGCTGTTGGTGCCGGTCATCGGCGTGACCGCCTCGGCCTTTATGCTCAACGAGCGGCTGACCGTGCCCGACATTCTCGGCTTCACGTTGATCTTCGCCGCTGCGGCTTGCGTGCTGTTGCAGCCGAACGTGAAGCACACGGAGATGCCGGAGTGAGCACGCCGCGCCATGACGGCGCGGCGGGCGCCAAGCTGATGGTGCTCGGCATGGGGCTCGCCTGGGGCTTCAACTGGGTCGCCGCACGCATCATCCTGCAGGCGCTGCAGCCGTGGACGCTGCGCGCGGTCGGTATCGGGCTTGGCTGCCTGACCTTGTTCGCCGCGGCCTATGTCTGCCGCGTGCCGCTGAAGATCGCGCCCAAGGACCGGCTCAAGGTCGTGGTCGCCGGATTTTTCAATGTTGCCGCCTTCGGCGTCGGCTCGGCCTATGCGCAGGTCTACGGCACGACCTCGCGCGCCATTGTCATCGCCTATTCGATGCCGATCTGGTCGGCGCTGCTGGCGCGCATCGTGCTCAACGAGCGGCTGACCGCGGTGAAACTCGCCGCGCTCGCCTTGTGCGCGGCGGGGCTCATCATCTTGATCGAGCCGTTGGCGCGCAGCGGCTTTCCGCTCGGCGCTCTGCTCGCGCTCGGCTGCGCCTGGAGCTGGGCCGCCGGCACTATCTACCTGAAATCGGCGAAGATTGCCGCGCCGACGCTTGCGGTCGCAGCATGGCAGTTGCTGTTTGGCTGGCTGATGCTCGCCGCCGGCATGCTGTGGTTCGAAGGCCTGCCGCACTTATGGCCGCTGCCGACCAACGTGGCGCTGTGGCTCGCCTATAACGGCTTCATAGGCATGGGCCTCGCCTATTTCCTTTGGTTCGTCATCATCGCGCGTTTGCCGGCAATGACCGCATCACTCGGCTCGCTGCTCGTGCCGGTGGTCGGCGTCGCCGGCTCGGCGCTGGTGAACGGCGAGCGGCCGAGTTTCGCCGACGCCATCGGCTTTGCCCTAATCTTTTCCGCGGCGGCCAGCGTGCTGCTGCAGCCAAACGTCAAGCACACGGAACTGCCGGAGTAAGTTTAGTAAAAACTCTGCGGATCGACGTCGACCTCCAGCCGCACATTGCCGCGCGGCTTGGGGGCGTCGACGAGCCATTGTCGCAGATAGGCCGAGACGTCGAACGCGCGCGGCGCCTTCACCAGCAGGCGGAAGCGATGCCGGCCACGCACCACCGCGATCGGCGCTTCGGCGGGCCCGAGTATGCGCACCTGGTCGCTGACTGGCGACGTGGAGACAAGCGTACGCGCGTAGGACTCGGCGCCGTGGCGGTCGTTGGCGGTGATGATGAGGCCGGCGAGGCGGCCGAATGGCGGATAGCCGGTGCGCTCGCGCAGCGCGATCTCGCTGTCGTAGAACGCCTCGCGGTCGCCGGAGATCAGCGCCTTCATCACCGGATGCTCGGGCTGATGCGTCTGCAGGAAGCCGACACCGTGGCCTTCCTCGCGGCCGGCGCGGCCGACCACCTGATGCAGAAGCTGGAAGGTGCGCTCGGCGGCGCGCGGGTCGCCGTTGCCGAGGCCCAAGTCGGCGTCGACAATGCCGACCAGATTGAGCTTCGGAAAGTGGTGACCCTTGGCGACGAGCTGCGTGCCGATGACGACGTCGAAGCGGCCTTGCGCCACGTCGTCGAGTTCCTGGCGCAAGCGCTCCATGGATTCCACCAGATCGCTCGACAGCACTAGAATACGCGCGCCTGGGAAAAGCTCGGCGGCCTCCTGTTCCAGCCGCTCCACGCCGGGGCCGATCGGCGCGAAGCTTTCCGTGGCGTGGCAGTTCGGACACTCGGCCGGCGGCGGCATGGAGAAGGCACAATGGTGGCAGACCAGCCGCCGCTTGAAGCGATGATCGACCAGCCAGGCGTCGCAATTCGGGCATTGCAAACGGAAACCGCAGGCGCGGCACAGCGTCAGCGGTGCGTAGCCGCGGCGATTAAGGAACAGAAGCGCCTGCTCGCGGCTTTCCAGCGCGTTCTTCACTGCTTCGGCGAGCCGCGGCGCGATGAAACGGCCGCGCGGCGGGCCCTCGCGCCGCAGGTCGATCGCCTCGATCATCGGCAGATGCGCGCCGCCGAACCGCTCCGGCAGATGGATGCGCTTGTAGCGCCCGCGCCGCGCGTTGACTTCCGATTCGACCGAAGGCGTCGCTGAAGCGAGCACCACCGGGATTTTCGCCACGCTGCCGCGCACCACCGCCATGTCGCGCGCGTGATAATGCGCGCCGTCCTCCTGCTTGTAGGCGGGATCGTGCTCCTCATCGACGACGATCAAGCCGAGGTCGGCATAGGGAAGGAACAGCGCCGAGCGCGCGCCGACCACCACCGATACCTCGTTATCCGCCACCGCCGCCCAAGTGCGCGCGCGCGTGCGTGGTGAGAGTTGCGAATGCCATTCCGCCGGACGTGTGCCGAAGCGCGCGGTGAAGCGGTCGAGCGACTGCGCGGTAAGCGCGATCTCCGGCATCAGGATCAGCGTCTGCCGTTTCTTGCGGATGTTTTCCGCCACGGCCTCGAAATAGACTTCCGTTTTTCCTGAGCCGGTAACGCCGTCGAGCAGCGTCCCCGTATAGCCGCCCTGATCGACCGTGGTCCGCAACGCGTCGGCAGCGGCGAGCTGACCGAGCGAGAATTCGGCCTTGCGGAAATCCGGATCGGCCGGGCGCGTGACCGGCTCGGGCGGCAGCACCACGGTTTCCAGCGTGCCCTCGTCGATCAAGCCGTCGATCACGCCGGCGGATACGCCCGCCTCGCGCGCGGCGTCGCCCTTGCTGCGCGTCAGGCGGTCGGCAAACAGCGCGACCGCGCGCGCGCGTGCCGGCGTCATGCGGGCCGGGGGCGGGCCGGCGAGCCGGACGCCGATACGTTCGCGCGCCGGGCCAAGATGCTCGCCCATCCGCAGCGCCATACGCAGCACCATGCCGCGCGAGGCGAGCGTATAGTCGGCGACCCAATCGACGAACTTGCGCAGTTCGGGTTTGAGCGGCGGCATGTCAAGCTTGGCCGCCACGTCCTTCAGGCGGTTGTGCAGGCGCGGATTGGGGTTGGGGTTCTCCGCCCAGACCACGCCCATGGTCTCGCCGCGCGCGCCCAAAGGCACCGCCACCACATCCCCGGGAGCGAGTTCGAGCCCGTCTGGCACCCGGTAGGAATAGGTCTGATCCAGGGCCACTGGCACCAGAACGTCGATAACGCGCATATGCATGGTTGCAGGTCTGGCCGATTCCGGGCGCTTAAGGAAGGGTGAAGGAAGCAATGTAATAACGGCCTTGGCAGCCGCCATCCTTCGAGGCTCGGCGGCGTTGCCGCCTCGCACCTTAGGATGACGGCTGAGTTGGCTCCGTCATCCTGAGGAGCGAGCGCAAGCAAGCCTCGAAGGACGACGGCCACGATGCCGGACACGAAAGCTCCTTCCCGCGCCGCCGCTGACGTCGCCGCCGAAATTGGCCGCTGGCTCGGCTACCTCGGTGCCGAACGGCGCATGTCGCCGAAGACGCTGGAGGCCTATGAGCGCGATATCGGCCAGTTCCTCGATTTCCTCGCCTGCCATCTTGGCGGCGCGCCCTCGCTCAAGCAGCTCGCCAAGCTGACGCCGGCCGACGTTCGCGGCTTCATGGCCGAGCGGCGCAGCGAAGGGCTCTCCAGCCGCTCGTTGATGCGAGTGCTCGCCGGGGCGCGCTCGTTCGCGCGCTTCCTCGAGCGTAATGGCAAGGGCAAGGTCGGCGCGCTCGCCGCCGTGCGCGCGCCCAAGGTGGCCAAAACCCTGCCGAAGCCGCTGACCATCGCCACGGCGAAACGGATTTCCGATACCGAATTGCGCGCGGGCGAACACAGCGAGCCGTGGATCGTCGCCCGCGACGCCGCCGTGCTCGCCCTGCTCTACGGTTCCGGCTTGCGCATCTCGGAAGCGCTCTCGCTCAGGCGCGAGAGCGCCGGCGCACGCGACGTCATCACCGTCACCGGCAAAGGCAACAAGACGCGCATGGTGCCGGTGTTGCCGCAGGTGACAAAATTGATCGCCGACTACGTCGCGCTCTGCCCGCGCGATCTGCCCGACGACGGGCCGCTGTTTGTCGGCGCGCACGGCGGCGCGCTTTCGCCTCGCATCGTGCAACTGGCCATGGCGCGCCTGCGCGGCGCGCTCGGCCTGCCCGACACCGCGACGCCGCACGCATTGCGCCATTCCTTCGCCACGCATCTGCTGGCGCGCGGCGGCGACCTGCGCGCCATCCAGGAACTGCTCGGGCATGCTTCGCTGTCGACCACGCAGATTTACACCGCGGTCGATTCCGAGCGTTTACTCGAAGTTTATTCAAGCGCGCATCCGCGCGCTTAATGTCCCTCTTGCGCGCGGAGGCGATTTCATAGCAACGTCACCGCGCCATTCATTGGGGGACGGCGATGAGCGCACACGAAAACCTGGAACATGTCGAGCACGTCGAGCACGCCTCGCACGGCGGCAACAAGAAAATTGCCCTGCTGATCGCGGTGCTGGCGCTGTTCCTGGCGTTTTCCGAGACGCTGGGCAAGAGCTCGCAGACCGCCGCCATTACCTATAACGTGACGACCAACGATCTTTGGGCGTTCTACCAGGCTAAACATATTCGCGGCACGATCCTGCGCACCGCGGCGGAGCAACTGCAGCTCGCGGCCGATCGCGCAACCGAGGCAGATGCCAAAGCGCGCTTGCAGAAGGTGGTCGACGGCTGGAAGAAAACCGCCGACCGCTATGACGACGATCCCGAAGGCAAGGAAGGGCGCAAGCAACTGGCCGAGCGCGCCAAGGAATCCGAGGAAAAGCGCGAATTGGCGATGTCGCGTTATCACAATTACGAATTCGCCTCAGCCGCCTTCCAGATCGGTATCGTTCTGGCCTCCGCGCAGGTGATCACCGGCATGGCCGTGCTGGGCTGGCTGTCTGGCCTGCTCGGCGTGGTGGGGCTGGCCTTCACGGGCATCGGCCTGTGGGCGCCGCACCTCGTGCATATGCTGGTGCACTAGGCCGGCCGGCTGCCATAGGCGCGGCGGCGCAGTTTCATCAACCGACGCAGGAAGCGTCCGGCGCGCTGCGGCTTCAATAGCCACATCAACTGCTGCACGCGTTCGCGCACCGGCTCGGTGATCTCGTGCGCCCAATCGCGCGCCCACATGAACCAGTCGAACATGCGGGCGAACCAGGCCATCTGCAGGAGCTTGCCGCGCGTGGCGTCGAAAACGAAGGCGGTGACGCCGAGGCCGATGAGCTTGGCCACGATCAGCACCAGGCCGGCGGCGAGCCAATGCCGTTTGGCGAGCAGGAACACCTCGAGGAACTTCAGCGGCAGCAGCACGACGAGCGGGACGATGAAGACGCCGAGCGCCGCCCACGGCGGCAGATTTGCGATTGTGCGTCGGAGCCAGTCCTTGACCCGACCCCAGGGAATGAGATCGACGACGCGCGCGACGATGGGCTCGAGGTGGTCCCATAGCCACGCTTCCAACAGGAACAGCAGCGCGAGAATGACCCAGAACGGGCGGAGCCAACGGCGCATGGGGGAAATATAGGGGCGATTAAGGCCGCAAGTAAGGCGGGCTTTCTAATCCCTCCCCAGCTTGCGGCGGATTGGGCCGCCTAACTCCTTACCCTCCCGCCATCCACGTTCAACGTCTGCCCGGTGATAAAGCTGGCGTCGTCGCTGGTGAGGAACGACACCGCCCCGACCAGGTCCTCGGGCACTTCCGGGCGCTTGATCGCCTGCATCTGTGCGACCGCGGCGTATTCCTCGTCCATGGTCTTGAATTGCGGACGCGGCGCGCGCACCAGCGTGCCGGGCGAACGCGTCAGCCCGGGCGCGATGGCGTTGACGGTGATGCCGTCGGGCGCGAGATCGGAAGCGAGCGCGCGGGTGAAGCCGACGATGCCGCCTTTGCTGGCGACATAATGCGCAAAGCCGGTGACCACCGAGCCGAGCGTCGAGGACGCCAAGTTGACCACGCGGCCCCATTTGCGGGCACGCATGCCGGGGACGAACGCCGCGGTGACCAGGAAGGTGCCGTCGAGATTGATCGAAAGCACCTTGCGCCAGTCGGCGAAGGTCATCTCAGGAAATTCCTTTTGCGGGAAGATGCCGGCGCAATTGATCACGATGTCGACGTGGCCGAATTTGCCGCCGACTTCCTTGGCCATGGCCGCGACCGATTGCTCCGACGCAACGTCGCATTTCACGGCGATCGCTTGGCGGCCGGCGGCTTCCGCCAGCTTCACCGTCTCGCCGCCGTCGCCGAGGTCGACCACCACGATGTCGACGCCGTCCGCGGCCAGCCGCTTGGCGAAGGCCTGCCCGATGCCGCCCGCCGCACCGGTGATGACGGCGACTTTATCCTTGTGACCTTTGGCCATGGTTTCTCCCCGCTTGCCGCTCACGAGACTAAATCGGCCTCATGGTGAGGAGCGCGTAGCGCGTCTCAAACCACGGGGCCGCGCCATCCTTCGAGACGCCCGCTCACGCGGGCTCCTCAGGATGAGGGCGGATTATCACATGTGAATCGCCCGTTTCGCCACCGCCATGGCCGCTTCCTTCACCGCCTCGGGCAGCGTCGGGTGCGCGTGGCAGGTGCGCGCGATGTCTTCCGCCGAGGCGCCGAACTCCATGGCCAGCGCCGCCTCGGCGATCATGTTGCCGGCGTCGGCGCAGACCATGTGCACGCCGAGCACGCGGTCGGTCTTGGCATCGGCAAGAATCTTGATGAAGCCTTCGGCGGTCTGGTTCACCTTGGCGCGCCCGTTCGCCATCATCTGAAACTTGCCGACATTGTAGGCGACGCCGGCGGCTTTCAATTCTTCCTCGCTTTTGCCGACGGTGGCGATTTCCGGATAGGTGTAGACCACGTTGGGAATGGCGTCGTAGTTCACATGGCCGGCCTGCCCGACCAGAATTTCGGCGACCGCCACGCCCTCGTCTTCCGCCTTGTGCGCCAGCATCGGCCCGGCAATCACGTCGCCGATCGCCCAGATGCCCGGCACGCTGGTCGCATAATAATGATCGACGACGACGCGGCCGCGCTCGTCGCGCTTGACGCCAACCGCGTCGAGGCCAAGGCCGTCGGTGTAGGGCACGCGGCCGATGGCGACGAGGACAGCGTCCATATCGACCACATCCGCCACTCCGCCGCCGGTCGCATGCTCGATCGTCACCTTGAGCCGCTTGCTTGAGGAGTCGACGTTGGAGACCTTGGAAGAGAGCGCGAAAGTCATGCCCTGTTTCTGCAAGATGCGCTGAGCCTGTCGGGCGACCTCGCCGTCCATGCCGGGCAGGATGCGGTCGAGAAATTCGACCACGACCACCTGCGAACCGAGGCGTCGCCAAACCGAGCCGAGCTCGAGCCCGATGACGCCGGCACCGACCACCAGCAGGCGTTCCGGAACGTGGTCGAATTCGAGCGCGCCGGTCGAGGAGACGACGCGCTTCTCGTCGAGGTCGACGCCCTTCAAGCGCGCAACGTCGGAGCCGGTGGCGATGACGATGGATTTTGTGTCGAGCGTCTGCGTCTTGCCGTCCGCGCCGGTCACATCGACCTTGCCGGGTGCGGCGATGCGGCCGAGACCACGGAAGGTGTCGATCTTGTTCTTCTTCAGCAGAAAGTCGACGCCCTTGACGTTGCCCTCGACGCCCGAGTCCTTGAATTTCATCATCGCCGCGAGGTCGAGCTTGGGCGCGGAAACGCCAATGCCCATACCGGGGAACTTGTGCCCGACTTCCTCGAACAATTCGGAGGCATAGAGCAGCGCCTTCGACGGGATGCAGCCGATGTTCAGGCAGGTGCCGCCGAAGGTGGCGCGCTTCTCCACCACCGCGGTATTCAGGCCAAGCTGCGCCGCGCGGATGGCGCAGACGTAACCACCGGGACCGCTGCCGATGACGATGAGATCGTAAGCCATGTTACCCTTCTTCCAGCGCGCTCCGCCCGGTGTCGTCAAACGTCACGGTAAGCATCAGTGCGGAAAAACCGGATTCCTCGTAGCTATGCAGTTCAGCGGTCACGCCGGCCTTTTTCAACTGACCAACGCGATCGGCAATTGCGGGCACACCGTTCAACGTGGCGGCGACAGCCGTCATTTCCTTCCAGTTCTGGACCTTGCAATAGTCGAGCGCATCGAAGGCGAAGCGATCGAACTGCGATTGGCTACGATTGCACGTATGGCGATAACGAGTCCGCAGTGACGTCCAATCCAAGTTGCGCAGAACCTCATTCGTAAGCTTGTCGCGCTTCGCCGCGTCCATCGGACAGTCTCACAAATCCAGCACCAGCCGCGCCGGGTCTTCCAGCACGTCCTTGACCCGCACCAGGAAGGTGACCGCCTCGCGGCCGTCGACGATGCGGTGGTCGTAGGAGAGCGCGAGATACATCATCGGCCGCGCCTCGATCTTGCCGCCGACCACCATTGGCCGCTCCTGGATCTTGTGCATGCCGAGGATGCCGGACTGCGGCGCGTTGAGAATCGGCGTCGACATCAGCGAGCCGTAGACGCCGCCGTTGGAGATGGTGAAGGTGCCGCCCTGCATCTCCTCGATCTTGAGCGATCCGTCGCGCGCGCGCTTGCCGAAGTCGGCGATAATCTGCTCGATCCTGGCAAGCGACATGGTGTCGGCGTCGCGCACCACCGGCACCACCAGTCCGCGCTCGGTGCCGACGGCGACGCCGATGTGATAATAATTCTTGTAGACGATGTCGGTGCCGTCGATCTCGGCATTGACCGCGGGGATCTCCTTCAGCGCCTGGATGCAGGCGCGCACGAAGAAGCCCATGAAGCCGAGCTTCACGCCGTGCTTCTTCTCGAACAGCTCCTTGTATTGATTGCGCAGGTTCATCACCGCGCCCATGTCGACCTCGTTGAAGGTCGTCAGCATGGCGGCGGTGTTCTGCGCGTCCTTCAGGCGGCGGGCGATGGTCTGGCGCAGCCGCGTCATATGCACGCGCTCTTCGCGCGCGGCGTCGTCGGCCGGCGACGGAGCGCGCATCTGCACCGGCGCGGCGACCGGCGTGGGCGCGGCGGCGGCGCGCTCGATCGCCGCCAGCATGTCGCCCTTGGTCACTTGGCCGCGCACGCCGCTGCCTTCGACTTTGGCGGCGTCGACGCCGCTCTCCGCCGCCATTTTGCGCACCGAGGGCGGCAGCGGCATTTCGGCGGCTTTCGCGGCCGGCGGCGGTACAGCCGTCGCTTTCGGCGGTTCGGGAGCCTTGGCGGCAGGCGGCGCAGCTTTGGGCGCGGCCGCGGCACCGGCGCCATCGGTGATCTGGCCGAGCAAGGCGCCGACCGCGACGGTATCGCCGGCTTTCACCGCGATGTCCGACAGCACGCCGGCCGCGGGCGCCGGAACTTCCAGCGTGACCTTGTCGGTTTCCAACTCGACCAGCGGTTCGTCCACCGCGACCGCGTCGCCCGGCTGCTTGAACCATTTGCCGACGGTCGCTTCGGTGACCGATTCGCCGAGGGTGGGCACGCGGATGTCAGCCATGATCTAACCTTCTCAAATCGCGCGAATGAAAAGCGCGCCTATCCCAACGCCTCTTCCAGCAATAGCTTGAGCTGCGCGAGATGCTTCGGCATCTGCCCGACCGCGGTCGAGGCCGAGGCCGGCCGCCCGGCATAGCGCATGATGCGATGCTTGGCGCCGATTTGGTTGAGGATCCACTGCAGAAACACGTCGACGAAGAACCAGGCGCCCATGTTGCGCGGCTCTTCCTGGCACCACACCATCTCCGCCTGCTTGAAGCGCGTGAGCTCCGCGAGCAGCGCCTTGGTCGGGAACGGATAGAGCTGTTCGAGGCGCAGGAGATAGATGTCGTCGATGCCGCGCTTTTCGCGCTCCTCGTAGAGATCGTAATAGACCTTGCCCGAGCACATGACGACGCGGCGGATCTTGTCGTCGGGCGCAAGCTTGATCTTCTCGTTGGGTAGCGACTGGGCGTCGTCCCACAGCAAGCGATGGAAGGCGGTTCCGGCGGCCATCTCGTCGAGCCGCGAGACCGCGCGCTTGTGGCGCAGCAGGCTCTTCGGCGTCATCAGAATCAGGGGTTTGCGGATTTC
>DATJVE010000126.1:0-29985 GCA_035501975.1 Pseudolabrys sp.
GCTCGAGGATATAGGGGTCGGCCTCGCCGAACCCGGCGAGCGGCCCGGTCTTCGGGCTGACATGGCCGATCTTGATCACCTGCGATTGCGCATTGGCGGGAACGACACGGAGAATTGCCGATGCGGCGAGCGCGCCAAAACTTGCCTTCACCAATGTCCGACGCGAGATGTGTCCGTTCATCGCTTCCTCCTGTGTCGGCGCTTGTTCAGTCTTTTTCTCGAGCCGCCTTGAGATGATCGAGCAACCGGGCGCGCAGCGCGGCCTGTCGCTCGGGACTCCATTTTTCAAAGCCTTCGCCGGATTTGAAGCCGAGCTTTCCGTCGTTCACCAGCTGCTCGAGATAGGGCGACGCCTTCGGACGGCTGTCGAGGTCGGGATAAAGCAGATTGGCGATCGCCAGAGTGAGATCGGTGCCGACCAGATCGGCATTTTCCAGCGGTCCCAAGACCGCGGAGCGGCGGCCGAACGACGCTTTCACGACGTCGTTGACGGTCCTGGCGTCGCAGATGCCGCGCTCGACCAGGTTCGCCGCCTCGCGCCAGAGCGCGTGCTGCAGCCGGTTGCCGATGAAGCCCGGCACGTCCTTCTTCACATGCGCCGGCTTCTTGCCGATGTCGCGATGCAATTGCATGGTCCATTCGACCACCTGCGGCGAGGTCCATTCGGTCTGGATCACCTCGACCAGCGGAATCATGAATGGCGGATTCCACCAGTGCGTGCCAAGCGCACGCTCGCGCCGCTTGAGGCCGCCCATGATTTGGGTGATCGGGATGACGGATGTATTGCTGGCGAGAATGGTGCCGTCACCGACGTTCCGCTCGATCTCGGCGAAGATCGTCTGCTTGAGCGGCAAATCTTCCAGCACCGCTTCCACGACGTAATCGGCATCCTTGACCGCGTCGGCGAGCACCGGCACGGGCGTGACGCGTTCGACCGCGCGGATGTCGTCACCGAGATATTTGAGGTTGACAGCGATACGTTCCTTGGCGCTCGCGAGCGAGGCCGCCGCCGAATCGTAAATGGTGACGTCGTGGCCGCCGAGGGCGAAATTCTGCGCGATGCCGTGGCCCATCAGGCCGGCGCCGATTACCGCGATGCGCGCTTTCACCATGTCAGCCCGCCGTGTAGCCGCCGTCGGCGTAGAGGATGTGACCGGTGTAGAAGTCGGACGCCTTCGAGGCGAGGAACAGCAGCGGCCCGGCGAGATCCTCCGGCTCGCCCAAGCGGCCCTTCGGCACGCGCGCGAGGAAGCCCTTGCGCACGAACTGCGCGCGCTCGGTGTCCTCGTACATCCAGGCGGTGAGCGGCGAACGGAAAACCGTCGGCCCCAGTGCGTTGACGGTGATGCCCTGTTCGCCCCACTCGCACCCCAAGGCCTTGGTGATGCCATCGACCGCCGATTTCGAGGCGCAGTACGCCGAGTAGCCGGCCGGATGGCCGAGCAACCCGCGCGCCGAGGAGGTGAGGATTACCTTGCCGCCAGGTTTGCCTTCTTGGCCTTGCTTGAGCATCTGCTTGCCGGCGGCGCGCGCCATCAGCCACGACTGGGTGACATTGGCGTCCATGACGTCGAGAAACTCTTGCAGCTTCAGGTCGACGATCTTCGCCACCTTGTTGAGGCCGGAGGCGACCACCAGGATATCGAGGCGGCCGAACGCGTCGACCGCGGCCCTCACGATTGCCTCGCAGTTTTCCTCCGAGCTTGGCCGCAGCGCGACGATCGCGGTCTTGGCGGCGAGCTGTTCGCATTCGGCTGCGATTTTCTTCAACTCGTCCTGCTGGCTGCCCGCCAGCACGACATTGGCGCCGGCGCCGGCCAAGGTCTTGGCCGCCAGCGCGCCGAACGCGCCCGACGCGCCGGTGACGACGGCGGTCTTGCCCTTGACGTCGAACAAAGAGAGCGGGTTTTTCAAGAAGGCTTCGGACATTGTGTCCTCCCAAAGTTTTTTCTTTCACCTCTCCCCGCTTGGCGGGGAGAGGGAGAAAGTCATTTCGGCGGCATCGCCACCGCGACGACGATGGTGCAAACCTCGTTGCCGCGGTTGATGATCTCCCGCGTTTCGTTCGGCTCGATCACGCAGCTATCGTTCGCCTTGAGCACGCTCTCCTTGCCGTTGACGATGACGGTGAGCTCGCCGCGCAGCACGAAATAGACCTTCTCCGGCGGCGAGGCGTCCGGACCGGCGCCGCCGCCGGGCAGGAAATGCGACAGGCCGCAGATCAGCTCCTTGGTGCCGCCGGCCTCGGCGCCAAACAGGCGCAGCGAGGTGCAGCCGCGATGATTGGGCGCGTCGTAGGCTTTGGCGTCGGCGAAACGTTTGACGTGCATGGCGTTTATCCCTGCTTGAACGATTTACCGCATTCGATGCGGTATTTGCCGGTCGGATCGACGATGGCGACCAGGCGCACGATGCAGCCGTCGCCGCGGTCCCAGTTCCAGGGGAAATAGGCGAAGGTGACGCGCTTGCCGGTGACCTTGTCGATGTCGCCGCCGACGTTCTCGATGCCCATGATGCCGTTCTTGAACAGGATGCGGTGCACCGGCTCCCATTCCGGGAAATCGTCCTTCCAGTCGCGGCCGCCCGACCACTCGCGATATTCCTCGGCCAAGTGAGGATGCAAAGGTCCGTTGCGCTGCGGGCCGATCGCGGTGGCGAGCGGGTGGTCGTTCGCCTGGGTGTCGTGGCCGACGACCTTGACCTTCTTCTTGACGAACCATTCGCCAGCCGAGGGCACGAAGCCGGGCGCGCGGCAGAAATAGTCCTCGCTGTCTTCGTAGAATTTGTGCCAGCCGGTGTTAACGATCACCACGTCGCGCGGGCGCACGATCTTGCCGCAGGCTTTTTCCAGGTCGTCGCCGGTGATCGGCTCCCATTTCGCCTTCGGGATCGACACCACGATGCCGGTGCCGAAGAAATGCGGCAGCGGCACTTCGTCGATGAAGGGCGTGCCCTGGATCACGTGCGCCGGCGCGTCGATATGCGTGGTGTTGTGCATCGAGGTGGTGATGCGCTGCGACAGCACGCCCGACTTCGCCATGTAGTGGATGCGCTCGATCTTGACGTCCTCGAAGTAGGGCCAGTTCGGCGACTGATAGCCGAAGCGATGGGACAGGTTGTAGAACTCCAGCCCCATGCTGTTCTTGAGGTTTTCTTCAAACATCACGCCGCGAATTCTTTTGGCCACGGCTTCCTCCCTTTCAGTGTCTTAAGGATCGGGGTTGCGATTGCGCGCCGCCGTCAGCTGGCGACGGAATTCATGTTGATCTCCAGAGCCTGTTTGGTTGCCAGCAGCTTGTCGGCGATCAGCGCCTGCCGATCCTGGAAACGCTGCGTCGGCACCGGCACCGAGATGGCGACGGCGTTGCCGAGCGGGTCCTGGAGCGCGACGCCGGCGGCGCAGACGCCGAGCGTATGCTCTTCGCGGTCGAAGGCAACGCCGCTGCGGCGCGCCGCCTTGATGTCCGCCAGCAGCGTATCGAGACGCGTATGCGTCTTCGGCGTGCGCGCTTCGTAGACACGTCCAATCAACGTCTCGACGCCTGCGTCGCTGAGCTGTGCCAGATAGGCTTTGCCGTTGGCGGTGCAATAGAGCGGAAAAGTCTCGCCCACCGCCGATACCGTGCGCAGGCGCTGCGGGCCGATCACCTGGTCGATGAACACCAGATGGTCCTTGCCGACGGTCGACAGGTCGACGGTCTCGTGCAGCTCCTCGCTCAGGCGCTCCAAAAACGGCCGCGCCAGCGCGATGAAGTCGCTGCGCACCGAGGCCGCCAGCCGCAAGATGGTGGGACCGAGCCGCACGCGCCCATTCGGCGTCGCCGCGATCACCAGTTTTTCCATTTCCAGCGCGGCGACGATGCGCTGCACGGTCGAGCGCGCCAAATTTACCCGTTGGGCGATTTGCCCGAGACTCAAGCCGGCGTTCTCGTCTTCCAGTGCGCGCAGGATGGTGGCGGCGCGCGCGATCACCTGTACCTGGCTCTTGTCGTTGGTGACGTGGTGGCGGTTCATCGGTAGATACTCGTCACTGCTGCGGCGCCCGGTCCGCCTTGTATGATGGTACACGTTAGCCCAATATGCGGTACAGGTAAAAACGAAAAAAAGCGCTTGGCCCCGGAAAGTGGGGTACCGGTTTTCGGAAAAGGCCAAGCGCCAAAAGAAAATGTGAGGAACGCCATGGTGAAAAAAATCGCGCTCGAAGAACACTTCATCGATCCCGCCACCGAGGCTTATTGGCGGCCGACGATGGTCGACGTGGCGCCGGCCAAGACGGCGCAGCTCTATGGCGCGCTCACCGATTTCGGCGAGCAACGGCTGGCGATGATGGACAAGACCGGCATCGCCCGCGCGGTGCTGGCGATCGCCGGTCCCGGCGTCCAGGCGGAGCGCGATACCGCCGCGGCCGTCCGCAATGCGCGGGCCTCGAACGATTTCCTCGCCAGGCAAGTGCAACAGCGGCCGGACCGCTATTCGGGCTTTGCCCATCTGGCGATGCAGCACGCCAAGGCCGCGGCCGACGAACTGGAGCGCTGCGTGCGCGACCTCAAATTCCTGGGCGCCATGATCGACGGCCATACCAACGGCAAATATCTCGATGACCGCTCCTACGACCCATTCTGGGAGCGCGCGGCGAGCTTGGGCGCGCCGATCTATCTGCATCCGGCCGATCCGGTTGCCCCGCTCGCGGCGATCGCCGGCTACAACGTGCTGGCGCGGCCGATGTGGGGCTGGGGCGTGGAGACCGGCTCGCACGCGCTGCGTCTGATCTGCGGCGGCGTGTTTCACCGCTATCCGAAGGCGAAGCTCATCCTCGGCCACCTCGGCGAGACGCTGCCGTTCCAGCTCTGGCGCTTCGACAGCCGCTCGGCGCCCTACGGCTGGAGCCTGCCGAAGCCGCCGTCGCAATACCTCAAGGAGAACGTCTGGGTGACGACCTCGGGCATGTACGATCTGCCGCCGGTGCGCTGCTCGCTCGATGCGCTGGGGCGCGACCGCGTAATGTTCTCGGCCGACTATCCGTTCGACTCGCCGGGCTGCGAGTTCATCGACACGGTTCCGCTCGAGGAATCCCTGCGCGCGGACATCGCCTACAACAATGCGGCCAAGCTGTTAAATCTCCAGCGTGCGTCCTCATAAATTGGCGGCGCTGAGCAATGATCGTCAATGTCCGTTTTGCCCGCGAAAGCAGACATGCAGCTGATCGGTTGGAATGTCCGCTATGTGCGGACAAATGAAAATGAAAGATCCCACCAACTGAAGCGGCCTAATTTGGCTTAAATCAATGCGAACTCGCTGCAACTCGCCATAAAAGGCGTTAAGACTTCGACGGTCAGGTACAATGAAGTCTACTAACGATTAAGCTAACGCCTAGCCGCTCACAATTCCCTGGTCGCTCAGCTTCGCCGCTTCCAGCATTGCTACCTATTTGGCTCCCGAAAAATGGCTCAGGATGACTCGGAAAAGATCGTTCAGCGCCTGACAAACCACCTGGATATTTCGACCCACTTGCGAGCCGTGGCCAAGGCTGACCCTGGGACGGGAAAACGTCGCCAGCACTTGCGCACCTGGCAGGCGGGCCGCCTTGCCCGTACGCACGCGGATTTGCTCGCAAGTCCGCGTTTCGGGTTGGCAGCGGCCTTTTTCCTCACCGACGTGTACGGCACCAAGGATGTCAGCAGCCGTGACCAAGAGGTGATACGGGCCGTGCCGGCGATGACCAAGTTTCTACCAGTTTCCGCTCTAGAGACGGTCGCCGACGTGATTGAATTGGACGCACTGTCTGAAGACCTTGACGCTGCCATGGTCGTCGCCCTCGGCGCTCGGGTGACGACAATCGATGCCGCCACTTACGGCTGGGCCTACCGTACGGTCGATCGTCGGACGGACCGTGAACGGCAAATCTACCTCGTAGAGCACCTCGGACAATCTCTCGATCGCCTGGCAAATCGATACTTTGCCGGCACCGCATTGGCGCTCATGCGCAAACCCGCGCAGATCGCAGGCTTTGGCGATCTGCATGAGTTCCTAGAGCGAGGCTATACCGCCGTCCACGCAATGGGCAGCATCGAGGAGTTTCTGACTTTGGTTGTCTCCAGGGAGCGGCTCGTTCTTAATGCGGTTTTCGCCGGGGACGATAGCTTGCTCAGCGAGGGATCGGCGTCTCCAGCGGACTCCCAAGCTCAAGGATGAACCTTATCAACGCCGTCCCCGCTCGCTACTGCGAGCGGACGCATTCGTGCGGTGGGGCACATCGACGGGCCCACATATACTTTTGCTTTCGCACCCGCCGGTGCTGGCGGAAGCGGTTGGATGCGAGCCGCGTCTTTCGTCAGGAGTGCGCCGACCTGCGGCGCTTGTGCGACGACGTTGCCATTGCGGCAGAGCGCCTTTTCGTCGCGAAGCCTAGTTCGGCGACGCGGCGGGAAAGCGCGTCAAATTCCTTCTTGGTCGGCACATTGAAGGTGTGCAATGCATTCGCCACCCCAGCTTCGAAGACCTTCTCTAATTTGCCCCACGATTTCGAAGCTGTCACCTTAACATCGGCAATTGTCTGCCCCGTCGTCTTGGTGACGCGTTTCTGAATCGCCTCGCCTTGCTTCACCAGGGTATCGAAAAGCACGCCACCTTCCTTCTGCGCATAATCGAAAGCGCCGAGACCCGCGAGCCAGATTTCATTTGCCGATCCCTGGATCTGTGCCACAAGCTCGTAATTACCGCCTTTCTTCGCTGACTTCTCTGACTTCTTGACCATGGATTTCTCCTTCACTCGCGACATAATAAAAAATAATGCGCGCAGCCACCGAGAGCCGAAATGATTTGAATCAATCTCTGCTGAGGTACCTGGCGACCATGTCCGCTTCGGGTGGTCAAAAGCGGACAACCCGGTAGATCGGCGCGGTGTCGCCTTTGCCCCCAATAGCGAACAGTAGGCAGCCCGTTTATAAGCCCACGCCCTAGTCTGTCATGCGCGAGCTCGTCCCGCGCATTCCGCCAAGTGGGGCAATGCGGCGGCTTTTGTGGCGAGTTGGCCGGCTTAAGCCGGCGATGACGCCTTCGGCGTCACTTCGCCTCGATCACCCGGATCGGCTTGCCGTCGAGCCAGGCGCGGATGTCCTCGACGACGCCCGTGTACAGTACCCGGTAATTCCGCTCGCTGACGTAGCCGAGATGCGGCGTGAGCACGACATTGTCCATCTTGCGGAATGGATGGTCGAGCGGCAGCGGCTCGACGTCGAACACGTCGAGGCCGGCGCCGGCGATCGATTTCGCGTTGAGCGTCGCGATCAACGCCTTCTCGTCGACGATCGGCCCGCGCGAGGTGTTGACGAGATAGGCCGTCTTCTTCATCAGCCCGAGTTCTTTCGCGCCGACCAGGCCGCGCGAGCGCTCGCCGAGCACCACATGAATGGTGAGCACGTCGGCGTTGCGGAACAGGTCGTCCTTGGCGACATACTCAACGCCCGCTTCCTTGGCCTTGTCCGGCGTCAGGTTCGGGCTCCAGGCGATCACCTTCATGCCGAGCGCCTTGGCAATCGAGGCGACGCGCTGGCCGAGCTTGCCGAGCCCGAGCGTGCCGAGCGTCATGCCCTCGACGTCCTGGCCCATGGTGATCTGCCACGGCGCGCCGGCCTTCATGCGGGCGTTTTCGAAGCCGATGCGGCGGGTCAATTCCAGCATCAGGCCGATGGCGATCGAGGCGGTCGGGTTGCCGAAGCCGCCGGTACCGCAGACGGGAATGCCGCGCTCGGCCGCCGCCTTGACGTCGAAGGAATTGTTGCGGGCGCCGGTGGTGATCAGGAGCTTCAGCTCGGGCAGCGCCTCGATCACCTTGCGCGGGAAGGGGGTGCGCTCGCGCATGCCGACGATGATGGTGAAGCCCTGCAGCGCCTTGATCGCCTCGTCCGGGCCGGAAAACGGCTTGTCGAAGACGGTGATGTCGATGTCTTTGGCGACCGGCGACCAGTCGGCGAGTTTTAGCGCGACGTTCTGATAGTCGTCGAGGATGGTGGCCTTAACCATACGCACGGCTCCGTAACTGCATCCGGATCGGTTCCGGGCGCGCCAATTTAGAGCCGGTCGGTCGAAAAGATAGGGGGGGTTAGCGCATGATCCCGAAAAGTGGGTACCGGTTTTCGGACAAGATCATGCGCGAGGCTCAGGCCCGCGGCAGGCCGTGCTTGGCCCGGTATTTCGGGCCGGGGCCGCGCATATAGTGACGCTCGGGCCGGTAGGGGCCGCCCATGTCGCGGGTCAATTCGTGCCAGAAGGCGGCGAATGCCGGCTTGATGAAGGCGAACGGGCGCGGCAGCAGGGCAAGGGCCGAACCGGAAAGGGCTGTGATCGCGCGACCCATGACTTAGTTCCCCATCGAATTGCGGACGCCTTTTGCCCGCTTATCCCTTGGTCGCTCATGGAAGCGAATGGGTTCAGTTCGTGAGACCATGGCGCACCAAAGGTTAAGACCGGGTAGGCGAAGTGACCGTGACACGTGGAATTTTCGAATAGCGTTTCTAAAATTTTACCGACCCGCGGCTCGCGCGCTTGCGCCATGTCAAAAACTCGGGATTTCCCGGATAAGGATTTGTCCGGACCGCGGCGCGAGTTCCGTTACGGAGTTACCCGCGGAGTCATCGAGGCACCGTCGGTGACTCATGCGCCGCCGGCCATCGGAATCGGCGCGTCCACTCTGGAGGCCCGGCGCGGCGTCCCCCGGCGGATCGCCGGCCGGTATCGCGACCCTTGCCCTTTGCGCCGCCGCTCGTTACATGAGCGGGAACTTTCCCGACATTTGGCGCTGAATGCGCGTTTCCGCGAAGGGGGCAGGGCGATCAATGGCCCGTCAGTTCATCTATCATATGCAGGGTCTGACCAAGACCTATCCGCCAGCCAAGAAAGTGCTGGATAACATCCATTTGTCGTTCTACCCGGACGCCAAGATCGGCGTGCTCGGCGTCAACGGCTCCGGCAAGTCCACTTTGCTGCGCATCATGGCCGGCATCGACAAGGATTTCGCCGGCGAAGGCTGGGTCGCCGAGGGTGCCCGCGTCGGCTACCTCGAGCAGGAGCCGCAGCTCGATGCCAAGAAGACCGTGCGCGAGAACGTCATGGAGGGCGTCGCCGCCAAGAAGGCGCTGCTCGACCGCTACAACGAGATCGCCTCGAACTATTCCGACGAGACCGCCGACGAGATGGCGAAGCTGCAGGACGAGATCGATTCCAAGAACCTGTGGGACCTCGACAGCCAGGTCGATCTGGCCATGGACGCGCTGCGCTGCCCGGCCGACGACGCCGATGTCACCAAGCTGTCCGGCGGCGAGCGGCGCCGCGTCGCGCTGTGCCGGCTGCTGCTCGACCAGCCCGATTTGTTGCTGCTCGACGAGCCGACCAACCACCTCGACGCCGAGAGCGTGAACTGGCTGGAAGGCCATTTGCGCCAATATCCCGGCGCCATCCTCATCGTCACCCACGACCGCTACTTCCTCGACAACGTCACCGGCTGGATCCTCGAGCTCGACCACGGCCGCGGCATTCCCTACGAGGGCAACTACACCTCCTGGCTGTCGCAGAAACAAAAGAGGATGGAGCAGGAGAGCCGCGAGGACGAGGCGCGCCAGCGCACGCTCGCGCGCGAGCAGGAATGGGTGTCGGCTTCGCCCTCGGCGCGGCAGGCCAAATCCAAGGCGCGCTACCAGCGCTACGAGGACCTGCTCAAGATCGCCAACGCCAAGGTCAACCAGGTGGCGCAGATCACCATTCCGGTGGCCGAGCGGCTGGGGCAGAACGTCGTCGACTTCGAGCACCTGACCAAGGGCTTCGGCGACAATCTCTTGATCGACGACCTCACCTTCAAGCTGCCGCCGGGCGGCATCGTCGGCGTCATCGGCCCGAACGGCGCCGGCAAGACCACGCTGTTCCGCATGATCACCGGCCAGGACAAGCCCGACAAAGGCACCATCAAGATCGGCGAGTCGGTCAAGCTCGGCTACGTCGACCAGTCGCGCGACGCGCTCGACGGCAAGAAGACCGTGTGGGAGGAGATTTCCGGCGGCAACGACATCATCATGCTGGGCAAGCGCGAGATGAACTCGCGCGCCTATTGCGGCGCCTTCAACTTCAAGGGCGCCGACCAGCAGAAGAAGGTCGGCACGCTGTCGGGCGGCGAGCGCAACCGCGTGCATCTCGCCAAGATGCTCAAGTCCGGCGCCAACCTGCTGCTGCTCGACGAGCCGACCAACGATCTCGACGTTGACACGCTGCGCGCGCTGGAAGAGGCGCTGGAGGATTTCGCCGGCTGCGCCGTGATCATCTCGCACGACCGCTGGTTCCTCGACCGCATCGCCACGCACATGCTGGCCTTCGAGGGCGACAGCCACGTCGAATGGTTCGAGGGCAACTTCCAGGACTACGAGAAGGACAAGATGCGGCGGCTGGGCACGGACAGCATCATCCCGCACCGGCTGAAGTATAAGAAGTTCACGCGGTAGACTCCGTCGTCATACCCGGCCAATTTCAGACTGCGAAACTGGCAAGATGGCTGGGCTCGGTCTGACGCGCCATTACACCTGCACCGGCTATAAACGCGTCAATTGGTGGCCTCGCACCTTGCCGCCGGCAGCACGCACCGATAATGAAGATGCCAAGAAAATGAAGAACTCTGCCGACATCGATTCGGACATTTACACGCAGGGAGTCGTCACATGGCGGATGGAATGAGCGTCACCAAGTTCGAGGCGAAATCGCATGACAAGCCCGATGAGACGCGCACGCCGAGCAAGACCAAGGTCGAAGTGGTGCGGCTGCCGGGCTACACGATCGGCCGGCTGACGGCGCAGCCGGGCTGGCGCTGGTCCGAATGCATCAAGCCGGTGGTAGGGACCGCGAGCTGCCAGGTGGCGCATGTCGGTTACGCCATCTCCGGCCGCATCACGGTGCGCATGAACGACGGCTCGCAGAAGACGATCGGGGCGGGCGAATCCTATACCATCCCGCCGGGGCACGACGCCTGGGTGGAAGGCAGCGAGCCCTACGTCTGCATCGAAGTGATGAACGCCGAGCAGTACGCCAAGCCGTAGGCGGCGGGTTCAGTCGACGCAAGGCCTGGTCGCCTCATTCCGAGGGGCGCGCTCTTCGCGCGCGTCGCGGAGGATGAGGCCGTAGGGTGGGTTAGCGCCGAAGGCGCGTTACCCACCGGACAATCGAGCGTTGCGAGTCACTGTGGTGGGTTACGGCGCTTTGCGCCTAACCCACCCTGTGCGCTGCATCGGCTGAAGTATAAGAAGTTTAAACGGTGACCGACCGCGCCACACAGGCGTTTAATGCTTCACAGCCGCGTTGATCGAATCGAGCAGTTCTTTTTCGCCGAATGGTTTGACCAGATATTCGGTCACCCCCGCGCTCAGGGCCCGCGCGCGGGTGTCTTCATTCGGATAGGCCGTAATCAGAATTGTCGGAATGGGATTGCCGGCCGCTTTCAGATGGCCATAGAGGGCGAGCCCGCTCATTCCCGGCATTTGCACGTCGGCAATCAAGCAGCTTGTGATCCGCAGCCGGTTGGATTTGAGGAATTCGTCCCCCGAGGCAAAGCCTTTCACGATAAACCCGAGCGACCGCAACAGCCCGGTCGTCGCCTCGCGCATCGATTCATCGTCCTCGACGATGGCAATTGACGGTTTAATGGTCGACATCGAAGCGTCCGAGCTAAACGATTCGCAATTTTACAGCTCCGGTTGTGCGGTTGGCAACGTGAAGCGGAACACCGCTCCCCGGGGATCGCCTGCTTCGGCCCAGATGTGACCGCCATGCACCTCGACGATGGACCGGGTGATCGTCAACCCAAGACCCATGCCGCCGGATTTTGTCGTGTAGAACGCGCCGAACAATTGCTCCGGACTGGTTCTGTCAAACCCCCTGCCGGAATCTCGCATGGTGACAGCGATATTGCCCGAGCCGTCGTCGGTCGAATTGATAAAGAGAGAACGGTTCGGCTCCGGAGTTTCATCCATCGCCTCGATGGCATTAAGGACAAGGTTGAGCATGACCTGCTGCAATTGCACCGAGTCGGCATGCACCGGCCCGAGATCGTTTCGCAGATCGATTTGCAGCCTGATGTGATGCTTCTCTATTTCGCTCGCGGTCAGTTTCACGACTTCGCGAATGACGTCATTGACATTACACGGCACTTTTTGCGCCGGTGCACGCTTGGCCAAAGTACGTACGCGCCCGACGATATCTCCCGCGCGGGTGGCATCCTTGATGATGCGCTCGATCGTGGTTCGCGCTTCTTCGAGATTGGGCGGGTCGGAGGCCAGCCAGCGCAGGCTGGCATTGCCGTTGATCACCGTGGCAGCGATAGGCTGGTTCACCTCATGCGCGATTGAGGCGGTCAGTTCGCCGAGCGCCATCACCCGCGCCGCATGTGCGAGTTGGGCTCGCGCGTCGGATGCCGCTTTCTCGGCGGCGTCTATCTTGAGGACGAGATAGGTCGTGGCGATCATCGCCATGACGCTGATGACGGTGTTGATAATTCCCGCTTCCGAGGCTCTGGGACCCGGCGTCAGCAGATCGCTGAGGAGCGTCAACCCGATGCAGCCGAGGCAGACGAGGATGACGCCGCGCCGCGTGCAAAAGCGCACCGACATGAGGATGACGGCGGTGTAGAAGACCGGAACCGCGATTTCGAGATCGGTGATCGTGTCCGCGGTGAAAATTGCGGCGGCAAGCACGATGGCCGCCGCCGGAAAAAGCGATGTTGGCGCTAGGGCCGGGAAATGTGGCTTGAGTTTCATCCAGCCGATCCGGCAGTCGCTTCGCAAAAACGGGTGTCGAAATTTTTTTATGCAGTTACCGCTTGAACGTCCACAGGCGCGCAAATCGAAGCGGTGGAAAAGCCCACTTGACAGTTGCACGCATCTAGGCTTATATTCCTCTTACCTTCTCCTTGAGGGGCGTTCCTGCAGGACGCTGCGAAACGGGAGAAGGGGTGGCGCCCGCGGGCGAGGCTCGTAACCTCACTCCCGGGCGGCGCCGGGGCTCCGCCCGCGGGCACTACGACCTGCTGCGAGGAGCTCGCTGATGGTGGCGCAAATGCCTCCAAAAGCGCGGCCCGGCGTCGGAAAAGCCGCCACAACGGAGCGCCGAAAGGCGCCCGCGCCGCGCCAATGCGGTGCGGCCAACGACAGCGGAATGCGCCTTGCGGCGCTCCGTCCCCTCGCTTTTCGCGAGGGTGGAAGTTGAAAGCCAGCCCCGCGGGCGCGCTTTGGGCCTGCCCAATTCGCGCCAGCAAAAAGCCGGGGCGCCCGAGAGCCATCCCATCACGGACGAAAACCGCGCCGCGCCACGGCGGACGCGTGACTGATGAACAGAGGCGATGTGGCTAAGAGTGCGGCCGGTGCTTGACGCGGTGAACGATTTTTTTCGGCTTCGGCGCCGGCGCGTCGGTCCCGTACAGCAATCCGCACGTCATCGCCTCTTTCGAGGTCAGTTCGCGGTTTTCATGCGCGTTGGCATAAATCGCCGCGAAGAGGATGCCAAAGGCGCATACCTGCGCGGATGCAATCGATGTCGTCAGCACAAGAAACGCGAGCGATACGGCCGCGATGGCTGATTTTTTCATAGTCTCTCCCCCGTCACCTGACCGCCCCTAGCAGAGCACGGTTTCAACGGTCAGTCATCACATTTCCCCCGATTGCAGGCTGCGCAGCCTTTGCGCTAGCCTTCGCGCGTAACCGCGGAAGGACGTGCCGAAGTCCTCGCCTCATGAACAGCGGAACGCTGCCCACGGCGGGCGCAAGCCTTCACACCCAGACGGCCAACAGGCCGCGAACGCTCCGTTCGCGGCACTGCAAACGCATCAACACCCAGAGGGGGACACGATGAAGCGTTATCTCACAGTGAGCTTGTCGATGCTTGCCGGCGCCGCCATCGGCGGGGCGGCGATTGAGACCATTCACGCGCAGGCCAAGCCGCCGGTTTACCAGGTCACGCTGCAGGAGGTTTCGAACGGCCCGGCGCTGCTCAAGGAATTCGTGCCGGCCGCGCGCGCCTCGATCGTCAAGCACGGCGGCAAGTTTATCGCCAGCGGCGCGCCGGTCGCGCTCGACGGCACGCTCGCGAAAGACCGCGTCGTCATCAATCAGTGGGAAAGCGTGGAAAAGGCGAAGGAATGGTTCAATTCGCCCGAGTACCAGAAAGCCCGTGAGACTGGCAATAAATACGCCAAGTTCACGATCGTCCTGGTCCCGGGCTTTGCTCAATAGCGCGATACAGAGGGAAGCGGTGTAAGCCGCTTCCCTTTCGCGCTGATTTGCATGAAATACCTGGTTGCCAGTGGCCTGCGCGCCGCCGATCTGCCGTCCGGCTGCCGCGTCGTCGCCGACGGCGAGGCGGTGTCGCTGGAAGAGCCGTGGAGCTTCGGCGCGCCGCTCATCGCGCTGGTCGAGGATGGCGCCGATCTCAGCGCGCTCAAGGCCAAGCCCGGCGTCACCGCGTTCACGGTCGAGGGGGCTTTGCCGCCGGGCGAGGGGAAGGCCTTCGCCATCGGCGCCCACCGCATGCGCGACGCGGAAGCCTTCAAGCCCTATATCGCGCGCGTGCCCGACGTCATCGCGCCCTACGGCTGCCGCTATATCGCGCGCGGCGGCGCGGTCACGCCGCTGTGCGGATCGTTCACACCCGACCGACTGGTGCTGATGGAATTCCCCAGTATCGACGACGTGGTGGCATTCTATTTTTCCGAGGCCTATGCGCCGCTGCTGCGCATCCGGCTCGCGGCGACCGAGCCGCGCTTTGTCGTGATGGCGCGCTCGGGCGCGCTGCCGCCATCGACGCGGCGCGTCGTGGCCGAACGCCTGGGCAAGGTTTAGCCGCAAAGAATCGACTATAAGCGTGCTGTTCATCGGCGCGGAGTGGGACCGAATTGCGCATTGCACTCCTCTTGTTCGCGGCTGTCCTGCTGGCGATGCCAAGCGCGCAGGCAAGCGACGCCGCCTTCCAGCAATGGTTGCAGTCGCTGTGGCCACAGGCGCATGAGCTCGGCGTCGCACGCGCCACCTTCGACAATGCCACACGCGGGCTGGAACCCGACTATGCGCTGCCCGATCTCGCTTTGCCCGGCCAGCCGGAAAAGCAGCCGCAGCAGCCGGAATTCGTGCAGACCCCGGCGCAATATCTGCGTGAGCCGACGTTCGCGCGGCTTGCCGCGCAAGGGCGGAAATTCGCCGCGCAATACCGCGACACGCTGGCGCGGATCGAAAAAACCTTCGGCGTGCCCGGCGACGTCGTGCTGGCGATCTGGGCGCGCGAAACCGATTACGGCTCCGAGCGCCAGCCGCACGACGCGCTGCAGGTGCTGGCGACGCAAGGCTTTGCCGGCAAGCGCAAGGATTTCTTCCGCAACGAATTCCTCCAGGCGCTGAAGATGCTGCAGGACGGCGTGCCGCGCGCCAATTTGCGTTCGTCCTGGGGCGGCGCCATGGGCCTGACGCAATTCCTGCCGTCGGAATATTACAAATACGCGGTCGACTTCGACGGCGACGGCCGCGCCGACATCTGGCATTCGGTGCCGGACGCGCTCGCCTCCGCGGCCAAGCAGCTCAAGGACAAAGGCTGGCAGGCGGGCAAGCCCTGGGCGATCGAGGTGCGCGTGCCGCCCTCGGTCGATTGCACCATCGCCGAGCCGAGCCACACGCGGCCGGTCGCCGCATGGCTCAAGCAAGGGTATGTGCCGGCCTACGGGCGCAAGCTGACGCGCACGGAGCTTGCCGCCGAGGCCTCGCTGCTGCTGCCGGAAGGCACGTACGGCCCGGCCTTCCTCACGCCGAAGAACTATTACGTCATCAAGGAATACAATTATTCCGATCTCTACGTGCTGTTCGTCGGCCACCTTGCGGATCTGATCGGCGGCGGCAGGCCGTTTGAGCATCCCTGGAGCAAGAACGCGCAGTTGCGCACGGCCGAGGTCGAGTCGATGCAGCAGCGGTTGACCGCGCTCGGGCTTTACAACGACAAGCTCGACGGCAAGGCCGGCATGCTCACGCGCGCGGCGCTCGGGGCCTATCAGAAGAAGAATGGCCTGAAGGTCGATTGCTGGCCGACCGCGGCGGTGCTCGACCACATGCGGCGCTAGCCGCAAAGCAACGCCGCGGCCACCGGAGCGGCCGCGGCGTGCGGAATCAAAATCTCACTCACAGCATCAGGGCCGATCGACAGTCGGCCCCGATCACGTCTTGACGGCCGTGACGCGATTAGCGGCAGAACCAGTGTGGACGGCTCCAGCCGACGAAGTTGCCGTAGCCGTCGTACATGCGGCGGCGAGCCCAGTAGCCGTCGCAGGCGACCGGCGCGGGGCCGTCATACTCGTAAGCGTAGTAGCCCGGGTGACTGGCGATGGCCGAGCCGATGATGGCGCCAGCGGCCAGGCCGCCGATGATGCCGGCTCCCACGCCGCAGCCGAAGCAACGGGCCTGCGCCGGTTGCGGAGCAGCCAAGATGCCGAGGCCGATTGTCGCGGCGGCCGCAAGCGCGAAGATGGTCTTCTTCATAGGTCTCCCTCCAGGGTCGGGGGCCGGCCGGGGCCGACCGCCAAGCGTTAAATTTAAAGCCTGTCCCGGCTCCTGTAAAACAGGCAGGCTCCAAATATGTCGGAATTTTGATGGCTTAGGTTCACCCCCGCTTCGGAAAAGGCCGGAATTTTCGAAAATTCCAGCCTTTTCGATTTATCCAAAGCCGTTTTACGCTCCGCTTAGTAGCAGACCCGAACGCGGCGCACGTGCCAGCCCCAGCCGTCCCAGAATCGCCGTTGCGTCCAGTAGCAGCCGGGGCCGCCGTAATAGACCGGGCCGGGGCCGTAGTAATAGCCGGGGCCGTAGTAGCCGTAATAGGGACCGTTGGCGGCGGCCGCGCCGAGGATGGCGCCGGCAGCCAGTCCACCAATGACGCCGGCGGCAATCCGCCCGCCATGCGCTTCGGCCGGTTGCGGTGCCGCGACAGCCGCGGCGGCAAGGACTGCAGCCACGCCGATCGACGTCAGAGTCCTGGTCATCTTGGTCATGACACGCTCCTTCGCTCGATGGGCTGGGTCGTAATGTTTAAACGACCGCTCCAAGCTTTCCCTGCGATCCTTCATCGCAGCGGTAACGTTTGTCCGAGCGTCAGGGTTCCATACTGCGCGTGAATGCGCGGTGAATGGTGCATTTGGAAATCGCGTTTCGCGCGCTTGGCGCGCATTAAATTTCGGCAAGGCTTGCGGCGGCATTGCGGCGCGTTTTTTTTGCGCCGCGCAATTTTATCGTCGGTTCGAACGCCGCGCGCTGCGCTTGCCGGCTTTGCGCCGCTTGGCATGTGTGCGCTTGCCGGTGCTGCGATGCCGTGCCGGCTTGCGGCGCCGCCGCTTGAGGATACGCCGCCCGATGTGCCGCAGGAACAACTTCTCGAGCGGATAGCTCAGCCTGCGCACCGCCGCCGCAAGCGGCAGCCACTCGACTGCGACGATATCCTTCATGACGTCGCGGCTCGGCCGCTGGTCCGCTTTCATGCGCCAGAACTGCACGACCTTCGGCCGGCCGCGCGCGCGATAGGTGATGGCGCCGAGAAACTCGTAGACCTTCACGCGATGACCGGTTTCCTCGAAGGCTTCGCGGCGAGCGCCGGCCGCCGGATTTTCGTCGCGTTCAAGCTTGCCGCGCGGAAGGACCCAGGCGTCGTCCTTGCTGCGTTGGACGACGGCAATGCGCGGCTGCGCGCCACCGCGCACCACGATGCCCCCCGCCGCATGAATCGCCTCGCGCGCCATTTTGGCCCGGTCTAATCCCCAGCGCTTCTCATGTAAGCAAAAATGGCCTGCGCATGAAGCGAAATGCGCGCGCCGGGCGTATGGTTGTGCACAACGTGGCGTCGTCCGCGGCTGTCATAAATCGTTCATGGGGAGGAGACGGCGGTACGAACCGCCAAAACTTTGTCCCTCTCCCGGCGGGAGAGGGACGTTTTTGTAAGATCGTCAGGACCAACCCGCGCTATCTCCATCCGGCTTCCGCGTCGCAGGCTTTGCGCTCGGCGACATGGGTTTTTTCCCAGGTGGTGATCGACTGGGTTTCGTTATCGCTCATCTTGTTGTTCATGCAGGTGCAATATTTCAGCACGACAGCGGGTGCAGCTCCGCCCTTGTTGTCGTTGACGCACTGGTTGATCCATTTGACGTCATCTGTGGTGGCGGCGAAGGCGACGTTGGCGGCGAAACAAGCGGTCGCAAGCGCAAACGCCAAAACGACGGATTTCATGCGGTTTCTCCCTGTAAGTGTGCTTCTTGTCAGCCGCGGTACTCTGCAGGTTGGCCGGCGGCGACGCAAGCAAGCAGAGCCGGTTTCCATGAAGGCTTTCCCCCGCGGTTCCTTGCTCCACGATGGAAGCCGGTCCATGTCCCGGGGGCGCCCCGGACTTCGGGCAGGGCATGCCGCACACCAAATTCGAACCTGATTTACTATCAAGCGGAACGCCGGTGTTGCGTTCTCACACGTAAAGGAAATCTTAAGCCCGCTCCTTCAGCGTCAACGGGTAATTGCATTAGCGCGCGGCGAATGCCGCGACGGCGCAAACCGCGCTTGGGGAGCAGCTTGGACATGAATTTCAGTCTGCTTGCGCGCAAGTATGGCAGCGCCATCGTTCAGTCGCGCATCAGCCCGGTTTCGCGCCCGGCGACCGTTTTGACGCTGTGCCTGGCGGCGACCGGCTTGATCGCTTCGATCGCGACGAAATTCGTTCTCGCGTCGTTGCCGAATGTCATGCCGCTGGTCGTCGGCGTGGTGGCGCTGGACGCCGGGAGCCAGTTCGTACCGCAGCCGCGAATTGCCGCGGCGCTACAGACCGTTCTCTACGGCGTCCTGTATTTAGCCGTCACGATTCTGTGCGCCGTGCTTGCCGCCTATGCGATGCAGCGGTTTGCGTTTCCGCTTCGCGATCATCTGTTTACCCGCGTGGACTCGGCGCTTGGCTTCGATTGGCTCAGCTATGCGCATTGGGTCGATGGCCATCTTGCGGTGCAGAGACTTTTTCATTTTGCCTATGACACCATTCAAATCCAGATCGTGCTGCCGCTGGTGGTTCTGGCGCTGTTCAATCGCCCGGGTGACGTGCGCAGCTATCTTCTCGCCTTCACCATCGCCTTGAGCGCCACCATCGTGATTTCAGCGCTGCTGCCGGCGGCCGGCCCGATCGCATTCGTCGACCGGGCCAGCTTCCATATTCTGAAGTTCACCGGCGCCACGCCGCTCGATCATCTCATGCGGTTGCGCGAGGCGGGACCGCTGATCTTGCGCGACGCGCCGGGCGGCATTGCCACCTTTCCCTCGTTCCATTCGACCATCGCCGTGCTGACGCCGCTGACCTTGCGCGGCCATCGCCGTATTTTCCTCGTCCTCCTGGTTCTCGATGCGGCGATGCTCGGCGGCACCATCACGGAAGGCGCGCATTACTTCTGCGACGTGCTGGCGGGAAGCGGCATGGCGTTTTTCGCGTACTTCCTGGCGCGCTACCTCATCCGGCGGGAAGATGCGCGCGGCGCACGCAGCCCTGCGAACGCTTCGGCCAATTTATCGGCGGCCGCGTCGCCGCCCGAATCTGAAGGCATTTGCTGCGCCCCGCGGGCCGGCTCGCCGGTTTAACCCGATTCTAACCGGCCCGGCGTTTCATGGGCCGCATGCGAACGGCCGCCGTCCCGAACCGGGTTATCACCGTGGCGCGCAGCTTTGTCGCCGCCGCAGCCTTCGGCTACGTCTTCGATCTCCTGCATCAGACGCGGCTCCACCTGACCAATGCGGCAGGCCGGCCATTCGGCGACGACTGGGTGAATTACTGGTCGGCCGCTCATCTCGCGCTCCACGGCCGCGCCGCCGAGATCTACGACCCCCACGCCTTCCACGCCTTCCAGCAGACCGTCGTCGGCGCGCCGCTCGACGCCTATCACTACAGCTATCCGCCGGCTCTGCTGCTGCTCACCGTGCCGTTCGCGCTCGTTCCTTACGCGCCAGGGCTGTTCGTGTGGCTCACGACAGGCTGGTACGCATTCTACCGCGCGCTCAAGCTGGCCATGCCGGAGCGCGGCGGACTGCTGCTGGCGCTCGCCGCGCCGGCGGTGCTCATCAATGCGGTCGGCGGGCAGAACGGCACTTGGACCGCGGCGCTGATCGGCGGCGGTCTGTGCCTGCTCGAGCGGCGGCCCTATGTCGCCGGCATCCTGTTTGGAATGATGGTCTGCAAGCCGCAGCTCGCGCTGTTGCTTCCCGTTGCACTCGTGGCCGGGCGGCAGTGGCGCGCATTGGCCGCGGCCGCGATGACCGCCGTGGCGCTTCTCATCGTCAGCGTTCTTATTTTCGGAACGGAGCCCTGGGCGGAATACCTGCGCAATCTCGGCGTGCTGCGGCAGATGATCCTGGAGGACGGCAGCGGTGTCTGGCATCGCTTCGTATCGGTGTTCGTGGCGGCGCGACGGCTGGGAGCCCCGGTCGAAACCGCCTATGTGATCCAGGCGATCGCGGGCGTGTCCGCTTGCGTCGCGGTGGCCGTTGTCTGGTTCCGCGTGGCGTCGGCCGCCATTCGCAACGCCGTGCTGGTGCTCGCCACTTTCATGGCGACACCGTATTTGCAGGACTACGATCTGGTGCTCGGGGCGATGGCCGCGGCCTGGCTGTGGCAGATCCCGGTCGCGGAAAAGACCGAGCGCGCGCTGCAGGCGTCGGCAGGGCTTTTCCTGCTGCTGCCGCTCGTTGCCGCGGCGCTGGCGCATCTGACCGGACTTGCGCTCGGCCCGCTGTTCATCCTGCCGTTGTTGGTCGTGGCGTTGCAGATGAGTTCTCGTGCGGAGAAAACTCCGATCGCGGCGTCATCGCAGCTATCGTCGGCCTAATCCCAATCGTACGATACCGCGCACACCCCGTTGCGCGGGGCCGCCGGCTATGCGCTAGATTGCGGTAACAAATCGCAACGGGAGAAACGCCATGGCGCATTACACTTGGGATCACGTCCATCTGCGCACGCCGGATCCGGAAGGGATGGCACAATGGTTCGAGGGCATGCTGGGCGCGCAAGTGATCCGCAGCATGCAGCAGGGCAAGCCGCGCATCGATCTGAAGCTCGGCGGCGCCAATATCTTTATCGCCCCGGTGGGGCCTGGCGACGGCGTCAATGCGCCGCCGACGACGCCCTACCAAGGGCTCGACCATTTCGGCCTGACCGTCAGCGGCATCGATGCCGTCGCCGCCGATCTCAAGCAGAAGGGCGTCGAGTTCACCAAGGAACCGCATTCGCCGCGTCCCGGCATCAAGATCTGCTTCATCCGCGGCCCGCAGGGCATTTCGATCGAACTGCTGGACCGCGATCCGAAATACAGCTGAGCGCTTCAGAGAGAACAAACTCAGCAAACGTAGGGAGAAATCTGTGATCGGAATCGGAAGGCGGACTTTCATCAAAGGCGCGGGCGGTCTGGTCCTGGCGGGCGGCATGTTGCCGAAGCTGGCGACACCGGCCATCGCGCAAGCGGCCTGGCCGAACAAGCCGGTGCGCATCATCGTGCCGCTGGCGCCCGGCGGCGCCATCGATTTCGTCGCCCGGCAATGCGCGCAGGTGATGTCGCAGACCTACAAGCAGCAGTTTTACGTCGAGAACAAAACCGGCGCCGGCGGCACCCTTGGCATGGATGCCGCGATGAAGAGCGATCCGGACGGCTATACCATCCTCATCACCAACGACAACGCCGCGAGCGCGCCGCACATCCTCAAACTCAGCTACGACTACACCAAGACTCTGGTACCGGTCATTTTGATTGCAACGCAACCGCAGATCTTCGCCGCGCATCCCTCGCTCGGCGTGAGTTCGGTCGCCGAATATGTCGCCTACGCGAAGAAGAATCCCGGCCTCGGCTTCGCCTCGTCCGGTGTCGGTTCCAATCAGCACGTCGTCGGGCTGTGGTTTGCCAAGGAAGCCGGCATCACGCTCGAGCACGTGCCCTATCGCGGCGCCGGGCAGGCGGTGACCGACTTGCTCGCCGGCCACGTGAAGTCGGCCTTCCTCGGGCCCACCTCGATGATCCCGCACTGGAAGGCGGGCAAGCTCAGATTCCTGGCGCAAACTTCGGTCAAGCGGGCGCCGACGCTGCCGGAGGTGCCGACCATGGAAGACGCCGGCTACAAGGGCCTGGTGCTGGAAGCCTGGTACGCCGCCTTCGCGCCGGTCGGCACGCCGCCGGAACTGGTGAAGACGCTCAACGCGGCGATCGAGAAGTCGATGACCGACAAGAATTTGCAGGAGAACTTTGTCAAGGGCTCGCTGGAATCGGTCGGCGGCACGCCGGAGAAGCTCGACAAGCTGGCCAAGGCGGACTCGGTGAAATACGAGCGGCTGGTGCGCGAGCTGAACATCGGCGCGACCTAGCGCGACTTCAGCGGCCGGCGTCGCGCCGAACTGCGCGTCGCGCGGTCACTCTTTATCCTTGATAAAGGTCTGTGGCCGGTCGCTGCCGCGCGCGGTTTCCGTGTGCCACGTGCCTTCCTCGTCCTCGTATTGGATCTGCTCGGTTTGGCCGGGGACACGCTGCTCGGCGGCGGCGGCCTGCGCCGCCTTGAGCGCCGCCGCATGCGTCGGAAACGGCTCGGAGAAAACGCCGGCGACCTTGTAGGCCCAGCCGCCGTCGTGCTCGACGATCTCATATGTGATATCGGACATGGCGCACCTATCGCGATTCAAGGTTCCAGGCGTCAGCGTACCCGCAATAATGACCGATTGCGCGGAAAGTTTCGATGCCCCTTTCGTTACCGCTCAGAGGCCGCGCTGCCTTTTCAGGCGGTCGATGTAAGCCTCCACGTCCGGCGGCAGCGAGCGCAGGCCCTGCTGCCCGGCCTGCGACAAGACCGGCCGCCATTGCGAGCCTTGCAGGAAGGCCGGCTCGCGGCCGGGCGGAATGATGCGGTCGAAGACCAGCACCAGTACCACCGCCAACAGCATGACGCGGACGGCGCCGAGCATGGCGCCTGCGACGCGGTCGGGAATGCTGACATTGGGCCCGACCAATTCGCTGACGAAGAGGCGCAGCAGCGCGCCGAGCGCGATACCGGCAAAGATGAAGACGAGTGCGAGGGCGACCCAGGTCTGCGCCGGCGTCAGTTTGAATTGCGTGCTCATGAGCGGCGCGAGCTGGGGCGCCAGCGCCGCGACGACGCCCATCGCCGCCAGATAGCCGAGGATCGTCGCCAGGCTGCGCAACATCCCGGTCATAAAGCCCATGACGACGGCGAGGAACAGGAAGATGGAGACCGCCGCGTCGAACGGATTTACTGGCAAGGAGGCCATTGCGATTTGTCCGGAGCGGATTACGCTTTGCGCAATATCAGATGCAGAGGAGACGTGCCATGGCGTTCATGGTCACCAGCAACAGTTTCAAGGACGGCGATTATCTGCCCAAGGAGTTCATCCTGTCGGCCGACTTCGGCTTCGGCTGCGCCGGCGGCAACACTTCGCCGCATCTGAAATGGTCGGGCGCGCCTGCGGGCACCAAGAGCTTCGCGGTGACCTGCTACGATCCCGACGCGCCGACCGGCTCCGGCTTCTGGCATTGGCTGGTGGTGAACATCCCGGCCGATACGAGCGAGCTCGCGGCCGGCGCCGGCAGCGCGGGCGGCAAGCTGCCGGCGGGCGCTTTGCAGACGCGCACCGATTTCGGCAAGCCCGGCTATGGCGGACCCTGTCCGCCGGAAGGCGACCATCCGCACCGCTATCTGTTCACGGTCTTCGCCGTGAACACCGATAAGCTGCCGGTCGCCGCCGACACCTCCGCCGCGGTGGTCGGCTTTAACCTGCATTTCGCCACGCTGGCGAAGGCGGAGATCATGGGCCTGTTCAAGCGCTGAACGGCGCGAGCGTGTTAGGATAGAAGAATGGCACGAGGACCAATACCACCCGACGCGCGCAGTGCGGCCGAAAAGGCCTTCAAGGCGGCGACCACCAAGCCGGCCGATCTGCCGCCGGCTGCGCCGGCGATTCCGGGCGTCAAGGAGATGGTATCGCTGCGCATCGACCGCGACGTGCTGGATTTTTTCCAGGCCGACGGGCCCGGCTGGCAGGACCGCATCAACGCGGCGCTGCGCAAGGCGGCGGGAAAGTAGCCGGCCGGACGTTCGCGCATCCCGGCAATGGCTGGCGCGCGGTATTCAACCCGTGGTAGACGATCCCTGCTGCGTAACTTTTGTTGTCGATGGGACGTTACGGGGGACAGCAATGACATCCAGCTTCGTCGATGTGGCGATCGGCCTCATCCTGATGTACCTCGTGCTGAGCTTGCTCTGCACGACGCTCAATGAGTTGATTGCGACGGCATTCAAATGGCGGGCGAAATCGCTTTCGCAAGCGATCGCGCAGCTGATCGACAACCCGCAGATCCGGGCCGCTTTCTACAATCACGGTCTGATTGCCAATGCGGTAACGGCGTCGCGCGGAGGCAGCGCAGCGGCCGCAACAGCAGCGAACGGCCAAGACGCGGCGGTTGACCAGGCCAAGGACAAAAGCGGCGACCATCCGTCCTATTTGGACGGCCGCACGTTCGCAATGGCGTTGCTCGACAGCTTGAGTGACACAACGCAAGGCAAGGCCGCGGATTCGCTGGCGACGAAGAAATTCCCGACCGTTGACGACATCCAGAAAATCGTCGGCGACCTGCCAGACAGCAACATTCGCGACGTCCTGTTAGCCAATATCGCCAGCGGAAAAAAAGATATTGCGGATATTCGCGACGGCATCGCTAGCTGGTTCGATACCGCCATGGATCGCTTGAGTGGTGACTATAAACGCTCGCTAAAATGCCTTTCTCTGGCGCTCGGACTCGGCATCGCCGTCGTCTTGAATGCAGACAGCATCTCCGTCAGCCGCGCGCTGTGGAAGGACCAAGCCTTGCGCGGAAGTATCGTGAATGCCGCCGCCGACATCGTGAAGCAGACTCCCGACGCGGCGAAATGCGATAACGATGATCTGGTCAAGCAATCGACATGCCTGGCGGACCGGCTGAAGGCGGACCAGGAGCGACTCCAGCCATTTCCGGTTGGCTGGCCGGACCACGGATTTTTGCAGGACCAAGCCAACGGCACGAACGTTATTTTGCTCGGGTTCTTGAAGGTACTCGGCTGGATTTGGACCGGCATAGCCTTGTCACTTGGCGCGCCTTTCTGGTTTGATCTCTTGCAGAAGTTTATGAATATCCGCGGCTCAGGCCCTAAACCGCAACCCCCCATACAGGAAAAGGCCGACGCGAGCTCGTCACCCGCGCCGGCCTTGCCGAATAAAAACTAGCCCGCGGCGCGCAGGTCGGCCTCCGAGTTGGCCGCCGCCGCGCCGAGGTCGATCTGCGCCTCGGCTGGTGCGGCGACAGCCAGCCGGCTCGACACCCAGCGCCAGAGGCTGCGGATCTCTTCCGCCGATTTGCCGCCGAGCGCGTATTCGGTGACGGCAAGCCCGCCGCCGAGCGCGTCCTGCTGGTCGTTGCGCAGCACGATGTAGGGCAGCGCCAGCATGCCCGAAGCGTTGAGCGAGATCGCGGTGTCGCTGAGCGCGCCGGCGGCGTCGGCGATGCGGAAGCTGCGCACCGGCGTCTGGTTGAGCACGAAGGCAAACGGCTTGTCGCCGGCGCGCACGGCGGCGAGCGTCGGCGCCGCGGCTTCGATGTCGGCCGGGCTCGGCCGCGCCGGAATGAGGCCCAGATCGGCGGCGCCGATCGCCGCTTCGGCCGCCGCGCTGTGGCCGGCCGCGGTGTCGATGATGGCGAGCGTCACGCCGCAGCGCGCCAGGAAGGGCAGGCGATGCGCGAATTCGGCGCCGTCGGCGACGGTCTCGACCGCCGGCTCCGCTTGCGCGCGGCGGCGGCGCCAATTGGAAACGGTGCCCTGCGGGTCGGCCTCGAGCAGGCAGACCTTGTGGCCGTCCTGCATGGCCGCAATCGCGAGCCCGATGGCGAGTGTGCTTTTGCCGGTGCCGCCCTTCTGCGAAACCAAAGCGATCGTTTGCATGTCGTGTCTCTTTTGCTGGTGTTGTCGGGAACGCATCAGGACGCGCAGCGACGCGACTGTTACCGGATGACGCAAGGGGTGAGACGCGCCGCGCCGCCGACCGATACAAATGCAAAACACGAATCAAAGAACAGCGCGGACAATTGCAAAGTGCCCGCAAAATTTGCGCGCGGCCATTTCGGAGAATTACGTAGGCACCGCGCGGCGCAAAGGTAACTTAGTGTGGAATTTGCGGCGGCGCGCTCGTGCGCGGCGGCGAAAATTAACAGTCGGTTAAGAAACGCGCGTGCGTCAGGCGCGCTCGACCTTCGCCGCATAGCAGCCGGGCGCGGCGAAATGGACGTGCAGATAATGCGCGCGCGGTTCGGCGAATTGCCGTTCGATCGCTTCTTCGAGGAAAATTCCTTCGATGATCTCCCAGCCGGTCATCATGCCCTGGTCGTCGAAGCCGCGCACCGCGAGCGTGCGCCGGCGCAACTGCACGGGCACGCTGCCGACGGCGTCGAAGGTTTCTTCGCCTGGCCGCACGTAGATCGCGAAGCGCATGCGGTAGGGCGAGGCGACGGCGTGGTGCTCGTAGTTGACGAGGATCACCTCGTCGCCGGGCGTCGCGTCGGTGAGGCTGACGCGGCACGGGCGGGGGCCGTCGGCGATTTTTCGCACCGCGCCGTGCGCGGCGAGCGCGGCGTCCGGCAGCGCGAACAAATGCGCGAAGTGTTCGGCCGGCAGGCCGGTGATGCGGAAGGTCATGGCTGTGCTCCAGTGTTCGTGCGCCGGACAATGGTGACGCGAGCGCCACCGAGCCACCCGATTTCGGCACCCGATTTCTGGCGGTCTTTATTGCGCGCGTGCCGATTCAATTTTCAAACAGCGGCCGCGCGCCATCGCCCGTATTCTTGACCGGCGCCGGGGACGCCGTCGTCTCTGCCCCGTTTGCAAGGGCATTTCTTCGCTCTCCCTATGGGAGAGGTGAAAACGCGCACGCTGGCGCCACGGCGGCGAGGGATAAGAACGCGTCCGCGGTTGCCGTCACCGTCGCGGCCCGCCATGATCGGTGCGCTGGGACGGGCAGGGCGAACACCTGCACATTTTAAGGAGGACCACATGCGCCTTTCACACCGATTTCGCGCGGCTTTGCTCGCGTTGACCGTGCTCGCGGGACTTGCCGCGCCGGGCGCGGCGCGCGCCGACAGCGGCACCATCCGCTTCGCGGTGCTGAAAGGCGGCTGGTTCGTCGGCGCCTCGGGCGGCGACGGCGCGCTGTTTTTTCACGGCAAGGTCTATCCGGTCTCGGTCGGCGGCCTGAGCGCCGGCCTGGTGTTCGGCGCCTCGCGCACGAGCTTCCACGGCAGCGTCACCAACATCCGCAGCCCCTACGACGTCACCGGCGTCTATGTCGCGGTCGGCGGCGGCGCCGCGCTCGGCGCCGGCGGGCAGGTCATCGTGCTGCAAAACGAAAAGGGCGCACGGCTGACGCTGTCCGGCCGGCAGATCGGCCTGCAGGTCAATGTCGATTTGAGCGGGTTGGCGATTACGGTGAAGTAGGGGGAAGGCGGAGCGGCGAGTCTCCGCGCGGGCGCCGCATCTCCTCCCGCCCGCATGACGCCTCATGAGAGTGCCCCTCGGAGGAAGAGACGAGCGTGACTATAATCCTATAGGAATATATGTCAAGGGCCCGTTGAAATATTTTGCGTGGGTTCAGGTGAACTGCCGGCGATAGACGGTGACGATGTGGTCGAGCCGGGCGCGCAGGCGGGCGGCCTCCGCGGGAAGCTCGTCGCCTTCGGCCGCGGCGATGGCAGCCGTAAAACATTCCTTGATTTCGCTAAGCAGGCCAAGCGGACTGCCGCGCTCGTACATCTCGGCGTAGATGGATTCGGCATGGAGTTCGAGGGTTTTGAAATGGGGTAAGGTGGGCATGGGAGCGGGCTCGAGAATCGCACGACGTTTTGCGTCGCGTTGTGAAGGATTGCGAATTACCCTTCGCTAATCCACCCTACGGGCTTCGTGAAGCGAGATGCGGGGATCCCAATGAGCGAGCCAAGCGACAAAGGCGAGATGAAGTACCTTTACAATGTAGAACTTTCGCCGAAGGAGCTACATAGCATTGGGTTAATCATCTCTCAGTGGGGGTGTCTTGAACACGAAATTTTCACCCAAACATTAATGACCTTTGATGAGCCAATAGAAGGCGGCGACAAGCTCCCAAAGGCGATGGATAATTTGCGTTTTTTCGAGGTTTTAAATTTGTGGGAAGAACGCGTTGTAAAAAAGGCGGCGGGTGTACCGAAAGACGTCTTGTCCAGTCAGCTTGAACGCATACGCCATTATTATGAGTTCAGAAATGCAATCGCTCATGGAATGTGGGAATGGGATATATCCGACCCAAAGAAGATTAATTCTATCCGGATTCGTAAAAGAGATATCGTAACAACACACTTTACAGCCGAAGATTTGCATGATTTTTCGATGGAAGTCGCTGAAATTAATTTTAAGATTCGATATCCTGGAGGTGTCGAAGATTTAGCAAGTGCGATGAGCGAAAAAGGATCTCATATAAGTAGAATTGGCGCCGCGCTTCTGAGCGGACACCCCGTCGCTGACGAGTTGTCCGGGCCAAGCCCGGGCATGACGACGGAGAGGGCGATGACTAGAAAGCCTTATTGCTCTCCTTCACCTTCTTCCGCCTTCGCGCTTCCGCCTTCGCTCGCGCGCGAGCTACGGCGGACAGGACGCGCTACGGCGGACAAGCCGCTTACAGTGCTTTGTTGCTTTCTTTGACTTTGTCGGCGTCGACGTAGACCTGCTGGCCCATGGCGTTGAACTTCTCGCTCATCAGCTTCATGCCGTGCTCGGCGGTCAGCATGCCGGGGTCATTCAACCCCGCCGCATAATCGCGCACGTCCTGGGTGATCTTCATCGAGCAGAACTTCGGCCCGCACATCGAGCAGAAGTGCGCCACCTTGTGCGCGTCCTTGGGCAGCGTCTCGTCGTGGAATTCGCGCGCGGTCTCGGGGTCGAGCCCCAGGTTGAACTGGTCCTGCCAGCGGAAGTCGAAGCGCGCGCGGGACAGCGCGTCGTCGCGCAGTTGCGCCGCCGGGTGGCCCTTGGCGAGGTCGGCCGCGTGCGCCGCGATCTTGTAGGTGATGACGCCGTCCTTGACGTCGTCGCGGTCGGGCAGGCCGAGATGCTCCTTCGGCGTCACGTAGCAGAGCATGGCGCAGCCGAACCAGCCGATCATGGCGGCGCCGATGCCCGAGGTGATGTGGTCGTAGCCCGGCGCGTTGTCGGTGGTCAGCGGGCCGAGCGTGTAGAACGGCGCTTCGCCGCACTCTTTCAGCTGCTTGTCCATGTTGATCTTGATCTTGTGCATCGGCACGTGGCCGGGGCCTTCGATCATCACCTGGCAGCCTTTCTTCCAGGCGATCTGCGTGAGCTCGCCCAGCGTCTCCAGCTCGGCGAACTGCGCGCGGTCGTTGGCGTCGGCCTGCGAGCCGGGGCGCAAGCCGTCGCCGAGCGAGAACGACACGTCATATTTGCGCATGATGTCGCAGATCTCGTCGAAACGCTCGTACAGGAACGATTCCTTGTGCCGCGACAGGCACCACTTGGCCATAATGGAACCACCGCGCGAGACGATGCCGGTGACGCGGTTGGCGGTGAGCGGGACGTAGGCGAGCCGCACGCCGGCGTGGATGGTGAAATAATCGACGCCCTGCTCGCACTGCTCGATCAGCGTGTCCTTGTAGCACTCCCAGTCGAGCTTGACCGGATCGCCGTCGACCTTCTCCAGCGCCTGATAAATCGGAACGGTGCCGATCGGCACCGGCGAATTGCGCAGGATCCATTCGCGGGTGTTGTGGATGTTGCGCCCGGTGGAGAGGTCCATCACCGTGTCGGCGCCCCAGCGGATCGCCCACACCATCTTCTCGACTTCCTCTTCGACCGA
>DATJVE010000127.1:0-10978 GCA_035501975.1 Pseudolabrys sp.
TACGCAGCCGGCCTTTGCCCAATTTCTCGGCCTCAAGATCACGCAGGTGACACGCGAACGCATCACGGCGGAGTTGCCAGCGCGCGAGGAGCTCAACAACCGCCACGGCATCATGCACGGCGGCGCCATCATGGCGCTCGCAGACAATCTCGGCGGCACCGGCGCCACCGCCAATTTGAAGCCCGGCCAACGCACCGCCACCATCGAGAGCAAGACCAATTTCTTTGCTTCGATCCCGATCGGCGACGTCGCTTATGCGGAATGCACGCCGCTGCATCGCGGCCGCACCACCATGGTGTGGCAGACCCGGGTCACCCGCGGCGACGGCAAGCTCTGCGCGCTGGTGACGCAGACGCAGATCGTGATCGATCCGGAGAAGTAGCTGCGCCGCTTAGCCGGCGAATACCACGACCCCGCGCAGATTCTTGCCGGCGTCAAGGTCGGCATAGCCGCGATTGATCTCGTCGAGCCGGTAGGTTCGCGTGATGAGCTGGCGCAGGTTGAGCGCGCCTTGCCGGTAGAGCGCCAGGAGTTCGGGGACCTGCACGCGCGGGCTGGCAAAGCCGTAGACCGCGCCCATGATCGCCTTCTGGGTGACGAACAATTCGAGCGGCGGAATCTTGATTTCGGCAACCGTGTCGGGCGTGAGCGCGGTGACCACCACATTGCCGGCCTTGGCGGTGGCGCGGAAGGCCGGCAGCAGGGTCGCCGGCGGATCGATGCAGACGAAGGCATGCGCGACCCCGACGCCGCCGGTCAACTCCAGCACCGCGCGGGTGAGCGCTTCGCCCTGCGCGTTGACCGTATCGGTCGCGCCGAAGTGACGCGCCCATTCGAGCTTGGCGGACACAATATCGGCAGCGATGATCTGCGCGGCGCCGCAGAGCCGCGCGCCCTGCACCACATTCATGCCGTCACCGCCGCAACCGACGACCAGCACGCTGTCGCCCGGCTTCACTTTCGCGCGGTGGCGCGCCGCCCCGACGCCGGCCGGCACGCCGCAGGCGACCAGGCTCGCGAGATCGAGCGGAATGTCCGGATCGATCACCACGACCGAGGCCTGATCGACCACCGTGCGCTCGGCAAAGCCGCCGATCATGCAGAAGGCGCCGACATCGGCACCGTCACGGTCGCGCCGGCGGAAACTGCCGTCGAGCTGCTTGCCTTGCGTGATGCGCGGGCCCTCGGCGCAGAGATGATGCAGACCCTGGCGGCACCAGCGGCAAACGCCGCAGGCGGGGATAAAAGTGAGCACGACATGGTCGCCGCGCTTGATCGAGGCGACGTCGGCGCCGACTTCTTCGACCACGCCGGCCGCCTCGTGGCCAAGCACCATCGGCCGCATCGCCACCCGGCGCTCGCCGCGCATCACGTGATAATCGGTGCGGCAGAGCCCGACGGCGACGACGCGTACCAGCACTTCGGTCGGCTTGGGTGGATCGAGCACAATGCGCTCGATCGACAGCGGTGCGCCAATATCGCGGAATACGGCCGCCAAGGTGTCCATGGCGCTAGCCTTCGGCGGCGACCGAGGTCGCCGCATTCGCCGCCGCCGGCCGCAACACCGCGCCGCGATTGGCGAGCACGACGCCGACCGCGCAGACCAAGATGCCGGCGACCGACACGCCGTCGAGCTTCTCGCCGAACAGCAGGAAGGCAAGCAAGGCGGTGACCGCCGGCACCAGATAGAACAGGCTGGCGAAGCTCGTCGCCGCCGAGCGGCGGATTAGCCAATACATCAGCCCGACGGCGGCGATCGACAGCACCAGGACCAGCCAGGCCATGGCAAAGATCAACGCGCCGCTCCAGTGGATGGTGCGCGTCTCGAAAACGAACGCCGCAATCGCGAACAGCGCCAGCGCCCCGGCATATTGCACAGTGTTGCCGGCGCGCCAGTCGATGCGGCCGCAATAGCGCTTCTGGTAGAGCGTGCCGAGCGTGATGCCGATCAGCGAGCCGAAGCTTGCGATCCAGCCGAGCGGCGAACCGGCGAGCACAATGCTGCGGTCGTGCAGCACCAGCAACACGCCGATCAATCCGAGCACGAGGCCGAGCCATTGCTGGCGCGTCACGCGCTCGCCCATGAAACGGTTGGCGATGGTGGAGGTGAGAATCGGCTGCAGGCCGGGGATCAGCGCCGAGATGCCGGCCGGCACGCCCTGGCTGATGGCGGTGAACACGCCGCCGAGATAGAGCCCGTGCACCAGCGCGCCGGCGACCAAGCTGTGGCCAATCTCAGGCCCTTGCGGCCAGCGCGCGCCGGCGATGAGCGCGATCGCGGTCATGATAAACACGACGAACACCATGCGCACCGCCAAAAATGTCATCGGCTCGATATAGGGCAATCCGAAGCGCGCGCCGATGAAGCCGGTGCTCCACAACAGCACGAACAGCATCGGCGCGACAGCGATGGCGAACTTGGTCAGGCGCATCTTGGCGGCGGCGAACGGTTTCGGGTGCCGGTGAATCGGGCGGGCCTGGTTCCCTTAGCATTTTCGCCGCGGTTTTGGATTGCGCCGGTGCGCAAAAGTTTCTTCGCACTGCACACATGGCTTTTTTCGGAACCCCCGCCGCCGCCAACGGGTTTCTCCCGAACGAGACGACTAAGCGCGTCTGGAACCGAAGGAGGATTGCGATGAGCGACCCAAGATATAGCGATCCGCGGTTGAGCGACCCGGTGCTGCGTCGTGACGAGGGCGTTGGCGGCCCCTGGGGCTGGATTGCCGGCATCGCCGTGATTTTGCTGATTGGCTTCCTGGTGATCATGGGCTGGAACAGCAACAGCAATACGGCGAGCACCAGCTCGCCGCCGGGCGCGACCGGCAGCGCCATGCATCGGGCGACCCCGCCAGCTACCACGGGCGCGGGTTCGCCACAGCCGCTGACCCCTGCGCCGGCGATGCCGCGAACCCCGCCCGCCGGCTCGAAGTAACGGTCAGCGTTTCGGCTTGGACGGACGGGCGTGTCGCGCCGGCTGCCGCGGCACGCTCGTCCCATGGCATGGACGCGACCCATGCGCCGCGCCGGTCAGCCGACGATGGCAGAGAGGCCAAACCCGACGGTGGCGCTGATCACCGCCTCGATCGCCTGGAACTGCATGCCGCTCAGCACGTGACTGACGTAGGGAAACAGCACGTGCCCGGCCGGCAGCATCACCGCCGCCACCAAGCCGACGCAAAGCAGTTTCATGCCGAGTTGCCGGTCGATCATCATTCCTCCCCCGCGCTTAAGCGCCTTTGGCGCATTTTGTCACGAACGGCGTGGTTTGAGCAATCACGTCACGTCTGGAATGCCGGATCGATCGGGACCCGGTAGCCGTTGGCCAGCCGGTTGGTCTCGTTGGCCATGCCGGTGACCGCCATCAGCTCGCCGAACATGGCCTCGGTCATGCCGGCCTTGCGCGCCGCGGCGGTGTGGCTGGCGATGCAATAGGCGCAGCCATTGGTGACGCTGACCGCCAGATAGACCATCTCCTTGGTCAGCGGATCGAGCGCGCCCGGCGCCATGATCTCCTTGATGCTGTCCCAGGTGCGCTTGAGCGTTGCCGGATCGCGCGCCAGATATTTCCAGAAATTGTTCACGTCCGGCACGTTGCGAGTCTGCTTGATGTCGTCATAGACCGCGCGCACTTGCGGCGAAGCGTCGGCGTATTCGACCGGTTTCATGAGTCCCTCTCAAAAATCGAGTCTGTCGCGGATGGCGGCGATGCCGGCCTTGGCGCAAGCTTCGTCATTCGTTCCCAGCGGCGCACCGGAGACGCCGACGGCGCCGATGAGCGTGCCCGCCGCTTCCACCGTCACGCCGCCGGCGATCGCTACCACGCCCGGCAGTGCGCGCACGCCCGCCTGCGGCATGCCCGGCTGCGTCGGCGCGATCATTTCGCTGGTATCGGTTCGGAAGCTCACCGCGGTCCAGGCCTTGCCGGTCGCCGTCGGCACCGTGTGGGCGCCGGCGAAGCGGTCGCGCAACAGAACTTGCGTCACGCCGAAGCGGTCGACCACCGCTACGGCGACCTGATAGCCCTGCTTGCGGCAATCGGCGAGCGCGGCGCGGGCAAGATCGAGCGCGAGATCGACGGTCATGGATTTAAAGGTGACCAGGTTTTCTTCCGCCTGCGCCGGCACAGCGATCAGCGGCGCGAGCAGCAGCAGCGGCCATAAATTACGCATCGTCCTCCCCCATTTTCACCTCCGCGTCGGTCGGCGGCAGCTCCTCCGCCTATTTTCGCAAAACCCGGCTTGTCAAGCGAGCGGTTGAATTTAATGTGCCAGATATAGGCCCGGCCGCGCTGCTAGACTATATTCGAAAATAAAGGCGCGATGTCCGGGGGAAGCCTGTGGGACAGCTATACGACCGCGCGGCAGAAGTCGTTCGCGCCATTTACGACAGCCGCATTGCGACGCCGGCTACGCTCGAAGCCGGCCATTATTTCCCCAACGCCAAGCGGTTCACGGATCGCTGGACCGATATCCGCGACGAGGCCTTCGCGGTCGCCGCCATGCTGAACAAGGTGCCGCGCTTCCACGACATCATGCCGGCGCAGGCGGATATATCGGCGAATGACGGGCGCGACTGGCGCGTGTTCATCATGAAGGCTTATGGCGTGGCGATCGAGGATAACCTCAAGCGCGCCCCGACGGTCGCCGCGATCCTGGCCGAGGCGCCGGAGGTGATGTCGGCCACCTTCTCGTTCCTGGCCCCCGGCAAGCATATTCCCGAGCATCGCGGCCCGTTTCGCGCCATTTTGCGCTACCACCTGATGCTATCGATGCCGAACGACGCCGAGGGCAAGCCCGCCTGCGTCATGAATATCGACGGCATGCCCTACCTCCTCGGCGACGGCGAAAGCCTGTTGTGGGACGACACCTATCGACACGAGGTGTGGAATACCAGCGACCAGGTCCGCATCGCGCTCCTGCTCGACGTCTGGCGTAAGGACATGCCGATGGACATCGCGCTTCTGTCCCGGGCCATCCTGTTCGGCACGCAGACCGCGATCCGCATGGGCGGCCTGGAATACAATCCCTGATCCGTCATTGCCGGACTTGATCCGGCAATCCATGATGGCCGTCAGCAGAGACTGATTTACGTAAGGTTCTCAATCGCGGACATCCATCATGGATGCCCGGGTCACGCCCGGGCATGACAGCCAGGGGAAAACATCATGCCGAAGACGCCGGACTATTTTCGCGGCAAGACCATCGTCATCACCGGAGCGGCGAGCGGCATCGGCCGCGCGACCGCGCTGATCTTCGCCCGCGAGGGCGCCAACGTGGTCTGCGCCGACATCAACGAGGCCGGCGTCGAACAAACCGCGGAGCAGATCAGCGCCCAATACGGCAATGCCGGCGGCCAGGCGCTGGCGCTCACCATCGACGTCACCAGACGCGCGGCGGTGGAGGACATGGTGCAGCTCGCGCTCGACGATTTCGGCACCATCCATTTCCTGTTCAATTCGGCCGGCGCCGCGCTGCGCCGCTCCAAGTTCCTCGCCATCGACGACGACCTGTTCGACAAGACCTTCGACCTCAACGTCAAGGGCACCTTCTACGCCATGCAGGCGGTGCTGCCGCACATGCTGCAGAACAAGTTCGGCGTCATCGTCAACATGGGCAGCATGTCGCACCGCCGCGGCGGGCCCGGCTCCTCGGTGCATTACGCCGCGGCCAAGGGCGCGGTGGTGACCATGACCATGGGCGTCGCGCGCGAATTCGCCACCCAAGGCATCCGCGCGCTGTCGATCTCGCCCGGCCCGGTGAAGACGCCGTTCCAGGCGGCCGCCTCCTCCTCGCCCGAGCTGGTGCAGAAATTCCTCGAGGACGTGCCGATGGGCCGCTTCGCCGAGCCGGAGGAGATCGGCGAACTGGTGCTGTTCATGTGCTCGGACGCCTGTGGGTTCATGACCGCCGACACCGTCTATGTGAACGGCGGCGGCGGCTGGCGATAACGACTGCGCAAACAGGACAGTGCAATGACAACGTGGTGCCGGTTCAGCAAGGACAATGCGGTGAGCTACGGAATCGTGGAGGGCGAGCAGGTCGTCGCCGTCGACGGCGCGCCGTGGGGCGAGCACAAGCGCAATGGAAAAACGTTTCCGCTGAAGAGCGTGAAACTGCTGGTGCCGACCGTGCCGTCGAATTTCTTCTGCGTCGGCATCAATTACGCCGATCACATCCGCAAGATGGCGGCCAAGCGCAAGACCGAGCCGGTGTTCCCGGAAAAGCCCGACATCGGCTACCGCGCCAACAACGCGCTCATCGCCCACGAGGAGAACATCGTCAAGCCGGCCGACGCCGGCGCGGCGTTCCAGTACGAAGGCGAACTGGTCGCGGTGTTCGGCAAGCGCTGCCGCAACGCCACGCGCGAGACCGCGCTCGATTACGTGTTCGGCTGGACCATCGGCAACGACGTCTCCGAGCGCAACTGGCAAAAGCAAGACCGCACACTGTGGCGCGCCAAGAATTCCGACACCTTCAAGCCGATGGGGCCGTGGATCGTCACCGGCCTCGACCCCGCCGCGATGACCACCACCATCCGCGTCAACGGCCGCGAGACCGACCGCTTCGCCACCAACAACATGATCTTCGACACCGCGACCTACATCGCCGAAGTGTCGAAATACTGCACCATCGAGCCCGGCGACGTGATGTGGATGGGCACCGACGGCGTGCCGGAGAACATCAAGCCGGGCGACACGGTGGAGATCGAGATCAGCGGCATCGGCGCGTTGCGCAACAAGGTGGTGCAGGGGAAATGAGTTTCGCTTCCCTCTCCTCGTTTTACGGGGAGAAGGAAAGAGCGTGCGCGGTACTCTCCGCCCTACCCTTCCCGTTCCTCGGCGAGCGTCACCACGTCGCGCGTGCGCGAGACGCCCTCGGGCCAGGTGCGGTTGAAGTCGGCAATCAGCGCCTTGAAGCCGTCCGAGGCGCGCGCGGCGTCGCACGCCGCCTTGTCGCGAAATCGATAGACCGCGTAGTGCACGCCCGGCTCGACCTCGCTCCAGTAGCGCCAGGCCTTGTCGCATTTGAAGACCTCGAGCGCCCACGGCAGGTGGTCGGCCGAATACCAGGCGTCGAACTTCTCGCGCAGCTCGGGGGCGACAATGGCGCGGACGAGGAAGAAAGTGGCGGGCATGAAGTTTCTCCCGCCGAATCATAGCGTGCCGACAGGCCGATGCCACCCGCAACCATTGCAGCGCGACGGGCGCTGTGATATCAACTTGATATCAAATTCGCGAGGCTCCCAATGGTCGATATTCTGGTGCGCAACGTCGATGAAGAGACCGCCCGCCGGCTGAAGGAAAAAGCCAAGGCAAAGGGTGCCTCGGTGAGCGAAACTGCGCGCGAGGCGCTCAAGGCCGCCGTGAAACCGAGCAAGGAGGAAGCCTGGGCGGCGGCGGACGCCATCCGCAAGAAGATCGGGAAAGTCAGCGGCGACTCGACCAAAGACATCCGCGAAGACCGCGACAGCCGATGACGCTGGTTGTCGATGCCAGCGTTGCGACGCTGTGGGTGCTGGAACAGGACGGCACCCCGCGGGCTCTTGCCGTGCGCAACGAGGACTCGCTGATCGCGCCGTCGCTGATCGCCGCCGAAATCGGCAGCGCGCTCTGGAAGGCGGTGCGGCGCGGCCACGTCAGGCGCGCCGACGCCGCGACGGCGCTCGATGCAGCCCTGCTCGCGTTCGAGGCGCTGATCCCGCTGGAAGAGTTGCGCGCCCGCGCGCTCGAACTCGCCATGGAGCTGGAGCACCCGATCTACGACTGTTTCTATCTCGCGCTGGCCGAGCGCGAGAGTGCGCCGCTGGTGACGGCGGATGCGGCGCTGGCGGCAAAGGCCAAGCGCGCGAAAGGAATTGAGATCAGGAAACTATAGGCGGTGTTAAGCACAACCCGCCGTTATGCCCGCGCTTGTCGCGGGCATCCACGCCTTGCGGTAAAGCAACAAAGAAAGACGTGGATGGCCGGGACAAGCCCGGCCATGACGCTGCCTAAGCCTTGTCGCATTTGAAGACGTCGAGCGCCCGCGGCAGATGGTCGGCCGAATACCAATGGTCGAACTTCTCGCGCAGGTTTTTGGCTACGACGGCACGGACGAGGAAGAAGGTGGGGGGCATCGGAGCAGATCCATTTATAAAGCAATTGACAGGCATAAACAGTATAATGAGCCTGGGTTGGGAGCTAAAAGGCGCCGAAAAATTGAGAGTATCAGAATATTTCAAATTGGGGCGGTCTCAATCAACACTCGACTTCGTCGATGTTGATGTAAAACGCGACACGCCCCTATTCATCAGCCCGAAGGCGCTTACAATGCTGCCTTCAGAATTTGGCGATGAATGCGTCCACTTGGTTCAATCATTTTTTCATAAGGTCTTGGAATTAATTAAGGCTGGTCGCGACGCCGAGGCCGAATCGTTGCTTTCAGTGTTGCGTGAACCAAACGAAACCCATTTAGGTCTTTCGAAGGGATCAAAGTCGCGAGGCCGAGCACTAGCAGGCCGTTGAAAAAGTCTCTGGCCAGCGGAATCGCGATGTGATTCTGTCGTCTTGCGCTTTTGACGGAGGCGGACAGATGCGGGGCGGGGACGAGCGGTCTGGGTCACTGTTTAGCTACGTCGATCTCGAAGCGCGGGTCGGCAAGGACCACCCGCTGCGGACCATCCGCGGCATCGTGAACAAGGCGTTGGTGGCGCTTTCGGGCGAGTTCTCGGCGCTGTATTCGCCGATGGGTCGCCCCTCGATTCCGCCCGAGAAGCTGTTGCGAGCGATGCTGTTGCAGGCTTTCTATTCGATCCGCTCGGAGCGACAGTTGGTGGAGCGGTTGGAGTTCGACCTGTTGTTCCGCTGGTTTGTCGGCATCGGCGTCGACGACGCGGCCTGGGACCACTCGACGTTTTCGAAGAACCGCGAGCGCCTGTTGGAGGGCGACATCGCCGCTAAGCTGTTGAGCGCGGTGCTGGCGCAGCCGTGCGTGAAGCGACTGCTCAGCACTGATCATTTCTCGGTCGACGGCACGTTGATCGAAGCGTGGGCTTCGATGAAGAGTTTCAAGCCGAGAGATGGCTCGGACGAACCGCCGCCGCCAAGCGGCGGGCGGAACCGCGAGGTGGATTTTCATGGTCAGAAGCGTTCGAACGAGACGCACGCTTCGAGGACCGACCCGCAAGCGCGGCTCTACCGCAAGGGGCCGGGCAAGGAGACGAAAGTTTGCTTCATGGGCCACGCGCTGATGGAGAACTGCAACGGCCTCATCGTCGACGCCTGTTTGACCGAGGCCAACGGCCATGCCGAGCGGATCGCGGCGCTGCACATGATCGAGCCGCGCGCCGATCGGCCGATGCCGATCACGCTCGGCGCCGACAAAGCCTATGACGTCGAGGATTTTGTCAATGAGCTGCGTTCGATGAACGCGACGCCTCACGTAGCGCAGAATACGAATGGCCGCTCGTCAGCGATCGACGGCCGCACGACACGCCACGTCGGCTACGCTCTGAGCCAACGCATCCGCAAACGGATCGAGGAGGCGTTCGGCTGGATCAAGACGGTGGCCGGCCAAGAGCGAACCAAGTTCCGCGGCCGCAAACTTGTCGGGTGGACCTTCACCTTCGCGGCCGCCGCCTACAATCTGACGCGGTTGCCCAAGCTCCTGGAGGCCTTCGCGTGAAGCCCCCGGCGAACTGCCGACTGATCGGCCGCTGGCGGATCGTTGAGGCCGACCTCTGGGACCGCGCTCACCTCGATCTCTGCGGCCCAGCGACGCTGACGATCACCGCGCAAGGCGGTAAAATCGCCTTCGGCGCCATGGAGGCCGGCCTCGAAGTCGAATACGCACGCGACTCGATCGGCTTTCACTGGGCCGGATGCGAGGAAGGCGACGAGGTCGAGGGCGAAGGAACCGCTGAACTCCTCGACGACAGCACAATCGAGATCGAGTTCGCATACCGAAACGGTGACGAAGCCGTCCTCAAAGCAAAACGGGACACTTCTTCAACAGCCTGCTAGTGGACCATCGAAAAAGTGACCTGAGTTATTCCGATTGGCCCCTGCTTCAGGATAGATTTCGTTTTCTAGTCGAATAAACAACCTCTTTAGTACTGGCAAGTTGTCGTGCTTCCGCGCCGGCACATCGACGTGCTTGTTCTTCAGCATCGCCAGCGCGCGCCAGACGGCAGCGCGCCGACTGCGGCTACCACTAGTCACATCGCTTGTTCGGCGCGCGTTCACAAAGTCTCACAAAGTGCTCCCGCAGTGGCATCCGATCCCATTGAATGATGGCTTGAGTTGCGGCCGTGATTGTCGCGCCGTAGCCAACGCCCACAAATTCAATCGCCCGCAGTTGCCACAATCTCTTAACGCGATCCGCATCTAAAAGCCCAACCTCAAAAGGGATCTGGCCGTATCGTTCAGATAGCCTCCACAGCAGATATGCATCCTTTTGAATTGCGAGTTCTCCCGTGCCCTCGCTTGATTTGAACTGAGCTAGCTGAAAGTCGCTTCGACTCTCGACCAAAAACAACGTGCCAAGCGGCTTACTATCTGGAAATACGACACGTTTTGGCAAACCGTGCGTCGCGGCATAGGTCACACCATCGCCTGCATTTTCCGTTTGTATGAAGTTCGCGTCGAGCGTGGGCATCCTCACACCGGCAAATTATCATGCTTCCTCGCCGGCATCTCGACGTGCTTGTTCTTCAGCATGGCCAGCGCGCGGGCGAGACGCTTCCTCGTCGAGTGCGGCATGATGACGTCGTCGATATAGCCGCGCTCGGCGGCGACGAAGGGCGACAGGAAGCGGTCCTCGTATTCCTTGGTGCGCGCGGCGATCTCCTCTGCCGTGCCGCCGCGGAAGATGATCTCGACCGCGCCTTTGGCTCCCATGACGGCAATTTGCGCCGTCGGCCAGGCGTAGTTCAGGTCGCCGCCGACGTGTTTCGACGCCATCACGTCATAGGCGCCGCCGAAGGCCTTGCGCGTGATCAC